>DASRFJ010000236.1:0-1989 GCA_035651595.1 Streptosporangiaceae bacterium | reverse complement strand
CCGGCCACCCGAGGTTGACGGCCCCGGGGGCGGTGTTGCTCGGGGTGCCGCCGTCGGGCACGTCGAAGGACAGGTCGCGGGGCAGTACCGGCCCGTCGAAGCCAACGTTGTCCCACACGAAGGTGTGGTTGCACTGGCTGTTGAACTTGCAGGCGTTGTAGTGCACGTCCTCGAGCCAGATGAGGCCGCGGGTGAGCGGCATGGTGAAGCCGGTGATCTTGTCGATGAGCTGCTCGCTGGAGGCGGGAGCGCCGGCGTTGGTGGCGTAGACGTCGACCTCGTGGAGGCTCACGTCGATCTCGAAGTGGTTGAGGGCGGTGGGGCTGCCGGGGGTGACGCAGCCCATCGGCTGGACGGTCAAGCCGGTGGGGACGTAGTCCTGGGTGGTCATCGCCTGGTCCACGCCCGGGCAGCCGCCGTTGGGCTGCCCGGAGGGGTTCTCGGCCATAGACATGACGAAGCTGTTGCGGGCGTAGCCCTGCATGCCGGGCAGTGGCGCACCGTAGGGGGCGGGCGTGGGAAGGTCGGTGATGGCGAAGGCCGGCCAGGCGGCATGGATGCCCTGGCTGTCGTCGCCCAGGTCGAACACGACGTGGCCGGTGCGCCCGGCGAAGTCGAAGGGCTGCTTGGGGTAGGCGGCCAGCACTGTCTGGTCCCCGCAGCCGAGGTTGCAGCCGAACTGGTGGCCGTCGTTGGAGGTCTCGGCGAACTGCCCGTTGCATACCTGCACGTCGTTGGGCGAGTTCACCGGCGCGGTGTTGCACACCGACGACGTCGAGGGGAACCACACGTCGTACTGGGACTGGCCGATGTTGTAGTCGTCGCTGATCCGGCTGACGCCCCACACGGTGCCGTTGAGCTGGCCCGAGCGGTTCCCCGTCCCCATGGGCTGGTCGAAGGTGTCGCAGAACGCCGGCGCAGCACCGCCGGAAAGCACGCAGCCCGACCCCGACGTCGGCGCCGCCGCTGGCGGGCAAGGCGCGAGTGACTCAACTGCTGGATCAACTGCGGCGGGGCCGCCCAGTACCACGAGGTTTGACACTCCGAGCCTCGCGATCTCACCCCGCACATCGCTCGGGACACAGGTCGCTGGGACAAGCAGGAGCGGGCCGGGCGCCAGGGCGGCAGCGACCCCTCCTGCGAGCGCGTCGGGGAAGTTCATTCCGGTTGCGAGGTATGCGGCCGCCGCCGGCGCCGCCGCGAAGGCGGCCTGCGACAGGGCGACGGCTGTCGCGTACCGATCGTTGCCGGCCTCGCGGGTCACCGCACCAGTCGTATACGTGCCGGCCGCGGCCCTCACCGCATCGGAGATTGCTGCCGTCCCCCCCACGATGACGACGGACCGCGGCTGGAGGCGGTGGAGTTCCTGCGCGGTTGCGGGTGGGATGCTGCCTGGCTGGACGATGAGCACCGGTGCACCCGCGATTCCAGCGGCTGCACCAGCCGTGAGCGCGTCCGCGTAGCCGGCATCTGTGACAAGGAACACGGTGGCGACTCCGGGGGGGAACGTTGCCGCCGATATCGCCGCTGCTGTGCCGTAACGATCGGCTCCGGCGAGTCGCATCACGCTGCCGCTTGTATACGATTGGACTGCAGTCAAGACGGTGTCTGACACCGCCGCAGGCCCTCCGAGTACAACGATCCGTCCGGGATGGAGACGGCTCAGCTCAGCGGCGGTAGACGCGGGGATCGTGTCATGTGTCGCGAGGAGCACCGGCCCACGATCAGCGGTCGCCGCGGGGGTTGCGGCCAGCGCGTCCGGGAATGCATCCGCCCGTGCAAGGAACGCCACGGGGACCGTTGCGGGGAATGTCGAGACCGAGACCGTAGCCGCAGTGGCGAACCGGTCAGCACCGGCAAGCCTGCGAACGACAGGCCCGCTCGCGTTTCCAGGCGGCGAGGCCGCGACCAACGTCGCGCTCAGGAGCACAGCCGCGAGGGCAGTCCTACGAACTCGCGTACTGCTCACGCTCTCGGGTCCCGAGGACG
>DASRFJ010000235.1:0-1154 GCA_035651595.1 Streptosporangiaceae bacterium | reverse complement strand
GGCGCGCGCGCTGGCCGCCGCGCTGACCACCGACATCAAGGGCGCGCACGTCGTCAACGACCTGGCGGTCACCACCCCGAACCAGGTCAACCTGCGGGTCAAGATCGCCGAGGTGAACCGCAGCGTGCTGAAGGCGCTGGGATTCAACTGGACGGCATCGTTCAGTCCCAACGGCCTTAAACACGGCAGTTTCGGATTCACTACGCAGAACCCGATACTCAGCCAGCAGATCACAAATCAGAACCTGTTTCAGTTCGGCTACACCGACGGCGGCCAGAACGTCCAAGCGACACTTGACGCCTTGGCACAAGAAGGGCTGATCACCACCCTCGCCGAGCCCAACCTGACGGCGATGAACGGCCAGACCGCGAGCTTCCTCGCCGGCGGCGAGTTCCCGGTGCCGATCGCGGCGCAGCCCGCCAGCAGCAACGGCAGTCCCGTCACTGGCTCGCAGATCACCGTCGAGTTCAAGACCTTCGGCGTGTCGCTCGACTTCACTCCGACGATCGTCGATCCGACCCATGTCAATCTCAAGATCCGCCCCGAGGTCAGCCAGCTCACCTCGAACGGCGCGGTGCAGATTTCCGGCTTCACCATTCCGGCCCTGACCGTGCGGCGCGCCGAAACCACGGTCGAACTGGGCAGCGGCCAGAGCTTTGCCCTGGCGGGGCTCTTGCAGAACAACTCCGAGCAGGACGTCTCGAAAATCCCCTGGCTCGGCGACATTCCGATCCTCGGCCAGCTGTTCCGCTCGGACCGGTTCCAGCACAACGAGAGCGAGCTGGTCATCATCGTCACCCCGTATCTGGTGACGCCGTCGAATGTCGCCCTGTCGGCGCCGACCGACGGTTTCGTGCTGCCGCATGACAGCCAGCGCGTCATCAACAGCGAGACCTATCGCCAGGGTCTGCCGGGGCCGGCAAAGGGACCCGTGGGACCCGGCGGCCAGGGCCTGATCGGCCCGGTCGGGTTCCGGATCGATTGAGCGAGGGCACGAAAATGACCGTCGCCGCTCTCCGCCTCGCCGCCGCTGCGCTGTTATTGGGCCTCGGTGCCTGCGGCCTGCCGGTCAACGACTACACCGCGGCCGAGGCCGACACCCGGCTCGCCGTGACCGATGCCTCGCACAGGGTTACGGTGCGTTTCATCCGCGG
>DASRFJ010000234.1:0-3904 GCA_035651595.1 Streptosporangiaceae bacterium | reverse complement strand
CCCGAGACTTGCCGGACACGGTGGTATTGGGCGATGAGGGCGCTGCTGCCCGTCACGTGCAGCCGGGCGGCGGGGATGGGAAAGCTGTCCGAGTTCATGGCTGTTTCCGGTCCGGGCGTATACCCATTGTACCCGGGCGCGCCGCCCCCGACCCGCTTTCCCCGCGAATAAAGAAAAATCCCCTTGTGAGGATGATTCACGGAGGGCCTTGCCGCCAGGCCACCGCGAAGACGCCGTCTCTTGGGTCGGCGCGTCCGCGGACTTTGATTCTCGCTTCTCTTTTTGTGGAAGCTGGGGATGAGTGTAGCACCTGTCAACACGACACAAAGAAAAACCCCTTGCGGGGCGTTTCCCAATCTGTAAGATTGTAGCTGCAATGCGTGAGACACTTATACAGAAATCTCACGACGGATGCAAGCACTGCCAGTTGACGCCCCGAAGGCTGGATTCAACAGTGTTGCCACCATTCCAAGGCTGACTCAAGAGATGCGCTGTCGCACTGAGCAGGGTGGCTGGGCCTCGGGGCACCTCTCCTTCGACTCATCATCCGAAAGAGAGACCGCCTTACCCCGCAAGCGGAGAGCGCGGCCGGAGCGTGACCTGCAAAATGGTTTGTGGGGGGTAGGGGGGCCGTACCTCAGCCTTCGATCTATCCTCCGAAAGGAATTGATCTTTCCCCGCCGCGAAGCGAGCCGCGTCAGCGGCTGCTACTCCGAGAGTCTTCCCTGCTGGTGTTTCCCTTTCGGGAGTGGACGGTACCGTCCTGGCCCAACATAGCCGACACCAGCCGCGAGGACTCCCACGATGACTTAGTGAGGGCCAAGATAGTCGCATCCTTCTATGGAAGGATGTTGCCCCAATAATCAATAAGGCAGTATTGGCTCTCGCTGATTCATTTCCCCCTCATTCCCTATGACAGACAGTCCAGCATCGTCGGCACGAGTCACAGAACTCGAAAAGAAGATTCAAGAACTGGAAAGCAAGATCACAGAGCTGGAAGCGAGGCTTTCGTCTCATACTCATCCGCAATACCTGCCATACAACCCATTTTTTTACCTATGACCCCCTTCCTCGATCCCGTCCGGGAACAAGAACTGCTCAAACTCGCCGAGAGGAAGAGACTGCACTTTCCGGAAAAATCTTATTCATCACTGACGGTCGTCGGTGGCGGGTTGGCTCATGTGGGTTTCCATCTGGCGTCGGACGGTATCGTTCCCGAGGACAGGATCGCGATGATCAGCTCGGCCGCCTGATCGGCCGGTAGCAGGTTCTCGCCGGGGATTTCGGTCCATTCGTCATCACATGCGTACCAGGCCGACTCGGGCCTCGCTTCGGTCGGCGTGTCGGGGTCACGGACGGCGGTCTCCGCTCGCCACGGGTTGAGTTGGCAGTACTCCACGGACATCCACGGCCCGCCGATCCCAATCAGAAGACAGCCCGCCCTGACCGGCCCGATCTCGACGATCCGAGGCGTCAGCCCGGCGAGTCGGTCCAACTCGGCTCGTAGCTCTGCCGGCCCGCGGATGAGCGTCGGGGCCGGGCTCCGGCCATCGGACATGTCTTTGATCTGCCACGCCATCGATTCAGTCCTATGGTCCACCGGCGTCGGGTGGACGAACGCCGGCCCGTCCGGGACGATGGCGGTTGCGACACCAATCCCCGCCCCGGACGGACTCGGCCATGTCATTCTCGCAATCGACCCCCACGCCGTGCCAGTGGTTCTGCTACCTCGCCGCCGCCCTCGACCGGCGCTCCGCCGCCCGGCTGGCACTGGTGTATGTCGGCGCACTGCTGGCCCGCGGTCGGCGGACGGTCACGAGTTGGATTCGCGCGGCCGGGTTGAGCAGCGACTACAAGCCGGTGTACACGGCCGTCGCCGCCGCGGGCAAGCGGGCCGACGCCATCGCGGCCCGCCTGACCTGGCAGGCCGTCAAGCCGCTGGTCGCGGCCGCCGGTCGCCTGACGTTCGCCCTCGATGACACGCCGACCGAGCGGTACGGGCCGCACGTGCAAGGGGCCGGCACCCACCACAACCCGGCCCCCGGCCCGGCCGGCGGGCCGTTCGTATACGGCCACGTCTGGGTGGTTCTGGCCGTTCTGGCCCAACACCCGGCGTGGGGCATCATCGCCTTGCCTTTGCTCGCCCGGCTCTACGTCCGGGCGAAGGACCTGGCGGGCATCGACCCGTGGCACCGGCCGCCGTTCCGTACCAAGCTGGAACTGGCCGTCGAACTCATTCGCTGGGCGGTGTCCAACGTGAGGCACTGGGGCAAGCTGCTCTGGGTGGTGACCGACGGGGCCTATGCGAAGGCGGCGTTCCTCAAACCGATGAAGGCGCTCGGCGTGACGGTCGTCAGCCGGCTGCGCAAAGATGCGGCCTTGTACACGCTGCCGGGCGTCCGGCGGCCGGGCCAGCGGGGCCGAAGCCGCGTCTACGGCGAGCGCCGGATCGACCTGGCCAAGCGGGCTGGCCAGCGGCGCGGGTGGGCGACGGGCACGTTCGACCTGTACGGGGAGCCGACGGCGAAGCGGTACAAGACGTTCGCGGCCACCTGGCGGCCGGCCGGCGGGGCGATCCGGGTGGTGCTGGTGGACGAGCCGACCGGCTGGCGGGCCTACTTCTGCACTGACGTGTCGGCGAGCGTGGCCGACGTGCTGGAAAGCGTCGCGGACCGCTTCGCGCTGGAGACGGCCTTCCGCGACTGCAAGGAGATCGTCGGGGCGGGCCAGCAGCAGGTGCGGTTCGTGTGCGCGAGCGTCGGGGCGTTCCACATCTGCCTATGGACCTTCACCATGACCGAGGCGTGGGCCTGGCAACGACCCGCCGACGGGTTGGTGGATCGGTCGGCGAGCCCGTGGGACGATGTGAGCCGGCGGCCCAGCCACGCCGACAAGCGGCGGGCGTGGCGGCAGGAATTGCTGAGACAAGAGATTCACGCGACTCTATGCGCCGGGGCCTCCGGTGAGGAAATCCGCGCGACCGCTGAACGCCTTCTTGCATTGGCCGCATGAGTATTAGATTGTTGCGGAAAGTGCAGTCTGTTGAAACCATCAGTTTTCCGCGGCAGCCAGGAGCATGAGGTTATGAGCGAGGACACGGAGCAGGCATTCGCGCTCACGAGACTCGTCGGAGCGGGACCGCAGCGCCGCGCCGAGTAGCCGCTTGTTGCGGCTGAACACGCTCTCGGCCTGCCAGCGCTGCCCATACACCCGCCGGTGCCGGCTGCCCTTCGGCTTCCTGCGGAACCGGCGGACCATCTGGCGGCGGTACTTCGTCCGCGGCCACTTCCGCCCGGCGCCGCGGCGGTTGAGCGGGATCACGGCGCTGCGGCGGCCGAAGAAGCGGGCCGTCTGGTGGTGGGCCTCGGCGTCGTAGGCGGCGTCGGCCAGCAGCCGGTCCCACAGCGCGTGCTGGCCGGCCTCGCCCACCAGGTCGCCGAAGAACGGCGACTCGTTGGTCGGGCCGACCGCCACCTCGGCGGCAGCGATCAGGTGGCTCTTCGTGTGGCAGGCGACGGCCAGCAGGGTGAACCGCCGCATCGGGAAGCGCTTGGACTTATTGCGGCGGGCGTAGTGGCGGGAGGCGTGGCGGCTGTCCAGCCCGGTGGCATCGAGGGCCAGCTCGGGCTTGTCCCCGATCAGGCCGCGCAGGCGGGCGCGGCGGAAGACGCGGCGCTGGAGCTTGCGGAAGCCCCCCTTTTGAGCAGCCGCCGCTCCGCGTAGCACAGGGTCGAGTAGTGGGGGACCTTGGCCAGCCCCAGGTCGGCGCGCAGCGCGGGGAAGTCGTCCAGGACGGCGACGACGCCGCGGTAGTCGGTCTTGAGGAACGTCTTCAGGGCCAGGATGGCGAAGAGCTGCGCCTGGGTGAAGTCGTGGCGGCTGGTGGCGCAGGAGTAGGCCGGCA
>DASRFJ010000233.1:0-1511 GCA_035651595.1 Streptosporangiaceae bacterium | reverse complement strand
CGGTGAAGGGGGCGCCGCTGTCGATGGTGGTGCGCAGGACGATGGTGTTGACGAAGAACCCGATGATGTGCTCGAGTTCGGGGCGGTCGCGGCCGGCGACGGCGGTGCCGAGGGCGATGTCGTCCTGGCCGGTCCAGCGGGCGAGCAGGAGCTGGGTGGCGGCGGTCAGCACCATGAACAGGGTGGCGTCGTGGCCGCGGGCCAGGTTCTTGAGGCCGGCGGTCACCTCGGCGCCGATGGTGAACTGGCAGGTGGCTCCGGCGGAGGTGCGGACCGGGGGGCGGGGGTGGTCGGCGGGCAGCTCCAGGGGTGCCAGCCCGGCTAGCTGGGTGGCCCAGTAGTCCAGGCCGTCGGCCAGGACGGTGTCGGTGAGCTGGCCGCGTTGCCAGACCGCGTAGTCGGCGTACTGGACGGGCAGCGGTTCCAGCGCTGGCTCGCGGTGATCCAGGGCGGCGGTGTACAGCTCGCTGAGTTCGCTGGTCAGGACGCCCATCGACCAGCCGTCGGTGATGACGTGGTGCAAGGTGAGCAGCAGCACGTGATCCTCGGCGGCGGCCCGGACCAGCAGTACGCGGAACAGGGGTCCGTGGCGCAGGTCGAACGGTTCGGCGGCTTCCCGGGCGGTGATCGCGGTGATCTCGGCTTCGCGCTGGGGTTCTGGCAGCGTGGACAGGTCGGTCAGCGGTAGCCGCACGGGGTAGGGCGGGTGGATGAGCTGCACGCCGTGTCCGTCGCGGGTGTCCAGCGTGGTCCGTACCGATTCGTGGCGGGCGACCAGCGTGGTCAGGGCTTGTTCGAGGGCGCTGGTGTCGAGCGGGCCGGTCAGCCGTGTCGCTGTGGCTGTCACGTACTGGGTGCCGCCGGGTTCGAACTGGTCGAGGAACCACAGGCGCTGCTGGGCGAACGACAGGGGCAGCGGCCCGTCGTGGGGGACGGCGGGGATAGGCAGCGCTGCCAGCCCTGCCGGGTCCTGGTCGGGTAGCGCGGCGGCCAGCCCGGCGATGGTGGGAGCGGTGAAGATGGCGCGCGGGGACAGGTCGGCGCCAAGCACGGCGCGTAGCCGGGACACGATCTGGATGGAGAGGATGGAGTCGCCGCCGAGCTCGAAGAAGTTGTCGTGGATGCCGGCCTGGTCCAGGCCGAGCACATCAGCCCAGATTTCCGCGATCGCCTGCTCGGCGGGGGTGCGCGGCGCGACGTACCCGGCCGTGCTGTCGTGTTCAGGTGCGGGCAGGGCGCGGCGGTCGAGTTTGCCGTTGGGGGTGAGCGGCAGCGCATCCAGCGTGACGAACGCGGCCGGGACCATGTAGTCAGGCAGCGTGGCGGCCAGGTGGGCGCGCAGGTCTGCGGGGTCCGGGGCGGTGCTGCCGTCGGCGGGGACCGTGTAGGCGGCGAGGTGCTTGTGGCCGGGGGTGTCCTCGCGGGCGATGACGGCGGCGTCGGTGATGGCGGGGTGCTGGCGGAGGGCGGTCTCGATTTCGCCGGGTTCGATGCGGTAGCCGCGGATCTTG
>DASRFJ010000232.1:0-1707 GCA_035651595.1 Streptosporangiaceae bacterium | reverse complement strand
GCCATGAACTAGTGCGCTGCCCTCCGTTAGCGTGTCAACTGCGCAATCGAGCCCACTAGAGCGGGCCTCAGTGCCGCGCGCGTCGGCGATCCATCCGCTGTGGTCGCCCGGTAGCCCGAGTTCCCGGAGGCGATCCGCTGCTCCACCCCGCCGCGAACCCCGAACCGCGAACCGCGAACCGGATATATACCCATATTTCGGGCTGCGGCCGCGGATCCGCCGGGTTATCGCGGTCAGCTGCTCCCCCGGATTGGACCCTGCTGGCGAATTGCGTGCGCGTGGCCGTGCCGGTCGCCGGGCGCTGGCGGCGTGTGCGCGCAGCCTGTGCCTGGAGTGCAGTGTGCGTCAACTGGGATAGGAGCGCACCGGCAGTCCCGCCAAGAACGTGGAGGATTTCCCCTTTGTGGGCGATCGACCCTCGTGAACAGGGGTCCCGTTACCACGAAGGGGAAATCCGCCACGTTAACCGACGCCGATCGAGCCTGCCGCTGACCCCGCTGGGCGACCGGCAACCCGGGCAAGCCCAGACCAAGCCAGCAGGATCCGGATTGGGCGGGTAACTGACCGGAATGATTCCGACCGCCTCCGGAGTCCACGCAGCCAGCACAGCCGGGCCGCCCGCGGCGCGCTACGCATCGGCCGCACCGGGCACCGGAGGCCCCCGAGAGGGAGACGTTTCGCCGGCGTAACGCGACGCTAGATGCCCGATAACACGGACGGTGCACGGTACAGGAATGCCTACGCTGACGCATTGCCCGTATTGCGCGCTGCAGTGCGGCATGTCACTGCGGCTTGTTTCCGGGACACCGGAGGTCGGCGCCCGCGACTTCCCGGTCAACCGCGGCGGCCTGTGCCAGAAGGGGTGGACCGCCGCCGAACTGCTGGCTCCCGGCGCCCGGCTCACATCCCCGCTGATGCGGGAGCGCCGGGACGGGCCGTTGCGGCCGGTGAGCTGGGACACGGCGCTCGACCGGATAGCCGCCGAGTTCCGTTGCGCGCAGGCGGCGCATGGGCGGGACAGCGCAGGGGTCTTCGGCGGGGGCGGGCTCACCAACGAGAAGGCTTACTGGCTGGGGAAATTCGCGCGGGTCGCGCTGCGCACCGCCAGCATCGACTACAACGGCAGGTTCTGCATGTCCTCGGCCGCCGCGGCCGGGACGCGTTCGTTCGGGGTGGACCGGGGATTGCCGTTCCCGCTGGCCGACCTGGCACACGCGGACGCCATCCTGCTGGCTGGCGGCAACGCGGCCGAGACGATGCCGCCGTTCACCCGCTGGCTGGCCTCTCAGCAGGAGAACGGCGGCGCGTTGATCGTCATCGACCCCCGGCTGACGCCGACGGCCCGGCGCGCCACCCTGCACCTCCAGGTCACGCCGGGGACCGACCTCGCGCTGGCGAACGGCCTGCTGCATATCGCGGTCGCTTCGGGGCTCGTGGCCGAGCCGTACATCGCGGCGCGCACGACCGGGTTCGCCGACGTGCGCCAGGTCGTCGCCGGGTACTGGCCCGAGCGGGTCGAGCGGATCACCGGGGTGACGGTCGCGGAACAGCGGGCCGCGGTGCGCGTGCTCGCGGACGCCGAACGCGCGGTGGTGCTCACCGGCCGCGGCGCGGAACAGCACAGCAACGGCACCGACACGGTCTCCGCGTTCATCAACCTGGCCTTGGCGTTCGGCCTGCCCGGCACCGCGGGCAGCGGCTACGGCT
>DASRFJ010000231.1:0-3065 GCA_035651595.1 Streptosporangiaceae bacterium | reverse complement strand
GCCTGGCACATCTGGTACCGGACCGGGGGGGAGGGGGTGGGTTCCGGGGGGTGTCCCGGGTCCGGGGGTCTGGTCCCGTCGCTGGTCAGTGTGTGTGCCGACACGCCGAGGATTGCTGAATCTGCGTGTCAACTCTTCCCTAGTAGGGTAGAGTCCACTAGTGTGAGGCGCAAGCAACGGGAGGGGATGGCAGCGATGGGCGAGACGTGGACATGGACCGCGGACGAGCGGCGCGAGATTGAAGTGGGATGGCGCGCGGCCAAAGCAGAGCGGGTGGAGGCCAATCCTCAGCTGACCTGGCGTGAGGTAGTGGCGATGCGGGTGGACGTGGCGGGCGTTCCCTGGCCTGTCGTGGCGGCGTGGGACAGGCACGATTCCGCGATGGGGCGAATCGGTTCCGCGTGAGCTGTCCGGCCGGCCCGGGTGACCGGGCCGGCTCACAGCCCACATGGGGCTAGCCAAACGATCGGGAGGGATCAGCAATGGCACGCAAACTCACCGCAGCAGAGCGTAAGGACCTGGCAGCGCTGGCGATGGCGGAGTTGCCGCCATGCACCGTCGCGCGCATCGACCGCCAGGTGAGCAAGTCCACCCGCCAGCGCGCACAACGGCACGGCTGGATATCCACTGACCCGGAGTACAGCGACTGCGTGCGGCTCACCTGGGATGGCGAGGACTACCTAGCCGTTCTGCGCGAGTTCGCCTGACCACGCATCGAACCATCCACTAGGGCAACGGGAGGGTTACCCAAAGTGACTACCGAAGTGATGTTCACCGTAAGCAAGAGCGACCTGGCAGCCGGGCTGGCATGGGCCGTCAAAGGACTGTCTACGCGGCCGGCCGTGCCAGTGCTGGCAGGGGTTCACCTACAGGCCAGCACTGGCACGGTCACGGTCAGTGGGTTCGATTACGACATGACCGCCCGGGCGCGCGTCTCCGCCGATGTCACGGCCGCCGGAACGATCCTGCCACGCGGCCGGGAGCTGGTTACTGCGGTGAAGGGCTTGCCGGGGGGCAAGAGCGCGACAGTGACCGCCACAGCCACCGGTGACACGCTCACGCTCGAATGCGAGGGTGTGAGTGCGTCAGTGGAGCTCCTTCCGGTGGCGGACTACCCCACCTTGCCGGCGATGCCCGCCGAGGTCGCGACGGTGGACGGAAGCGTTTTCGCCGGCGCGGTCGGGCGGGTGGCTGTGTGCGCGTCCACTGACGACACGCTGCGGTCGCTGACAACGGTGTTGTTTGACTTCGCAGAGTCCGGTATCACGCTGGCAGCGACCGACCGTTACCGGCTCGCAGTGGAAGAGATCGCAGCGGGCACCGGTGACGCGGCCGGCCGCCAGGCGTCGATCCCGGCCAAGATCCTGGCCACATACGCCAAGCTGGCCGCCAAGAACGCGCACGTGACGGTTCACCTGGCCGCGCCGATGGATGGGTGCAAGGACGGCTATGGCGAGTTCGCCGGTTTCTCGGACGGCACGCGGGACCTGATCGTGCATCCCATCGATGGCGAGTTCCCGCGCTTCCGGTCGCTGCTGCCGAAGACATCCGAAGTGACCGCCACGGTTGACGCCGGCACGCTGGCGGAAGCGGTCAAGCGCGCGGGCGCCGTGATCGAGAAGAATTCGCCCGTGTACCTGGAGTTCCGGTCGGGCCGGGTGACGGTGACCGGGCGGCGTGACGGCAAAGTTGTCTCGTCAGCCAGCGTGCCGTGCCGGCTGGACATGGGTGGCGTGGCCACGTCCGGGCCCGGTTACCGGGTGGTCGGTCACACGGTGGCCTATAACCCGGCCTACGTGGGCAGCATCCTGGCCAGCCTGAAAGGGCCGGTGACGCTCGGATGGGTGGCCGTGGGCAAGCCGCTGGTCATCACGCCGGAGGGTTCGCGGCCGGGTGGGTTCCGCGGCCTGGTGATGCCGATACGCATCGACCGGCCAGCGGTCAAGCCGCAGCCGGCCGCCAAGCCCGCCGAGGTCAAGGACGCGCCCGCCGAGGCTGCCCAGGTCAAGCCTGACCCGGCCACCACGGAGACGCCCGAGACGGCGCCGCAGCCCGCCAAGCCTGCCAAGCCTGCCACGGTTACCCGGATCATCCGCCAGGCCACCCCCACCGCGCCGGAGACTGCCGGTGAGCTGCGGGCCATCATCCCGGGACTGAAAGACCGGTGGGGACGCGAAGTAGCGTTGCGGCCGGGCAAGCCCGGGTCGTGGGGCGGAGGCCAGCCCTACTCGATCACGGCCAGCGTCACCGGCGGGGCACGTCACCTGATCGCCTACTGGCACCCGTCCGGCAACCGGGCCGAATTCGACGGCAAACGGGCCGCCAGCAAGTTTGTCCGCGCGCATGAGACGGCGTGGGCCGAAGTGTGCCGCCAGGCACGCCAGGCAGTCTGACCAGACGCGCCGCGCCCGGCCCACGATCCTCGAGCCGGGCGCGGCCGTACATACAGCGCATGACAACGTCACACGTTGTACATACCGCACGCCGGGCAACGCTGCTTCCGCCCAACACCAGGATGCAGGCAGCCGTCCCGGCCACCGCGGGCCGGCTTCGAAACAGCCCCCCGGCCCCCGCCACCCCCCGCCACAGCCAGCGCCGGGGCCGCCGGGACCTCCGGCGCCCCGTCACCGGCCGCGACTAGCCGGGCAGGCAGCGACACAGGGACATCCGTCTCACCGGTGCCCCACTCCCGCAGCAACCGCACCAGCACGTCAGTCATAGTGCGGTGCTCACGAGCCGCCCGGGTTTTCGCCGCCTCCCACACGTCATCAGGGAAACGGGCCGTGTGCGGGGTCGATCGCATGTCATACAACGTAACACGCTGTACATACAACGTCACACAGCGCACACCGCGTCTGAAAGGCATTCAGATCCAGCCGCCCGCACTGACCGTTTCACAAACCACGCCGCGACACACACGGCACGACTGTCTGGCCGTGTCTGTTCGGTGGCTGGGTTGGGGGCTTGTTTTTCTTGTGTGGCTTGGTTTTGGGGTGTGCCGGGGTGTTGCTGGTTTGGGTTGTGGTGGTGGCTTGGCTGGGCTGGGGGTGGGTGCTGGTTGTTCG
>DASRFJ010000230.1:0-11066 GCA_035651595.1 Streptosporangiaceae bacterium | reverse complement strand
CCGGCAGCCGGTGCGCGCCGAGCGCCGTCCGGTCCGCGTCGGACAGCACGGCCGGGTCGGCGTTGACCGCCTCGCCGGGGTCGATCTTGGACCGGATGCCGTCCAGCCCGGCGTGGATCAGCCCGCCCAGCGCCAGATACGGGTTCCCCGACGAATCCGAAGGCTTGAGCTCGAGGTTCACCGACGACTCCGAGTCGCCGCGCAACGGCGAGCAGATCCGCACCGCCGCCTCCCGGTTGTCCATCCCGTAGCAGGTGTACGCGCTGGCCCACATCTGCGGCGCGAGCCGCCGGAAGCTGTTCACGCTGCCGCAGGTGAGCGCCACCAGGCCCGGCAGGTGGGCGAGCACGCCGCCGATGAAGTAGTAGCCGAGCTGGGACAGCCCGTACCGGTCCGCCGGGTCGGCGAACGCGTTCGCCGAGCCATCCGCGGTGGTCAGCGAGATGTGCAGGTGGCAGCCGTTGCCGGCCTGGTCCGGGATCGGCTTGGGGGCCAGGCTCGCCCACAACCCGTGCCGGAACGCCACGCCGCGCACGGTCTCCCGGTACAGCACCTGGTTGTCCGCGGCCCGCAGCGCGTCGGCGTGCCTGATCGACAGCTCGTGCTGGCCGTGGCCGAGCTCGGGATAGTAGTGCTCGACCTGGAGGCCCTGCGCCTCCATGGCGGCGACCAGCTCCATCGTGAAATCGTGGGCCTGGTGGAAGCCGGTGGCGGAGTAGCACAGGCTGTCGTCGAACGGGATCAGCCGGTCCGGGATGGCCGGCCCGGCCGGCGAGGACTCCCGCACTCCCAGCGTGAACTCCGGCTCGAAAGCGGCCTGCACCCCGTAGCCTTCGGCGGCCAGCTCGGCGATGGCGCGCTTGAGGAAGGTGCGCGGGCAGGCGTCCCACGGCGAGCCGTCCGGCTGCACCAGGTCGGCGAGCATGGCGCCCGCCCCCGGCGCGTACGGCAGTTCCACGTAGGTTCCGGGGTCCGGCACGATCCGCACCTCACCGACCGGGCCCATGCCCTCGACCGGCTGGAGGTGGTCGAGCATGGACATTGCCATCATCGCCACCGTGTGCCCGATGCCGCTGGCTACCCGCTCGTTCAGCCGCGTCGTGCTCGCGGACTTGCCGCGGATGATGCCGCCATGGTCGGCGTACAGGAACCTGACCAGGCGAACCTGGCTGGTGTCAACATCAATGTCCGTCATGCACTAATGGTTAGCATGCCGGGGCCGGTACTGTCTTCCACATGAGCCCCCGGTCCGCACCCCGTGACCTGCGGGCTTCCGATAGTGACAGGGATCGGGTGCTCGCGGTACTCGGGGCTGCGTTCGGTGACGGAAGGCTTACTCAAGAGGAATTTTCCGAACGATCCTCGGTGGCTTGTTCCGCTCGCACGCTCGGCGAGCTAGCGGGGCTGACGGCCGATCTGTCCGAGGAACCGCTGGTGCGCCTGGACGGGGGGCACACGATATCCGGCATGTTCGCCCCGGCGCGCCGGACCGGCCGGTGGGTCGTCCCGGAGAACGTCACGGTCACCGCCGTGCGCAGCACGGTCGAGGTGGACTTCCGCGAAGCGCTGCTGGTCGCGAGCCGGGTGGTGGTGTCGGTCACCGTGGTCGTCGGCCGGGTGCTGCTCGTCGTCCCGGACGGCATCCGTGTCGAGGTGACCAGCCGCGCCCTGTTCGGCCGCCGGACGATGGGCGCCAACGCCCGCGGGGCGGCCGCCTTGCAAGCCGGCGGTACGGACGCCCCGGTCATAGACGTTCACGCCCTGGTCCTCGGCGGCAAACTCGAAGTGCGCACGCCGCCCAAACCCCGCCGCCGCAACCCCTTCCGCCGCCGCTAACCCCGCCCCGCCCCGCGCCCGCCCCACCCGCGACGCCTCGCACCTGCCCGCGACCCCCGTCCGCGCCCGCCGGCCCGCGACGCCTCGCACCTGCCCGCCGCGCCCGCCCGCCACCCGCCCGGCGCGCTCGAACCGGAACATTTAGCCCATTTCGGGCGAGTCGCCGTGCGGGCCAGGTTATTGCGGACAGTTACCCCCCCAATCCGGGAGGGTAAGTGTCCGCAATAATTTCGGACCGCGTCGCGGAGCCGGAGCTGCCACCGAACGTACCGGGCAGAAACGGCCAATACGGGCAACCTGCGTGGCGCCTAGCCGAAGTTGACGGAGGAATAGGCGCGGAGTTTCCAGAGCTGGTGCTCGCTTTTGATGCTGCGGATGGTGCCGGAGCGTGACCGCATGACCAGTGAATGTGACGTCGCACCCCCGGCGCGGTACTGCACGCCGGCCATCAGCTCCCCGTCGGTGATACCGGTCGCCGCGAAGAACACATCGTCGGACGCCACCAGGTCGTCGGTGGTCAGCACCCGGTCGAGGTCGTGCCCCGCGTCCAGCGCGCGGCGGCGCTCGGCCTCGTCGGTGGGCGCCAGCTTGCCTTGGATGACGCCACCCATGCACTTGAGCGCGCACGCGGCGATGATCGCCTCGGGCGTGCCGCCGATGCCGAGCAGCAGGTCGACGCCGGTGCCGTCGCGGGCCGCCATGATCGCGCCCGCCACGTCTCCGTCGGTGATCAGGTGAATGCGGGCGCCGGCGTCGCGGACCTGGCTGATCAGCTCGGCGTGCCGGGGCCGGTCCAGGATCACCACAGTGACGTCCTGCGGCGTGCAGCCCTTGGCCTTGGCGACCGCGGCGATGTTGGCCGACGGCGGAGCGTCGATGTCCACCACGCCGGCCGCGGCCGGGCCGGTGGCCAGCTTGGACATGTAGAAGACCGCGGACGGGTCGTACATGGAGCCGCGTTCGGCGACCGCGAGCACGGCGATCGCGTTCGGCATGCCGTTGGCGCACAGCCGGGTGCCGTCGATCGGATCGACCGCCACGTCGCAGGCCGCGCCGCTGCCGTCGCCGACCTCCTCGCCGTTGAACAGCATCGGCGCGTTGTCCTTCTCGCCCTCGCCGATGACCACCACGCCGCGCATCGATACGGAGTTGATCAGCATGCGCATCGCGTTGACCGCGGCGCCGTCCGCGCCGTTCTTGTCGCCGCGGCCCACCCAGCGGGCCGCGGCCATCGCGGCCGCTTCGGTCACCCGCGCGAGTTCGAGGGCCAGGTTGCGATCCGGCGCATGCCGGGCTGGCTCGTGGGTCTCCTCGGTCATGAGCCCGATCCTATGGGTTGGCGGCCGAGCGCTTCGGCGACGGCGGCCCGTGGGGGTGCTCGAGGTCGTGCCCCTGCTCGTGGTCGTGGTCGTGGTCGTGGTCGTCGAACGTGACCTCGACGTGCTGCTCCGGGCGGCGGCGGTTCTGCGTGGCCTGGAGCGAGAGGCTGACCCGGTCCGCCACGGTGAGCGGCGGCTGCAGGATGCTACGCGGCCACAGCCTGCGGTCGAGCACCACGTTGACTTCGGCCGCGTAGACGGTGATCCGGACCGCCAGGTAGATCCACGCGATCAGGCCGAGTACGGTCGCGAAGATGCCGTACGCCGAGTCGCTGTGCAGGTAGTGGCCGACCAGGAACGTGCCGACGAACTGCAGCACGGTGTAAACGACGCCGCCGCCCACGGCGCCGGGGAGCAGGCACCGCGTGTGCACCGCCTTCGGCGTCAAAATGCGGAACGCCCCGATGTACAGCGCCGAGTTCACCGCGGCCGCGCCGAAGGCGGAGAAGATGCTCACCCAGGCGCCACCCGGGCCGAAGCTGCTGAGCGTGGCCAGCAGCGTTGTGGCGATCACGCCGCCGCCGAGCATGCCGAGGAACAGCATCGCCCGGCCGAGCCGCTGGAAGTAGCCCGGCCGGTCCGGGCCGGGCAGGTTCCACACCTGCTCCATGGTGAACAGCCCAGCCTGGGCCAGCCCGGTCGCGCCCCAGATCAGCGCGATGAAACCGAAGATCAGGCCGATGATGCTGTTGTGCTTGAGTTGCTCGACGTTCTCGGTCAGGGTGTGCCCGATCAGCGGTACCTGGCTGGACACCGCGTTGATCACTTCGATGCGTACGTACTTGCTGTACGAAGCGACCAGACCGAGGATCGTCGTCAGCACCAGCAGCAGCGGGAACATTGACAAAAACGCGGTAAACGCGAGGTTGCTGACAAGCACGCCGCCGTTGTCGTCGCCGAACTTCTTGGACACCCCGAAGATAAAGGCGGCAGGGCCGAATCGCCGCTGCCAGCCGTCAACCTTCCGGATTCCGCGCTCCACCGGATTCATCCGCCATCACCATTGCGGGAAATACCCCACCAGGGGGCGGCAAACCTGACCTAGTCAGATGGGCGACTCGGGGTCCGATTCCTGGCGTTTGGCCATGGCGGCGGCGAGCCGGGCGCGGGCACCGTCGAGCCATTCCGCGCACACCGCGGCGAGCCGCTCCCCGCGCTCCCACAGCTCGATGGACTGTTCCAGCGTCAGTCCGCCCGATTCGAGCCGTTTGACCACCGCGGTGAGCTCGTCGCGTGCCTGCTCGTACGAGAGCGTCCCGTCCTTCTGCTTGTCCGCCACAGGGCCAACACTATCCGTGTCGGTCCGCCGTCACGCTGAGCTGGTCCGTTTCGAACCGGATCGTCAGGTTCTCACCGTCGGTGACTTCCGCGGCGCCGCGGACCACGCCGTCATCCGCGTGCTGCACGATCGCGTAGCCGCGGCGCAATGTGGCTGCCGGGGACAGCGCCAGCAGCCGGGCACGGACGTGCGCCAGGTCGTCGGTGCCCCTGGTCAGGCCCGCGTCCAGCGACACCCGGATGCGCTCGAGCAGCGTCGTCACGTGCTCGGACTGGCGCTCTATTTCCCGCACCGGGTTGGCCAGCGCGGGACGGGACCGGATCGAACTCACCCAGGCGGCCTCCCGGTCCAGCCAGCCGGTCACGCACCGCCGGGCCCGGTCGCGCAGCTGGCCGATGAGCGCGAGCTGTTCGGATACATCCGGCACGACCCGCTTCGCGGCGTCGGTCGGCGTGGACGCCCGCAGATCCGCCACGTAGTCGAGCAGCGGCGCGTCCTGTTCGTGCCCGATCGCGCTCACCACCGGAGTCCGGCACGCCGCCACGGCCCGGACCAGCGACTCGTCGGAGAACGGCAGCAGATCCTCGATCGAACCGCCGCCGCGGGCGACCACGATGACGTCGACGTCGGGATCCGCATCCAGCCGGTGCAGCGCGTCGGTGACTTCGGCGGCGGCGAAAGGCCCTTGCACCGCCACTTGCTCGACCCGGAACCGTACCGCCGGCCAGCGCCGCTCGGCATTCTCCTGCACGTCCCGTTGAGCCGCCGAATCACGCCCGCAGATCAGGCCGATAACACGGGGCAGGAAGGGAAGCAGTCTTTTTCGTTCGGTGGAAAAGAGCCCTTCCGCGGCGAGCTCGCGCCGGAGCCTTTCCAGGCGAGCCAGCAGCTCGCCGATGCCGACGGCGCGAATTTCCAGCGCGGTGAGCAGGAACGAGCCGCGGCTGGCGTTGAAGTCGGGCTTGGCCCAGACGACGACGCGGGCGCCTTCGGCGGGAGCCGTCACGTCGAAGACCTGGCGGGTCGCCACGACGCGGACCGACACGGCGGCGATCGGGTCGCGCAGCGTCAGGTAAACGTTCGTACCGCGGCGGGAGCACTCGGCGATCTGCCCCTCGACCCAGACCCGCCCGAGCCGGCCGATCCAGCCGCCGACGAGCTGCAGTACGGTCCGCACCGGCACCGGCGCCTCGGCAGATGTCTCCAGTGGCACTGTTCCCCCCGGTATCGCGGTTTAGCCGTCGGCCTCCAGCTTGGCGATGCGACGCTCGAACATCGTGATGACCTCCGGGCGCGCCGCGTGCTCCCGCTCGTAGGCGGCCAGCTCGCCGACCTGCGCCGCGGTCAGGTTGCGCAGCCGGGCGCGGAGCGAGGCGACGGACAGCTCATCGTAGTTCGGCAGCGCGGCGGGGCCGGCCGCGGGAGCATCGGCGGTCGCGGGGGCCTCGGCGGGGGTGGCCTCGGCTACCGCGGCGTCGTCTTCCTTGCTCAGCACCCGAACGTTGCCGGTCTTGTTGAAGTCACGCTTTTCTGGCTGCGCCGGGGTCGTCTCAGCGGCCACAGCGGTCTCAGGCTCGGCCTTAGCCTCGGGCTGAGGCTCGGGCGTCGTGGTTTCCGCCGGGTCCGGCGTGCGGGCTTGTGGCACGTCTTCGCTGGTGGCGGGCTTGTTGCGCAGCTTGTCTGTGATGAGGAGCAGCTGGCCAACCCCGGCTAGCAAGCCGCGGAGCGCCACTGCCGGGGCTTCCTTGACGCGGTCGCTGATCTGCGGAGCGCGCATCTCACTCTCCCTATTGCGCTGGTTCCTGCCGGGCTATCTTCGCGCCTTCGGCTGGCACCCGCAACACTCGCCTACGATGAAGACATGCCTGAGGAGTCCCGTAAGGTCCTGCTCGCCAAGCCACGCGGCTATTGCGCCGGCGTCGACCGGGCGGTGCAGGCGGTCGAGACCGCGCTGGAGCGGTACGGCGCGCCGGTTTACGTTCGCAGGCAGATCGTGCACAACACGTTCGTGGTCAGCGAGCTCGAGAAACGCGGCGCGGTATTCGTCACCGAGCTGGACGAGGTGCCGGAGGGCGCGGTCACCGTATTCTCCGCGCACGGCATCGCGCCCGAGGTCAAGCAGCAAGCTGAACGTCGGGGCCTCCGGGCCATCGACGCCACCTGCCCGCTGGTCACCAAGGTGCACAACGAGGCCAGGCGGTTCGCTGCCAAGGACTACGACATCCTGCTGATCGGCCACGCCGGGCACGAGGAGGTCGTCGGCACCACCGGCGAGGCACCGGACCGGATCCGCCTCGTCGACGGCCCGGAAAACGTAGCGGACGTCCAAGTCAAGGACCCGAGCCGGGTCGTGTGGCTGTCCCAGACCACGCTGTCGGTGGATGAGACGGTGGAGACCGTCCAGGCGCTGAAGGGCAGGTTCCCGAACCTGCTCGACCCGCCCAGCGACGACATCTGCTACGCGACGCAGAACCGTCAGGCGGCGGTGAAGCAGATCGCGCCCCGGTCCGAGCTGGTGCTTGTCGTCGGCTCGCCGAACTCCTCGAACTCCGTTCGCCTGGTCGAGGTGGCCCGCGACGCCGGCGCGGCGGCCGCGTACCTGGTCGACGACGCGAGCGAGGTGGATCCCGCCTGGCTTGGTCCCGAGGTGACCACGGTGGGGGTGACCAGCGGGGCTTCGGTGCCTGAGGAACTGGTCGGCGATGTGCTGGCGATGCTGGCGCGGCACGGCTTCGGCACGGTCGAAGAGGTCGAGGCGGTGGAGGAACGCATGTCGTTCGGCCCGCCGCGGGAACTGCGGGACGCCGCGCGCACGCGCTAACCGCCCCGTTCGGCCAAGATCCCGCTCACCCTTGCCGGAAAACGGACACAAGCCACATTTCTGGCGGATCTTCGGGCGTGCCAGATTATTGCGGACACTTACCCCCCCGATCTGGGAGGGTAAGTGTCCGCAATAATTTCGACCCACCTCTCGGAGCCGGAGCTAGCGCCGAACGCATCGGATATTAACCACGAGGTTCCAGCGCGCGACACGTCAAACGATCATGACGCGATCAGGATGCGCAGGTCGGTCATCAGGTCGGCGATCTCGCCGGGGAGGCCGCGGAACACCGCTATGCCCAGGATCAGCGCGGTGCCGGTGAACAGCCAGGGCGAGGCGGTGGCCAGCGTGACGATGATCCCGGTGAGCATGGCGAACGTGCTCGGCGCGGTGAGCATCTCGGCGGCCGCGCACGCGGCGAGGAAGATGACGGGCGGGCTCACCGCCAGCGGGAGCAGCGCGCCGCGCTTGGTGTAGCGGGCCGCCGCGCCGCCCGCGGCGACGAACGCGAGGCCGGTGAGCGCCGTCCAGCCGGTCCATTCGGCGAGCACCATGGCGCCGAAGCACACCACGAACAGCCCCAGCACCGCGCCCCGGGCGGTCAGCTGGACGTCGGCGCGCACGCTTCCATCCTGGGGCGGCCGTGGCGGCACCCTTCGCCGGACGGCGTGACTCTCCATGACTACATTGTGCAACGACTGCTCACGCGCCGCACGCACCGGCGCGACCGGATTAGCGCGCGGCGCGCACCAGCTCCACGTGCCGGTCCGCCTCGGCGGCGCTGACCAGCTCCGGCGCGGCCAGCCCGCGCGTCTGCGACTCCACCGCCTCGGGTGCCTCCAGGGTCCCGTCCACGACTCCCATGTCGGACAGCCGCCGCGCGCTGACCAGCACCCGGGTCTCCAGCGACCCGACGGTCTGGTTGTACGTGGACACCGCCGACGTGAGCGCCCGCCCGAGCCGGTCCATGTGCCGCCCGAGCCCGGACAGCCGCTCGTACAGCTCCCGCCCCAGGTCGAACACCGCCCGCGCGTTGTCCGACAGCGCCGCCTGCTGCCACGCGTACTGCGCGGTGCGCAGCATCGTGACCAGCGTCGTCGGCGTCGCGATGTGCACCCGGCGGGCCAGCGCGTACTCCAGCAGCCCGGGGTCCCGCTCCAGCGCCGGCGCCAGGAACGCCTCGCCGGGGATGAACGCGATCACGAACTCCGGCGACGGGCTGAGCGCCGCCCAGTAGGCCTTGCCGGCCAGCCGGTCCACGTGATCGCGCAGGTGCCGCGCGTGCGCGTCCAGCCGGGCCGCCTGCACCGACTCGTCGGTGGCCTCCGCCGCCTCCAGGTACGCGGCCAGCGACACCTTGGAGTCGACCACGATGTTCTTGCCGCCGGCCAGCCGCACCACCATGTCCGGCCGGAGCGCGGCGCCGTCCGCCGAGGTCACGCTCACCTGCTCGTCGAAGTCGCACCGCGCGCTCATCCCGGCGAGCTCGACGACCCGGCGCAACTGGAGCTCGCCCCAGCGGCCCCGGGCCTCCGGCCGCCGCAGGGCGGTGACCAGCGCCTGGGTTTGCGTCCGGAGCTGTTCGGAGGTCTGCCGCGCCAGGTGCACCTGCTCGGCGAGCGCGGCGTGCGACCGGGTCCGTGCCGCGTCGGACTCGCGCAGCTGGGCCTCGACCCGCGCCAGCGTCTCCTTCATCGGCTCGACCAGGTTCTCCACCGCGGCGCGCCGGTTCTCCAGCCGCTCCTCGGCGACGTCGAGGAACCGGGCGGTGCTCGCGTCGACCGCCCGCGCCGACAGGGCCTCGAACCGATCGGCCAGCTGGCCCTCGATCAGCCGCGCCTTCTCCTCCGCCGCGCGGGCCCGTTCGGCCGTGGCCGCCAGCCGCGACCGGGCGTACAGGTACCCGATCGCGCACCCGAGGACGATTCCGATTACCAGCACGGCAAGCAGGTCCATACGCACAGTATTGGCAGCTCGCCACTAAATTCCACAGCCGACACGCTGATAAGAACATTTATTCATAACGACACTGGTTTCACTTACCGGAACCCCTGCATGGACAATGGGGCGATGCGGTCAACAGCTGAAGTCCTGGCCAGCTACATCCGGGCGGCCGGCGTCCGCCAGGTCTACTGCTATCCCGGCGAGTCGGTCATCGAGTTCATGGCGGCGCTCGACGCGCACGGCGTCCAGGCGATCTCGGCCGCCCGCGAGGGCACCGCGGCCTTCATGGCCGAAGGCTTCGGTATGGCCACCGGACTGCCCGCGGTCTGCCTGTCCACCCTGGGTCCCGGATCGACCGCGGTGCTGAACGGCGTGGCTTCCGCCGCCCTGGACCGCGTGCCGATGCTGGCGATCTCCGGCCAGATCGAGAGCGGCCGCGAGCAGTTCTTCACCCATCAGGTGGTCGATCACGCCAGGCTGTTCGGCCCGGTGAGTAAGGCGGTGCTGCGGCTGGATCCGGCGTCCGCCGCGCAGTCCGCCGACGTCGTCATCCGCAAGGCGTTGCGCACCGCGACCGCCGAACGTCCGGGCGCCGTGCACCTGACCGTGACCGCGGACACCTGGCCGGTTGGGGTCGACGGCTCGGATGTCGTCGTTCCCCCGCTCAGCCCTTGCGGCGGAACCGTCGACGTGCACGGCGGCGGTGACCCGCTCGCGCGGCTGCGTACCGGCCGCCGCCCGGTCATCCTGGCCGGCATCGGCGCGCTGCGCTGCGGCGCCGGCCCGGCCCTGGTCCGGCTCGCCGAGCGCGCCGGAATACCCGTCGTGATCAGCCCGATGGCCAAGGGATTGTTCCCAGAGCATCACGAGTATTTCGCCGGGACGCTCGACATGACGGGCCACCGCGTGCTGTGGCAGTTCCTCTCCGACGCAGACGTGATCCTGGCGGCCGGCTTCGACCCGGTGGAGCTGATCAGCCCGTGGCAGGTCAGCACCCCGGTGCTGCATGCCGACACAACCGCCAATTCCGACCAGGTCTACGCCAGCGAGCACGAGCTCGTCGGCAACGTGGCCGCGCTGCTCGACTGGATCACGGCGCAGTGGTCGGGCTCGCCGCGCTGGGACCCAGGGGAGCTGCTCGCGCACCGCGACCGGCTGCGCGCCGCCTGGATGAACGGCCACGTCGCGGGCGCGCTGAACCCGTCCGACGTGGTGCTGACCGCCCGCGAGGCGGCGCCCCCGGACACGATCCTGACCACGGACGTCGGCTCGCACAAGATCATGGCCGGCCAGGTGTGGCAGGCGGCCGGGCCGCGGTCGGTGCTGATGACCAACGGGCTGTCCGCGATGGGCTTCGGCGTGCCGGCGGCGATCGCGGCCAAGCTGGCGTATCCGGAGCGGCCGGTCATCGCCCTCACCGGCGACGGCGGCTTCGCCATGACCGCCACCGAAATGCGGATCGCGGCGGACCTGGGCGCCGCCGTCACCGTGGTGGTGTTCGCCGACCGCGGCCTGAACCGGATCGAGCTGCGCCAGGACCTGCTCGGCCTGCCGCGCCTGGCGACCCGGGTAGGGGAGACGGACCTCGTGACCCTCGCCGAGGCGATGGGCTGCGACGGAGCGCGGGCGGACACCCCCGGAGCGCTCGCGAAGGCGCTGGCCGGCTTCGAGACCAGAACCCGTCCGCTGGTAATAGAAGCCCGGATCAACACCGCCCAATACGACGCCCAGTTCTAGCCGCGTTCACGCCCGCCGCGGGCGTGTCTCACCCAGCCTCGCCGACGCTGGGTGTCTCGCCCGAGCAGCC
>DASRFJ010000229.1:0-3106 GCA_035651595.1 Streptosporangiaceae bacterium | reverse complement strand
CGATATCTAATGTCAATGGACGAGATCGGCCAGAAGTAAAGGCGATGCGAGCAAACCGCGTCAAGCCGTCAAACGATTCCCGCGCCGGCCGGCGCCCCGGGAGATTGCTCTTTGCCGTGGCCCGTCAGGCGTGAGCGCCTCCGGCACGTCAGCCAGGCGCTGGCGAAGCCGTGGCCGGCGGCGATGGGCGGCTTGCGGCCTGCCGGCGAGGTGAACACCATTCAGTCCCAGGCTACAATGGGCACATTCAGGTGAACATCGTTCACTCAACCGCAACCGGTCCGGAGGCAGGCATGGCAGGTCACCAGGCCGAAGGCCCGGATCCGCGCTCGCTGTGGTTCATCCCCCCGGACGACGGGGAGAGCAGCCGCCCCACGCTCACCCGCGAGCGAGTCGTCGCCGAGGCCCTCACCGTCATCAGCACGGATGGCGCGCAGGCCCTCAGCATGCGCGGGCTCGCCCGCCGCCTCGGCGTGGTTCCCGGCGCGCTGTACCGCCACGTCCGCAGCAAGGAACAACTCCACGATCTCGTCCTCGACGCCGTGCTCGCCGAGGTCGACTGCCGGGCCGACCCTGCCCTCCCCTGGACCGCGCAGGCCGCCGTGCTCGCGCGCCGGCTGCGGGCGGTCCTAGAGGACCACCCGGGCATCTCCGCCCTGCTCAAGACCCGTGATCCCCTCAGCCCCGCATCCCTGGCCCTGGCCGAGGCATTCCTCGCCCCGCTGCACGCGGCCGGCCTGCCCGCCCGCCAGGCCGCCCTGGCCTTCCGCCTCATCTACGACTACACCCTCGGCTTCGCCCTCGCCGACCCCGCCTCGCCCGCCGAGCAGCGACTGCGCGACCCCGCGGCCCGGCAGCACCTGCACGCGTTCCTCCGCTCCCTGCCCGCCGAAAGCTTCCCCACCCTGGCCGCGCACGGCACCCACGCCTGGGCCGACGACCGCGACCAGCGCTTCACCTCCGGCCTCGACACTCTCCTCCGCGGCCTGCAGACAACCCAGCACTCACCCGGACCCAGCCGCGAATCATGACCTGGCACAGCCGGTCCGGTAAACCCCAGCTGAGCCCTGAAACCTCCGATGGGTAACTTCCGAACTATTCCGTGAGCTGCCCTGGTCGGGTGACCCGGGGCCGCGCTCCCCGGAGGAATCTCCACTCCGGGGAGTGCGGCGGTCCTTGGCGCCTGATGCGGCGCCGGGGGCAGGACTCGCCGGGGCGGGCCGGTGCGCAGGTCGAGGACATCGGGGGCGTTCCGGCGGGGGGTGAACGCCGCGGGCCGGGTCGCGTAGCCCACCCTGAGCATCATCTGCGGGACCTCCGCGAATGGCCAGCGCCAGGGCCACCGGCGTGACTGGTCGCGGTGATCAGAGAGTTCCATCGGCTGGGTGAGGAACGAGGCCGACACGCCATGCAGGGTCGCTGTCAGCAAGACACGCTGCAGGGCCTGGCCTGCCCGCAGCCAGTCGGCAGGCTGGTCGCCGTCGGTTGACAGCGCGAGCAGCTGCGGGTGCCGCTCGAACCGCTCCCTGGGACGGCCGCCGAGCCCGTAGTCCCGTACCGGCGCGTCACCGCTGATCCCGCCCGCACCGGCCGCGGCGGCGGGGACGCCCGAGCCGGGGTTCCTGCCGCGGGTCCAGCGCCTGAGCTCGCCCACATATCCGGGGTCTTCCTCAAGTTTCATATCGGCCTGCGCCGCCGCGCGGACCCATTTGCCGGCTTGGGCCCGGTCGAGGCTCCGCAGCCAGCCCTCCTCCTGGAAGGCCGCGCGTTTCATCGCATGCTGCACGGTCGGGGGAACCACCTCATCGGTGAACGGCGACCGGTTGGTGTGGCGCCGCGGGATCGCCGAGTAGAGTTTCTGCTCCTTGACGGTCGGGCGCTGGATACGGCCGGTCACGATCTCGACCGACGCGAGCAACGAAGTGTCGCCGGCCTGATCAGGGAGCAGCCACACCGCGACATCATGCCCCATCACCCGGAACGCCAGCCGCAGGTTGAACAGGGCAGCGCCACAGCTGATGGCGAGCTCGCGGGACAACGGGTCCGCGACCAGCAGCCGCCGGTCCGGGCCCAGGAAATCCGGTCCCGCCCCCCCGGACACGCTGGCGCGCAGCTCCATCCGGTCGTCAGCACGGATCCAGAACACCCAGGGTTGCGTGTTGTGGACGGATGGCGCCATCTGGGCGATGCGGATCACCTGGAACAGGCTGTCATCGTCGGCGAATGGTTTCAGCATGATGCACCTCAGCTGGCTTGCACTGGAACCCGGCATCGCGGCACCAGCCTCTACTTTCCTTTGATCTGTGGTCCCCGGTGAGGGCTCGGCCCTGCTGCAGCATGATGTGGTCGCCAGGACTGGGCAGCCGTAGCGGGCCATCTAGCCAGAAAGCAGGTTCAGCTATGGCCCGATCCCGCCCAGGGCTGGCGGGAGCCAGGAGCCCGCTGGCCATCAGAGGACGCAACCTCAGCGTCGAAATGCTCTACGAAGGTCTCAGCGCCGTCATCGTGTTCCACGAGGGTCTGCGACCCGTCGGTATGCTTTACGACGGTCCGTGACCTTTCGTCGATGACATCCTGACGATTGCGGATGACCGGCCGGGTAAGGCGTGATCTGTTGCGTATCAGGACGGGCAGCAGCATCCCGATGAAACCCGCGAGCATCAAGATGACACCGACGACATGCAGATCGAGGCCACCTATTTTGCCGCCCGTCACAGCGAACTTGAAGATCGCCCCGAGGACGATGAAGGCGATACCGGCTGCGATGGGCATGAAGCCATTCACCCCCTTCCGGGAGATGGATCGGGAGTCAGGGGGACGAGCTGAGTGCTGTCACCCTCAGCCAGCGGCGCCTGTGTTACCTCGCCATCCCGGACGCGCCACGCGGTCATCCCCGGCCGGCCCTCGCACGGGCCGCGGTAGCAGAGCTGGCGTAGCACGCGGTCTCACCGGCGTGCCAGCCGACGTGACCGGCCGCGGCCGCTGCGGATGCCGCGGCCGCTGCCCCGGCTGGTGACCAGGTGGTAAGCCACCAGCAGGACCGCCGCGCCGGCGATGGCGGTCAGCCAGGTGGAGATGTTGAAGAACCCGTGCAAGGTGACCACAT
>DASRFJ010000228.1:0-29866 GCA_035651595.1 Streptosporangiaceae bacterium | reverse complement strand
CGGGCTACCGCGAGCGGTGATATAGATTCCGGCACCCCAGGATGGACCGCGAGGTACTTTCCCTTGATGCTCTTGAGATAGCCAGCCACCGTCAGCGTGGTAATTGACATCCTGGCGGCGGCTTCCTTGTGCCCGCAGCCTTGCGCGACCAGGTCCATGAGCTGGCGTTCGCGCGGGCTGGGCCGCAGCGCCGCCCGCCGTGTCCTGGCGCGGGCCCAGATCGCCGCAAGCCGGGCGGCGAGTGCGCCGGGTTGCAGCCCGAGCGCGGCGGCGACCTGGCCGGCCGTATCGCCCTTCTCGAACCGGCGCAGGACGGCAAGCTCCGCCGGCCCGATATCGTCACCGCCGAGCGGCCGGAGTTGCGCGTCGGCCAGCAGCAGCGACGCGAGCTCCGCGGACACGAAGCATGACCCGTCCGCAACCTCGCGGATTGCCTGCATGAACACGGGAACTGGCGCCGACTTCGCGACGAAGCCCCGCGCGCCGCTCGCGATCACGTCAAGGATCTCCTCCGCGCCGGCCACCCCGGAAGTGGCGAGCACGTGGTGGCCATGCTGCACGAGGTAGGCGACCGCGTCCGGCCCGCACCGGCCCGGCAGCCGCAGGTCGCAGACGACCGCGTCGCATGTCGCGCTCAGATTCGCTACGGCATTGTCCACGGTCGGCTCGACCCCGGCGACGGTGAGGCCGTGCTCGACAAGCTTCACGGCGATGCCAACCGCGGTGATCGGCTGCTCGTCGATGATCGCGACCGCCGGAACCGCCGTTCGCACGGTCATCGCGTCCCCCTTTTTTGGGGGATAGACGTACGGCGCCCGATTGTCAATCCTGGAAACACACGAGCCATAACGGCAAGCTCGCTAATTAAACACATCCCACCCACAGCCGCCCCCCTCTGACGGTCCCAGAACGATATCGTGTCAGCACTTCTAAGTGCGGGTCAACATGGTCAAGAGAAACGAATATAAATTGTGAGCGCAGCACCCCTCGCGGGCGGGCTCGCCGTCGCCGCACTGCCGCACGCGTCCATCGGCTGGGCGGTCGGCATCTCGGTGTTGATCGCCGCCTCGGCGATTGCCGCGGTGCGCGCGCGCCATGCGAAACGACCCGCCCTCGGCGCCGAACGACGGGTGGTGAACCTGTCCGGGTATCTCGGCCGGGCAGAGAAGGCCCAGTGCCCGTGTTGTGGCTCGTTCCGGCTCGACGGTCGCATGGCGGGGGCGGCCTGGCAGTTCCGGTGCCTGGAATGCGACGACCAGTGGGCGTGGCTGCCAGGCAACCCTTGGCCGCCGGTACAGCTGAGGTCGCGCCTGCGCAGATGAACGATCACCGGTTCATCAGGACGAAGACACCCCAGCCGAGATATTCGCGCCGGTACCTGCTCTCCCGGATGGTAAAGCTGCGGGGAATGTCCATGTCAGTCTCCTCGTGCGTCGCGGAACCACGGCAGCACCGGGCCGCCGCGTGACCTGCTGGTCTGCGGTGGTCCGGTGCTGGGTGTCGTTGTCGTGCTGGTTCTTACCCGGGCTGGGGCGGGGGTCCGCGGACGATGGTCCGGTCGGGGGAGGTGGCGGTGGCGGTGCCGTCGCCGTGGACGTTGATGGCCCAGCCCCACCGGTGGATGGCCACGTTGTGGTGGAAGACACAGAACGTTTTGAGGTTAGCGAGGCTGGTGGGGCCGTGGAGGGCGCGGGGCAGCAGGTGGTGCGGCTGGGACGCGTACGCGGGCTGGCCGCAGCCGCCGGGCCACTGGCAGGTCCCGGCGTCGCGCAGCTGCACGGCGCGGCGGATCTGCCAGGGTATGTCGTCCCGGTCTCCGACGTCGAGAGGGAGGCTGCGGCCGCCGAGGCCGAGGTGGCCGAGCAGGTTGCGGCGCAGGTGCGCGGCCAGGCCGGGCTCGCCGCCCAGGATCTTCGCGCACGTCCCCAGGACCTCCCGCAGCATCGCCGCGATCCGGGCCTGGTGCGCGCCCCGGTCCGGGACGAACTCGTCGCCGGCGAGCGCGCGGTGGATCTTGGCGCACTGGGCGATGAGGTCATCGAGGTACTGGGTGTCCACGTGCCCGAGCACGACCGGGAACAGGGCCGCGTCGCACGCCAGCCCCCGCGCGGCGTCCCCGCGGATCCACGCGGACCCGTCGCCGCCGCCGGTTTCTGCGCCGGCGGCGTGCTGCCCGGCGAACCAGGCGGCGGCCCGGTCGATCCAGACCTGCTGCATCGCGGACCCGTCGTCCAGGTCATACAAGTCCGCCAGCGACGTGGTCACCGTCATCTGCACCGGCGTCCCGCCCGGGGTGGGCGCGGACAGGTCCGTGCCGAGCAGCCGCAGGCACATCTCCAGCAAAGCGTCATGGTCCCGCTGCGGCGCCGTCCGGGTGTCTTCCTTGCCCCGCTTGACGGCGAAGCGGCGCAGCAGCGACCCGACCGCCGCCGCGCACTCGGGGCTGAGCTGCCCGGTCAGGGTCCCGGCGCCGTCGAGGGTAACCTCCAGCCGCAGGCTGCGGTCTTCGAACCCGCGGTCCGGGTCGTCATCGCGGGGGTCCTCGGCCGGGGCGCGGTCGCGGATCTCGGCGGCCAGCCGCCACAGGTCCCGCGGCCCGAGCTGCCCCTGCCGGGCGAGTTCGGCGATCACCTGCTCCGCCTCGCCCCGCCGGTCCTCCCGGATCTTCCCCGTGACCACGGTGATCTTGGCCAGCCAGGACCGGGTGATGATCCCGTCGGCCATCAGGCCGGCGAGCGCGGGGTGCTCCAGCACGGTCCGCGTCCACTTCCGGTACGACCCCGCCTCGCCCTTGGTCACCCCGGCCTCGTTCACAAGCCACGCCGACATGGACCGCTGCCCCCAGGACTCGAAGTCGCTGTTCTTGTCCAGCGACCACACCAGGTGCGCCCGCGCGACCATCTCCAGCGCGTCCGCCCGTTCGAGGTCTTTGAGCAGCCCGGCCTTGACCGCCGCGGGCAGTTCAGCGGCGTCCGAGCCGGCCAGGAACTCCATCCCGGACATGATCGCCCCCATCGCCTCGCCCTCGTTGCCGAACAGCGCGGTATTTTCCATTTTGCTTGTACACCTCCTTCCTGCGGCTGGCGGCCCGTCCCGTGCGGGCAGTGAACCAATCGCCTTCCTCGCGGCCGTCCCTCCGTGCGGCCCTGGGGTGCCCTGGCCATTCTCGTCCGGTGCTGCCCTCTGCCGGCGGCCCCTGCACTGAAGGCTCTCCGGCCCGTTAGTTCGATTCTATCATGGTAGCTCATTCGAGTCTACACAATAACTGTTCTATTTCGGACCCTCTGCCTGCCCGGATATATCCGGATATGTAACGCCCTAGGCGTACGGTCGGAGCAGCGGCAGCACGCGGGTGCCGAGCAGGGTGACGCCTTCGGCGTCGGTCAGCCCGTGCGGCGTGCCGAAGTCCACGCGATCCGCGCCCGCGTCCAGCACCCGCTGGGCGAGGGCGGCGACGTGCTCGGGCGTGCCGGAGAACGCGAACAGATCGAGCACGTCGTCGGGGATCAAGGAACCGGCGCCCTCGTCGTCCCCGGCGCGCACCAGCGCGCGCACTCGCTCCAGCAGGTCCGAAGGCAACTCGACGGTCGGATCAAGTCCGGCCACCACCGCCAAGTACATGGCCACCTCGGCGCGGGCGCGCCGGCGGGCCGCCGCACCATCCACGGACACCACGGTCACCGCCCCGAAGACGATCCGGACGTCAGCCCCCAGCAGCCGCGACCGGACCACCGGCACCAGCGCCGGGTTCGCGGACCCGCCGACCTTGATCTCGTCGGCGATCTCGCCGGCCAGCGCCGCGCCTTGCGGTCCCCACACCCCGAGCAGCAACGGCGGCAGCGACTCCGGCAGCCGGTAACGCAACCGGACCCCCGGCGCCAGGCGGAACACCTCGCCCGGATACCCCTGGTCATCGCCGGAAAGCAGCGCCCGTACGATCGCCGCCGCGTCCCGCAGCGCCGCCAGCGGCCGCAAAGACGCGATACCGACCGAATCGAGCCAGGTCCCCCGCGCCAGCCCGAGGTACGCCCGGCCGCCGGACAGCGCATCCAGGGCCGCCACCGCGCCGGCGATCTCATACGGATGCTGCGTGTACGGGTTGAGACAGGCGGGACCGAGCCGCACCCTGCCAGTGGCACGCGCCATTTCCAGCAGGGCCGGCAGCGGCGGCTGGTACAGCAGGTCGCCGAACACGCTTACCACGTCGAACCCATAGCCTTCGGCGGCAGCCGCCAGCGCCCCGTAGGTCCCGAAAGGCTTGTCGGTCTGGAACGCGATGCCGAACTCGGCCATCGTAACGTGAGGTCCTCGGAACGCAACGCCCTGCGCCCGGTGCGGCTGATCCGCATGACGAGCCGCTCGTCCGGGTCGGGACACGCCACCAAGGACTCCTGCTCCAGCCAGTCAGCAGCCGGCAAGTCCCGCTGCTTGGCCGGCAGCAGCGGCAGCACCGCCGCGAGCGCGTAGATGCAGAAGTGCCCGCCGGGCGGCAGCCGCAATTGGGAGCTGTGACTCACCTCGAAGTAGTCGCCGACCCGAAGCCCGCACACCCCCCGCCCGCCAATCGAATCCACCGTCACCCGCAAGTCATACAACTCCATGCCCGGTCCCTTCATGATCACGAAGCCTTTTGCCCCCGAAACGGTACTAAAACCTTTCGTGATCATGGTCAACCGACAGGGCGGGCAGCACGGATTCGCCGAGCAGGCCGATCGCGGCTATCGGGTCGGGGCCTAGGGGCGGGCCGAACGAGAAGTGGCGCGCACCCAGCTCGTACAAAACCCGGCACCGTGATAGCACATCGGGCACGCCGCCGGCCACGCCCAACGACAGCATGCGGTCCGAGATCAGCCCGGCGCCCGGCTTCCCGGAGTGCGCGAGCCGCGCGGCTTCGGCGAAGTCGGACGGGTGCAACCCGGCATCCCCCAGCGTCGATGAAGAGATCGACGGGCCGTAGTACGCGAGCTTCTCGGCCAGGGCATCCCGTGCCGCGGCAGCGTCCGAAGACAGCGACACCCAGAAGCAGGCCGGCAGGTCCACGACTCGGTCGACCGCGCCCGCCAGCACGTGTTGCCGGGCGAACGTATACCGCTCCGGGGGATACAACAGCGGCAGCACGCCGTCGGCATGCGCGCCGGCCATCCGCAGCATCTGCGGTCCCATCGCGCCGATGTACACCGGAACGGGCGCCACCAGCGGAAACTTCAACGCGCTCGCGGCAGAAAACCACGCGGGCAGCAGGCTCGAATCCACATCGGAATGCCCCAGCATCGCCCGCAGCGCGGTCAGCGCCGTCCGGGTCACCGCCAGCGGCGACGACCGGGCGATGCCCGCCCAGCCGAGAAACTGCGCCGACCCCGCGCCCAGGCCGAGCAGGAACCGCCCGCCGCTGATCTCCTGCAACGTCGAGGCCATCATCGCCAGCTCGCTGACGTGCACCGAGTACGGGTTCATCACCGCGATGCCGACGCCGATCCGCGACGTGCGCGCGGCCACGAACGACGCCAGCACCGGCGCGGACCGAAGGAACAGGTCGTTCGACACCCACACCTGGTCGAACCCGGCCTGTTCGGCGGCGACCGCGACACCCGCCAAATCGGCGGCACTCAGGTCGTTGTTGACCCGGATCGAGTACTTCACGCGCCGTCCACCACAGCCATCGCCTCGACCTCGACCAGGTACGGACCGCCGATCAGCCCGGCCACGAACAGCATCGTGCTGGCCGGCCGGACGTCCCCGAAGAACTCACGGTGCACATGAGCCGCGTCCTCCCACGACGCGCCCGGCGCCAGGTACACCACGGTCCGTACCACGTCCCCGGCCGTCCCGCCCAGCGCGCAGACCGCGGCAAGCACCCTGGTCAGGCACTCGCGGGTCTGCGTGGCGGTGTCGCCGGGCTCTTCGGCGGTGGTCCCGCTGACCGTGATCACTGAGCCCCGCCGTACCGCGCGGCTGTACCCGGCTTGCTCCTGCCAGCCCCCCTCGTCCGTGTATCTCATAGCACGCGCCCGCCCTGCACCACGAGGCCGATGCCCCGCAAAACCTCCAGGTCATCGAGCGGATTGTCATCAACCGCGACGAAGTCGGCGACGTAGCCGGGCCGCAGCAACCCGACGTGAGAATCGATTCCGAGCAGCCGGGCCGCGTTCACCGACACGCTTTGCAGGCAGCCCAGCGGGGACAGCCCGGCCGAAGCCATCAGCAGCAACTCGTGCACCGCGATCGGCACCCCGTCCAGCAGGTCGCCGGGCGGATAATCGGTGCCGTTGACCAGCGTCACCCCGGCCCGGATCGCCCGTTTGACGCTGGCCAGGTGCTCGTCCGCGGCGTTGCGCGCGTTCTGGATCGTGTGCTCGGCGAACCCGCGCTCCCGCATCCATCCCTCGGTGTGCGTCACGCACAGCGTCGGCGTGACGAACACGTCGGGCCGCGCCAGCAACGACGCCGTCTCGTCGTCCAGCCGGTACGCGTGCTCGAAGCACCGCACGCCGGCCGCGAGCGCCTGCCGGATCGCCCGCGGCTCACCCGAGTGCGCCACCACGTACGTGTCGTGCTCGGCAGCGGCCCGGACCGCGCCGCGGATCTCCCCGTCGGTCATCTCCGGGTTCTCGTAGTGTTCTCCGGCGCTCGCCAGCCCGCCGTTGATGAAGATCTTGACGTGGTCCGCGCCCGCCGCCAGTTCGGCCAGCGCGGCCTGGTAAAAGTCCAGCTCACCGGCCGCATACGCGCAGCCGGCGCCCTGCCCGTGCCCGCCCGGCGCCGAGATGGCCCGCCCGGCGCCGAGGATGCGCGGCGCGGAAATCCAGCCTCGGCTGGCCGCCGTTCGGAGAAATAGGTCTGCCCTGTTTATTTCATGGACCGAACGTACGGTGGTGATACCCGCCCGCAGTGCGTCGCTCGCCCGGGTGGCCGCCCGGTACGCGGTCAGCGCCGGGTTCTCGTTCTCGTCCGTGTCGCCGAACGGGAACACGATCGACAGATGGGTATGGCAGGAGATCAGCCCCGGGAGCAGCCACCGGCCGGTCAGGTCGTACGCGTCGCGCGGGGCGCGGCTGGTGACCTGCGCGATCGTGCCGTCCGGCGCGGTCTCGATCGCCGCGCCGCGCTGTACCTCGCCGGTCGCCGCGTCGACCACGTTGGCGTTCGCGAACCACATAATGCCTCCTCCGGGGGGGACGACCCCCCCGAGCCCCCCCGCCTGCTCCGCACGTGGCACGCGATCTGGCGGCCGTCGACGGTCGCGAGGTGCTGTTCGGTTTCCCGGCAGCTGCCCTGGGCGACCGGGCAGCGCGGGTGGAACCGGCAGCCGGTCGGCGGGTTCGCCGGATCAGGCACGTCGCCCGGCAGGTCGACGGGCAGGACGCCAGCCCCGGCTCTGCTGGCTTCGGGGGGACGACCCCCCGCGCCCCCCGATTCGGGCAGTCGAGGTATCGCTCCCACCAGGGCCTCCGTATACGGGTGGCGCGGGTTCGCCCACACGGTGTCCGTGTCGCCGGTCTCCACGATCCGGCCCAGGTACATGACCGCGACCCGGTCGGCGACCTGGCGGACGACCGCGAGGTCGTGCGACACCAGGATCAGGCCCAGGCCCTCGTCGTCGACCAGGTCGCTGAGCAGGTTGGCGATCTGCGCCTGCGCGGACGCGTCGAGCGCGCTGATCGGCTCGTCCGCGATCAGGCAGGACGGCTTGGTCGCCAGCGTCCTGGCGATCGCGATCCGCTGCCGCTGGCCGCCGCTGAACTCGTGCGGGTAGCTGTCCGCGGCCGCTCTCGGGAGGCCGACGCGTTCCAGCAGTTCGGCGGCGTGCCGCTGGCCGTCGCCGCGGGAGCCGCCGGCCAGCACGACGCCGTCGGCGACGAGGTCGCCGACCTTCCGCCGCGGGTTCAGCGACTCGTACGGGTCCTGGAACACCAGCTGGAGCCCGCGCAGGTGCTCCGGGCGCTTGCGCCTGCCGAGCGTGGTGACCGGCTGGCCCTCGAAGCTGACCGAGCCGGCCGCCAGCGGCTCCAGGCCGACCGCGGCGCGGGCGAGCGTCGACTTGCCGCAGCCGGACTCGCCGACCAGGCCGAGGATCTCGCCCTTCGCCAGCGTCAGGTCGACGCCGTCCAGCGCGCGGATCCGCTGGCCGCGCCGCCCGTAGTCGACGGCGACTTCTCTTAGTTCAAGGACGTTCATCCCGCGCCTGCCAGCGGGTCGGGCGGGCAGGCGAGCAGGTGCTGGCCGTCCAGCAGGAGCGGCACCGGCTGGTCCGTTTCGCAGGACGCGACCGCGTACGTGCACCGGGGGTGGAACGGGCAGCCCGCCGGTACGTCGCCGAGCGACGGCGGGCTGCCGCCGATCGGCACCAGGGGAGCACCTGTGCGCGCTCTGCTGGCTTCGGGGGGACGACCCCCCGCGCCCCCCGATACGGGCAGCCGAGGCAAGGCGTCGAGCAGGCCGCGGGTGTACGGGTGCCGCGGCCGCGCCAGCAGTTCCGAGGTCGGGCCCGCCTCGGCCAGCCGCCCGGCGTACATCACGCACACCCGCTGGGCGATCGCGGACATCACCCCGAGGTCGTGGGTGATCACGATGACCGCCATGTCCCGTTCCCGGCACAGCCGGTCGAGCAGCCGCAGGATGCCGGCCTGCACGGTGACGTCAAGCGCGGTGGTCGGCTCGTCGGCGACCAGCAGCCGCGGTTCGGCGGCGAGCGCGACGGCGATCGCGATGCGCTGGCGCATGCCGCCGGAGAACTGTCCCGGATAGGAGTGCAGCGCCCGCGCCGGGTCCGGGATGCGCACGGTGTCCAGCAGGTCCTTGGCGCGCTCGACCGCTTCCTCCTTGGACACGCCGAGGTGATAGCGCATGTGCTCGGTGAGCAGCGTGCCCACGGTGAGGATCGGGTGCAGCGCGGCGGTCGGGTCCTGGGACACCATCGCGATCTGGCGGCCCCGGATGGTGCGTAGCTGACGATTTCCCAGCCCGAGCAACTCCATTTCGTTCAGCCTGATAGAGCCGGAGACCTTAGCCCCGGACGGCAGCAGGCCGAACAGCGACAGTGCGGTCATCGTCTTGCCGCTGCCGCTCTCGCCGGCGATGCCGAGGACCTCGCCGGCCTCGACGGTGAACGACATGTCGTCCACGGCCTTCTGGTAGCCGCGGCGGGTGGGCAGCGCGACGGTCAGGTGCTCGACCCGGAGGAGTGCCGCCACTAGAGGCGCACCGCCCTGGCCGTGCGCGGGTCGAGCATGTCGCGCAGCGAGTCGCCGATGAAGTTGAACGCGAGCACCACGGTGAGGATGGCCAGGCCGGGGAACAGGCCGACCCACCAGTCGTTGAAGTTCTGCGTGCCTTCGGCCACCATGGCGCCCCATTCGGCGGTGGGCGGCTGGGCGCCCAGACCGAGGAACGACAGCCCGGACAGCAGCAGCACCGCGTTGCCGATGTCCAGCGCGGCGAGCACCAGCACCGGCCCGGCCGCGTTCGGCCTGATGTCGGTGAACAGCACGCGGATGCTGGACGAGCCGAGCAGCCGGGACGCCACCACGTACTGCGCCGAGCGCGCCGACAGCACCAGGCTGCGCACCAGCCTGGCGTACGACGGCCAGGACACGACGATCACCGCGATCACCGCGTTGCGCAGCTGCGGGCCGAGCGCGGCGGCGACCGCCAGCGCCAGGATGATGCCGGGGAACGCGAACACCAGGTCGGCGACCCGCATCAGCGCGTTGTCCACCCAGCCGCCGAAGTAGCCGGCTACCGCGCCGATGATCGCACCGATGATCATCGCGGCCAGGACCAGGATCACCGCGAGGGGGAGCGTGATCCGCGCGCCGAACAGCACCCGGGAGAACACGTCGCGGCCCAGCTCGTCGGTGCCGAACCAGTGCGAGCCGGACGGGCCGGCCAGGATCGCGAACTTCTGTCCGAGCGGGTTGTCCGGGGCGATCAGCGGGGCGAAGATCGCGACCACCGCCCAGGCGGCGATCACGGCGAGGCCGATCAGCGGCAGCGGCTTCTTCATGAGAGCCTGATCCGGGGGTCGATGACGCCGTACAGCAGGTCGACGATGAGGTTGAGCACGATGTAGACGAGCGCGACGAACAGGCTCACGCCCATGATCGCGGGCAGGTCCAGGTTGATCGCGCTCTTGTACGCGTACTGCCCGACGCCCGGCCAGGCGAAGATCTCCTCCACCAGCACCGTGCCGGACAGCAGGTTGGCGAACGCGACGCCGGCCACCGTGATGATCGACACCAGCGCCGGGCGAAGCACATGTTTCAGTACGACGACGTGCTCCGGCAGGCCCTTGAGCCGCGCGGCCCGCACGTAGTCGTTGCCCATGATCTCAAGCATCGAGGCGCGGGTGAACCTGGTCAGCATGCCGACCGTGTAAACCGCGAGCACGAGCCCGGGCAGCACCAGGTGCTTGAGCGCCGAGCCGAACAGCGCCCACTGCCCGTGCAGCGCCGCGTCCACCGTGTACAGCCCGGTGAGGTGGGCGGGGGCTGTCTGGGTGGGGTCGAGCCGTCCGCCGCCGGGGAGCCAGCCGAGCTTGAAGAACACCACGAAGAACGCCACCAGCGCGATCCAGAAGATCGGCATCGACACGCCGAGCAGCGTGAACACCCGGATCACCTGGTCCAGCCAGCGGTCGCGGTAGATCGCCGCGACGATGCCGAGGCCGACCCCGATCAGCAGCGACAGCACGATCGCGAACAGCGCCAGCTCGATCGTGGCCGGGACGAAGTCGTTCAGGTCGTCAACCACCGGCCGGTGGCTCTGCTCGGAGATGCCGAGGTTCCCGCGCAGCAGGTCACCGAGGTAGATCAGGTACTGCAGCGGCAGCGGGCGGTCCAGGCCGTACTGGTGCCGGAAGGCTTGGACGGCCGCCGGATCGCCGATGGCTCGCTGGCCGAGGTTGGCGGCGGCCGGGTCGCCGGGCACCAGGTGGGTCACCACGAACGCCACGAGCGTGATGCCCACCAGCAGCACCAGGCCGGTGCCCAGCCGCCGGAGCAGGAAACGGCGCACTTTGGGTTTTTAGCCCAGTTCGCTCAGGTCGACCAGCCAGAGCGCGTTGGACTGGAGGTTCTTCAGCGACGTGGCGCCGACCAGGATCTGGGCGGGCTGGATCAGCGGCATGAACGGGCTCTGGTTGTTCATCGACTGCTGGATCTGCTGGTACATCGGGCCCCGCGCTTGGTCGGTTGTGGTGCTCGCGGCGGTGCTGCCGAGCGTGGTCAGCGACTGATCGGCGTCCTTGGCCCAGCCTGCCCGCAGGCCGACCAGCGCGCCCGGCAGGAAGTTCAGGTAGTCGCTCGGGTCCGGGAAGTCGGGGCCCCAGTACCACAGGCCCATCTGCTCCTGGCCGCCCCGGTAGCTGTTCAGCGCCACCTGGATCGACTGGCCCTGGAGCTGCACGTTGATGCCGACCTGCTGGAGGTCCTGCTGCACCCGGGCCGCCAGGTCGCCGAAGCTGATCCCGTTCACCGACAGGTCGCTCGGGTACACCATGGTCACGTTCGGGTGGCCGAGGCCGGACGCGGCGAGCGCCGCCTTGGCCTTGGACAGGTTGTACTGCGGGGCCTGGCTGGTCGGCAGGCTGCCGAGGAACATGGACGGGATGATGCCCGCGGCCTGCACCGCGCCCTTGCCGGCCAGCTGGACCAGGCTCTGGTAGTCGATGCCGTACCGGACCGCCTGCTGGAAGTCCGTGTTGGACGTGATCTTGGAGACCTTCGGGTTGTCGTTGCTGAGCACGAAGAACAGGTTCGGCGAGGCGCCGTTCACGATCTGGACGCCGGTCATGCCCTGGGCCTGGGTGGGGGAGAGGTCCACCGCGATCTGCGCCTCGCCGCGCAGCACGTCGAGCTTCTGCACGCTGGCCTGCACGTTGCGGATGACGATCTCGCTGTACCTGGGCTTGGTGCCCCAGTAGCGCGGGTTGGCCTTGAGCACCACCTGGCTGGTGAGGCTGAAGCTGCTCAGCGTGTACGGGCCGCTGCCTTCGGACGTGCTGTTGAGGGCGGACTCTGCCTTGTCGGCGGTGGCCGCGTTGCTCGCGTCCGTGCCGCCCGTTGCCTGGGTTTTAGCCGCGTCGACGATGCCGAGCGCGGGGTTCGTGACGATCGCCGGGATCGCTGTGTTGGGTGTCTGGCTGGTCAGGACGACCGTGTGCGCGTTGGGCGCGGTGGCGGTGACGCCAGCCATCAGGAACGACGGGTTGCCGTTGATGTTCTTGGTCCGCATGAGCGAGAACACGACGTCCTGGGCGGTGACCGGGTCGCCGTTGGCGAACGTGACGCCGCTGCGCAGCGTGAACGTGTACGTCTTGGCATCGCTCGACGCGGTGTAGGACGCGGCCAGGTCCGGCACCGGCTTGGACACGTTGGACCCCTGGTAGGTCAGCAGCGTGTCGTAGATGGCGTGGTCGATCAGCAGCCCGGTGGGCTCGAACATGCGGGCCGGATCCAGCGTCTTCAGCACGAAGGAGGTCTCCACCACCAGGGAGCCCCCGTTCGAGGTCGCGCTCGAGCTCCCGGTGCTTCCGGCGCCCGTGTTGCCTCCGTTGCCTGAGCTGCCGCACGCCGCCAGGCCCGCGACGACGGCCAGCACGGACCCCACAGCCAGCGATCGGTACAGTCGCATAAGTCCCAACCCCTCATCCTGACCCGATAAAGGCAAACGTTGCCATTTCAGTAGCCGCAGGTCAAGATCGTTATGTTTCGGATAGGAAACGAGTCTGTGACGGATAATTGCGAAAACGTTCCCGCGATCGGGGCTCCTCGTGCGTGAACTCGACGACCTCAGCGCGCGGTTCTGGGCGTGGCGCGCGCGCCAGCAGCCCAGGTCACGCGACGACATCCCGCGGCTGGACCGGCCCGCTGGCTGGCTGCCCGAGACGTCTTCGTCCAGCCTGACTCGGCACCGGGAGGAGCTTGCTGTGTTTGAGGCTTCGCTGGCCGCGCTGCGGGTGTCCGATGTTGCGGACCGTGTCGACCACCGCCTGCTGCGTTCCGCCATGGCGCGGGTGACCTGGGAGAACGACGTACTCCAGGTGCACCGCCTGCCCAGGTTCTGGATCGACCAGAGCGTCGGGCCCGTCTTCGACGTGCTCCTCCGCCCCGGCGTCGACGCCGCCCGCATTGCCGAGGTGATCCGGTTCTTGCGCGCCATCCCCCGCACCCTCTCCCACGCCCCCACCGTGTCCCCCGCGCGGTCCCCCGCGCGCGAGTTCGCGGAGCTGGCGCTGGGCGAGCTGGACGGGATCGGCGAGCGGCTCGCGGCGTGCGCGGCGGCGCTCGCTCGTTTGTACCCTGCCGCCGCCGGCGAGCTGCGCGCAGCAGCGGCGGAGGCTGGGGCAGCGCTGAGCGCGTACGCTTCCGGCCTGGCCGCCGCGCTGCCCGGACTGCCGCCGGCCGAGCCCATCGGGCGGGAACGGTACGAGTGGTTCCTCCGCGAGGTCGCCTGCATACCGATGGGGGTGTCGGAGATCGCCGCGATCGGCCGCCGCGAGTACGACCGCGCGGTCTGGCTCGAGCTGCTGCACGCGAACCGGAACCGGGACGTCCCGGAACCGCCGCTGCCCGTGTCGGCGGCGGACCAGGTGCGCGCCGAAGCCCATGCCGAACGAGAGGTCCGTGCCTTTTACGAGGCGAAGGGCCTGCTCAGCCAGCCAGGCTCGCTCCGGCACTACCTGAACCTGCCGATGCCGGACTACCTCGAGCCGCTGCGCTTCCTCGGCGTGACCGATGACCTGACCGGCCCGGCTCGGCTGACCGAGGACGGCGTGTCCTACGTCCCGGAGCCCGGCCCTGGCCTGCCGTACTTCTACCGGGCGAACGCCCAGGACCCGCGCGCCGGAATTATCCACGAGGGCGCGCACTACCAGCAGCTCGCCCTCTCCTGGCGCAATCCGCGGCCGGTCCGCCGCCACTACTGCGACTCCGGCGCCAACGAGGGTATTGCCTTCTACAACGAGGAGATGATGCTGGTCAGCGGCCTACTGGACGACGCCCCGCACACCCGGACCGTGGTGTGCAACTTCATGCGGCTGCGCGCGCTGCGAGTCACCGTCGATGTCGGCCTGGCGACCGGCTCACTGTCCATCGCGGACGCGGCCAGCGAGCTGGCGGAACGCGTCCCGGTGGACAAGGAAACGGCCGCGGAAGAGGCCGCGTTCTTCGCCGAGACACCCGGCCAGGCGCTCACCTACCAGATCGGCAAGACGCAGCTGATCAGCCTGCTCGCCGACGCGGCGCGGGTCCGCGGGAAGGACCTCGACCTGCGGACGCTGCACGACGCGATCTGGCGGAACGGAAACGTCCCGATCGCCCTGCTGCGCTGGGAACTGCTCGGCCTGACCGACGAGCTGGCCGCCATCGACGTCTAGGTCAGATCGCCCGGCAGGAATACCGCTCGATCAGCCTGGTGCCGACCCGGAACTCGCTGAACTCGGCGTGGTCGTCGTCGCCTGGCTCCAGCCGCCGGAGCAGCAGCCGGGCGGCCAGCTCGCCCATCTGCCGTGCGTTGTTGTCGATCACCGTGATGGCCGGGTGCCACCAGCGGGCCAGCGCGGTGTCCTCGTAGCTGATCACCGACAGCTCATCGGGGATCGCCGCGGCGCATTCCCGCAGCGCGGGCAGCGCACCGTAGCTGGCCTCGTGGTTCGCGATGATCAGCGCGGTCGGCCGCTGGCGGCCGGGCAGCCCGAGCAGACCCTCGACCGCCGGGGCGCCGGCTTCCGGGCTGAGCGCGGTCGCGACCGTCAGCTCGTCGGCCACCGGCACGCCCGCCGCCCGCATGGCCAGCCAGTAGCCCTGCGTCCGCTCCCGAGCGGACTGCACCTCGTGCGGGCCGGTGACGATCGCGATCCGCCGGTGTCCCCGGTCCAGCAGGTACTCGGTGGCCGTCCGGCCGCCGGCGATGTCGTCTCCGAGCACGCAATCGCCGGCCGGGTCCCGCGGCCGCCGGGCCAGATGGACGGTCGGCATGCCGTGCTCGCGCAGCTCCCCGGTCGCCTCGCTGTCCGAGCCCACCACGATCACCCCCGCCGCGCTGTGGTCGACCAGCGTGTGCAGCGCCGCGCGCTCCTGGGCCGGGTCGCCGGAGGTGACCGACAGCATGAGCTGGTAGCCACGGCGGGCCATCTCGCGCTGCACGACTTCGGCGATCGTGTGGAAGCTCGTGTTCATGAGGTTGGTCACCACCAGGCCGACGAACGCCGACCTGGTCGTGCGCAGCGCCCGCGCACTGGCGTTCGGCCGGTACCCGAGCGCGGCGGCCACCGCCCGCACCTTGGCCGCCGTCTCGTCGCTCACCCGGCTCGAGCCGCGCAGCGCCCGCGAGGCGGTGCTCACGGACACCCCGCTTTGCCGCGCCACCTGCCGCAAATCGACCGTCAAGCCCACTCGCTCCCGCTTCTGTGAAACTCCTGCGCAAACGTTCTCGCATGGCGAATCGTAGCCAACCCGCACCAGTTCCACCAGGTGGGCACCGGCTCGAGTGCTTATCCTCGAATTGTGCTAATCGGGCTGCTTATCGTGCTGCTCGACCTCGCGGCCGGCGGCGGGCTGCTTGCCGCCCTCGTCGTGATCGCCAGGCGGCGGCGCTGGACCAGCCTGATCGCGCTGCTGGCTGGTGTGGGGCTGCTCATCCTGGGCAACGTCCGGGTCCTGACCTCGGCATACGAACAGGGCAGGCCAGCCCCGGCGTCGGTCGCCGGGACCTGGACCGACAGCGACGGCGCGACGTTGCGGGTACAGCTGGCGGGCACGTTCACGGCCGCCGGCCTGCCAGCGGATGCGGACGATCCGGCGGGCGACGGCAGACCGCACCCGGCCGACGGTCGTGGCACGTGGCAGATCACCCGCGGGGACGGCACGTGGTACGCGCTGTTCACCCTCAGCGGTGGCGCGCAGTTCCGGCTCGACGGTTGGACCACGTCCGGCGCGACGTTCTCCTACGTCTTCCCGCGGTACAACGCGGTCGACCTCTGGGCGTTCTACCGCCGGTAACGATCGTGCGCATGGGCCCCTGCCCTAGGCCCGGATTGTGGCGCGCTTGTTAAGTAGATTGCCCGTAGTGTCCGCTTATGTCCGGCAGGTTCGGCGGTGGCTCTGCCTCTGGGGGAAGGCTCGAAATTATTGCGGACAGTTACCCTCCCAGTCTGGACTCTGTTGGCGAATGCGCACGCATGGCCCGTGCCGGCCGCTGGGCCTGGCCGCCGGGTCTGGCCGCCGGGTCTGGCCGTGTGCGCGCAGCCTGTGCCTGGAGTGCAGCGTGCGGCTACCGGGACAGGAGCGCACCCGCAGTCCGTCAGCAACGTGGAAGATTTCCCCATCGTGGAAGACCGGCCCCCGTGAACAAGGGTCCCGCTACCACAAAGGGGAAAACCACCACGCTATCCAGGCCCTTCAAGCCAGCCGCACGCTCACCGCGCAGCCAGCGATCCGGGCAAACCCCGGAATAAGCCAACGAGGTCCGATCTGGGGGGTAGCTGTCCGCAATAATCTGGCCCACTCCGCGACTCGCCCGAAATATGGTCAGATATCCGGATTTGGGACGGGGAGCAGCCGGATCACGGGCAGGTCGCGCGCGGGCCAAGGGCGCGGGCCAAGGACGCGGGCGCGCCGGGCGCGGGCCAAGGACGCGGGCCAAGGGCGCGGGCCAAGGACGCGGGCGCGCCGGGCGCGCGGGGGCCAGCGTGCGCGGCAGCTTCAGGCGACGGCGATTTCTACTTCGGCGGCGGTGAGGGCGTCTAGCAGGTCGCCGTCTGGCATGCGGTCGGTGACGAGCATCGCGGCCGCGTCGAGGCGGACGATGTGCGCGAACGCGCTGCGGCCGAACTTCGACGAGTCGGCCACGACGAGCGTCCGCTGGGCGGACTGGATCATCTCCGCCATCATCTGTGCTTCTTGCAGGCTGGTGGTGGTGAAGCCGGCCCGGGCCGCGACCCCGCCGACGCCGATGACGGCCACGTCGGCGCTGATGCCCTCGGTGCCGGGGAACGTCACCGGTCCGATGGTCACGTTGGACGCGACCCGGCAACTGCCGCCGATCAGGTAGACGTCGCGTACCGCGGCGGTCGGCAGCGCGGCGGGCAGCCGCAGGTTGTTCGTGACGATCGTGAGGTTGCGCCGGACCCCGAGCGCGCCAGCGACGGCGAGCGTGGTCGTCCCGCCGTTGATGATCACGGTCTCCCCGTCCGCGATCCGCTCCGCCGCGGCGGCGGCGATCCGGCCCTTCTCGTCGCGGTGCACCGAGGACCGGTCGCTGAACGACGTGTCCGTCGTGGCCAGCCCGGTCACCGACACCGCCCCGCCGTAGGTGCGCGATACCGCGCCGCGTTTGGCCAGCCAGTCCAGGTCCCGCCGCACCGTGTCGGCCGAGACGCTGAACGCGTCCGCCAGTTCGACCACCGTGGCCTGGCCGTGCTCGTCGATGAACGCGGTCAGCAGCGCACGGCGCCGGCCGGGCAGCACGCCGTCCGCGTCGCGCTCAGCGATCCCGATCCGTTCCTGCGCGGGCACTTGACCACCTCCAACGGGGCAACTCTAGCTTGCCCCGCCATGCGTCTCTGTGCAAGTCTATGCCAATCTAAGCTTGACTTACGACGCGACGACGGTTAACTATTGCAGTAATCTCGCACAGTCCCGCATCAAACTCGTCCGAGGAGCCGGTATGCCAGTGCCACCCCCAGTGCCACCCCTAGTGCCGCCCCCTGTGCCACCCAGACGCACCCCGTTGAGCCGGCGTCACTTCATCAGGGGTCTCGGGGCCGCGGCCGCCGCCACCGCCGCGGCGCCCGCCCTCGCCGCGTGCGCCAGCGGCAGCAGCAGCGGGACGACGACGAGCGGGGGCAAGACCACGATCACGTTCGCCAGCGCGAAGTTCTTCGCGCAGGAGTCGATCGGCCAGATCGTCGAGGAGTACAACAACTCCCAGAAGCTGGTGAACGTCCAGTTCCAGGAGCTGCCCACGCCGAGCCAGAGCACCGAAGTGCACCAGCAGCTCGTCCAGGCACTCTCCGCCCGGGACGGCGGCATCGACGTGTTCACCGGCGACATCATCTGGATCTCCGAGTTCGCCGGCGCGGGCTGGTCGGCGCCGCTGGACGACTACTTCAACGCGTCAGCGAAGGCCCAGTACTTCCCCGGCGTCATAGACGCCTGCACGTACAACGGCGCGATGCACGCGCTCCCGTGGTACCTAGACGCAGGCATGCTCTACTACCGCAAAGATCTCATACCAACCGCCCCGCAAAGCTGGGCAGAGCTAGTCACCACAGCGCAGCAAATCACCGGCGAAGGCAAGGTCGCCGATGGGTTCAACTGGCAGGCCAAGCAGGAAGAGGTGCTGGTCTGCGACCTGGTGGAGTTCATCGGCTCGAACGGCGGGTCGATACTCGGACCGGACGGCAAGACCGTGACGATCGCCGACCCAGCCGCCGTCCAAGCCGTCCAGTTCATGTACGACACGTTCTCCAAGGACAAGGTCACGCCGAAGGCCGCGCTGTCCTGGGATGAGGTACCCAGCGAGCTTCCGTTCCTCGGCGGCAAAGCGGGGTTCCTGCGCAATTGGTCGTTCGTGTGGAACGACGCGCAGAACAAGTCCACCTCGACCGTGGCAGGCAAGGTCGCGGTCACCAAGCTGCCTGCCTTCCCCGGCGGCAAAAGCTCGGCCTGCCTGGGCGGGTACCAGTTCGGCATGAACGCGTCCAGCACCAAGAAGAGCGCGGCGGTCGACTTCCTCACCTGGATGTCCAGCCCGGCGACCCAGCTCAAGTTCGCCACCCAGCTCGGCCTGGCCCCGAGCCGGCCGAGCGTCTACTCCCAGCCGCTGCTCGCCAAGGTCAACCCGTTCATGGTGCAGCTCCAGAACATCTTCCCCGGCGGCACGCCCCGCCCCAAGACGCCGAAGTACTCCCAGATCAGCCTCGCGATCCAGGCCGGCGTGTCGGCCGCGCTGTCCACCGGCCAGATCCAGTCCAACCTGTCCTCGACCAAGGCCCAGATCGAGCAGATCATCGGTTAAGCCCATGCTCACCGAGATAGCGCGCGCCGTCGAGCAGCCGCCCGCGAGCCGGCCACGTCGCAAGAGGTACGCACGCAAAAGCCAATGGCTGATCCCGTTCCTGCTGGTCGTGCCCATGCTGGCCAGCCTGCTCGCGGTGTCGCTGTACCCGGTGCTGCGCACGATCTGGATGGCGTTCCGCAACACCAGCCTGGAAAGCCAGAGCGACAGCTTCACCGGCCTGGCCAATGCCCGCCACCTGGTGCACGACGCCATCTTCTGGAAGGCGTGGCGGCAGACGCTCGAGTTCACCGCCGTGACGACGATCGCGGAGACCCTGCTCGGCCTCGTGATCGCGCTCGCGCTGTACGAGAAGTTCCGCGGCCGCGGCTTCGTCCGCGCCGCCGTGCTGGTGCCCTGGGCGATCCCCACCGTGGTCACCGCGCGGATGTTCAGCTGGCTGTTCGACCAGGGCGGGCTGGTGAACTACCTGCTGGTCAAGACCCACCTGGTAGGCCAGCCGGTGAACTTCCTCGGCTCGACGACGTTCGCGCTGCCGACGCTGATGGCGGCCGACATCTGGAAGACCACGCCGTTCATGGCGCTGCTCCTGCTGGCCGGCCTCCAGACGATACCGCCCGGCCTCGAAGAGGCCGCCCGCATCGACGGCGCGTCGGCGTGGAGCTACTTCTGGCGGGTGCGGCTGCCGCTGCTGATGCCGGCGCTGCTTGTCGCGTCCCTGCTCCGGGCGCTGGACGCGTTCCGGGTCTTCGACCTGCCGTACGTGGTGACCGGCGGCGGCCCGGCCAGCAGCACGCAGACGATGTCGACCTACGCGTACAACGTGCTGTTCTCCGGCCTCCAGATCGGCTACGGCTCCGCGATCGCCACCGCCATGTTCATCACCGAGGTCCTGATCGCCGCGCTGTTCGGCGTGTTCATCGTCCGGCGAATCAGACAGGAGGCGTGAACAAGTGGTCGCGATAGCTTCCGGCCGGCGCACGGCTAAGCAGGTAAAACGTTTGTCGTTCGGGATAATGGTCGTCGGAATAGCGGTCTGGTCGCTGTTCCCGTTCCTCTGGCAGCTGGTCACCTCGTTCGAGCCGGATCGCGACCTGGCGCGGTTCACGCCGACGTGGCTGCCGGTGCCCGGCGGCACGCTCCAGCATTACCGCAACGTGTTCGTGGCCAAGGACTTCGCGCCGTACATCGCGAACAGCGTGATCGTGGACGTGACCGCGACGGCCGTCGCGCTGGTGTTCGCCGCGCTGGCCGCGTACGCGATCGCCCGGCTGCCGCTGCCCGGCAAGGGCGTGGTGCTCGGCCTGGTGCTGGCGGTGTCCATGTTCCCGCAGATCTCCATCGTGACCCCGTTGTACCAGGTGCTGATCAACCTGCACATGATCAACACCTACACCGGCCTGTCCGGCGTCTACATCGGGCTGTCGCTGCCGCTGATGGTGTACATCCTGTGGGGACATTTCCGCACGATTCCGCGCGAGCTGGACGAGGCGGCGCGGATCGACGGCGCCGGCCCGCTGCGCGCCCTGTGGACGGTGATCATCCCCGTCGCCGCGCCCGGCGTCGTGCCGGCCGCGCTGCTCGGCTTCATCGCGTGCTGGAACGAGCTGCTGCTCGCGCTGTCGCTGATGACGTCGCCGAGCCACCAGACGATCCCCGTCGGCATCGCGAACTTCACCGGGCTGTACTCGATTCCGTGGGGTGACATCGCGGCGGCTTCGGTCGTGGTGACGGTACCGCTGGTCGTGCTCGTGCTGATCTTCCAGCGTCGGATCGTCGACGGCGTCACGGCCGGGGCGGTCAAGGGATGACGCCCGACTGGCCGCAGGCGTATTGCGCCACCGCAGAACGCCTGGCCAGCCACGCGCCGAACGCGCGGCTGATGTTCACCGGCACGAGCGCGTGCGTTGACGCGATCTTCCCGGTCGGGCCCGAGCGCCTGGCGCGCCTGCTCTCCCGGCCCGCCGACCCGGTCGGCGCCGAACTGCTGGACCGCATCCTCGACCGGATCTGGCACGGCCGCGGCGGTGAGCTGCTGACCAGGTGGCCCGAGGGGCCGGCCTGGGTGTTCGGCCTGCTCGGGGAGCCGGACCGGTACCAGGTCGGCGGCACCGGCCCGCAGGCGTCCTGGGCGCTGGCGGCGCTCGGCGCGCGCAGCGTGCTGGCGCTGGCCGACCGCAGCGCCGAACAGCTCGCGGTGATCGAGCCGCAGGCGCTGGTGTGTGCGGTCGGCACGACCGTGCCGGCCAGCGCGATCACCCCGCGCGGGACGCCCGCCAAACTTCCGCACTGCATCCTGGAGTTCACCGCCGGCGTCGCGCACCCGGACCTGACGATCGGCCGCTCCAGCCGCATCATCTTGCGCTTCGGCGACGAGCCGGTCGAACGCGATGAGGAGTACCTGGCGCTGACCCCCGGGCTGGCCGCCGGCGCCGGGGCTGGGCTGGTCTCGGGGCTGAACGGTCTCGGCGACGACAACTATCCCGAACGAGCCTGGGTGCTTGCCCTGATCCGTGCGTGGTCACAAGCGGGACTGCCCGTCATCCATCACGAGCTGGCGGAGTTCCCTTCCGTCGTCCGGCTGCGCGAGGCGGCGGAGCTTGGCACGGTGACGTCCGTCGGGCTGAGCCTGTCCGAACTGTTCATGCTGGCCGGCGGCAGCGGCGACCCGCGGCTGCTGGCCCGTGACGTGGCGCGGCGGTGCGGCGCCGCCCGGGTCATCGTGCACGCGGACGACTGGGCGCTCGCGGTTCACCGCGGTGACCCGGGGGAGCAGGCCGCGGTCCTGCTCGCCGGCAACACGCTGGCCGCCGCCCGGGCGCGGGCCGGCCGGCCGGTCGCGGAGCTGGCGCCGTCGCCCGACGCCACTTATACGGCCGACCGCCCTGGTGATACGCCGCTGGGCGACGGGTGGCGCGCCACCTGCGTGCCCGCGCCGCACCTGCGCGCGCCGGCCAGCACGGTCGGCCTCGGCGACACGTTCGTCGCCGGGATGCTGCTCGCCGAGAGCATTTCCTAACGAAAGAGGAGAGATATGTCGACTGCAGTCGTCCCCCAGGACCCCGGCAAGATCCGCGGGCTGCGACGGGTGACCAGCGAGGCGGGTTTCTTCGAGATCTGCGCGCTCGATCACCTGTCGGACTTCGCCGAACTGCTCGCCGCCGACCCGTCGACGGTCACCTACGCCGACGTGGTCATCGCGAAGGACGAGCTGGTCCGGGCGCTGTCGCCGAGCGTGTCCGCGTTCCTGCTCGACGCGCGGTACGGGCTCCAGTCGGTGGCGAGCGGGGCGCTGCCCGGCGGCGTCGGCCTGATGTCCGCCATCGAGGACGAGGACTACTCGATCCCGGCTGGGCCGCGCCGCACCCGGTACCGGGCCGGGTGGAGCCTGCGCCAGATCAAGCTGGCCGGGGCGGACGTGGCGAAGCTGCTGTGGTTCTACCGCCCGGACGGCGACCCGGCCACCGCCGAACACCAGCGGTACGTCGTGCGCAGCCTCGTCGACCGGTGCCGCGAGCTGAGCCTGCCGCTGGTCGTCGAGCCGATCTGGTACCCGCTGCCCGGCGAGGACCCGGCGTCGGATGGCTGGCTGGCGGCCCGGGTTGACGGCATCCTGAACTCCGCGTTCGAGGCGAACGCGCTCGGCGTGGACATGCTCAAGGTGGAGTTCCCCGGGTACGTGGACAGCGCTGCCGGACGGGAGAACGCGGCCGCGGCGTGCAAGGAACTCGACTCCGGCGTCAGCGTGCCGTGGGTGATCTTGTCCGCCGGGGTGGGGTACGAGGAATTCCGCGTCCAGGTGGAACTTTCCTGCCGTTCCGGGGCCTCGGGCTACCTCGCCGGGCGGTCCATCTGGCGCGACGCGGTGACGACGCGGGACCCTGCTGCGCGGGCCGCGGCCGTCGCGGCCGCCCGCGGGCGGCTGGACGAGCTGAACGCGATCACCCGGGCCAACGGCCGGCCGTACGTGGCGGCGCATCCGCTGCCGGACGTGCTCGGTATCATGCCAGACGGGTGGTTTGCGAAATGGCATCCAGCAGGGTGAGGCCGATCGTCCTGGCAGCCAACATGCCGGACACGTTCTACCGCGGCGCGGGCCGGATCGGCGCGTTCCGTTCGGTTCCGTTGCCCGATCGGCCGGAGGACTGGGTCGCGTCTTCGACGCCCCGGTTCGGCGGCGGTACCTCCGGCATGACCCGGCTCGCGGACGGTGTCCTGCTCGCCGACGTGATCGCCGCCGATCCGGTGGCCTGGCTCGGCGCCGAGCACGTCGCCCGGTTCGGGCCGGATCCCGCGCTGCTGGTGAAGCTGCTCGACGCCGGGCAGCGGCTGCCCTTGCACGTCCACCCCGATCGAGGGTTCGCCGCCAAGCACCTGGCCAGCCCGTACGGCAAGACGGAGGCCTGGATCGTGCTGGCGGCTGTTCCCGGCGCGGTCGTGCATCTCGGTTTCTCCCGGGACGTTCCCGTTGCGGAGCTGGCTGGCTGGGTGGACCGGCAGGACGTTTCTGCCATGCTGGCGGCGGTCAACCAGGTGCCGGTGGCGGCCGGGGACACCGTGCTGTGCCCGGCCGGCACGCCGCACTCCATCGGCGACGGCATCCTGGTCGTCGAGCTCCAGGAGCCGTCCGACTGGTCCGTGTTGCTGGAGTACCGCGACTTCGCGCTCGGCCCCGACGAGGCGTTCCTGGGCCTGCCGGCCGACGAGGCGCTGGCTTGCGTGTCCCGGTCGGCGTGTCCGCCCGCCCTTGTCGAGTCGCTGCGCGGCCGCTCGCTCAACCGGACGTTCGGCTCGCTGCTCCCCGACGCCGCCGACCCGTTCTTCGTCGCCGAACGCGTCGGTTCCGGCACCGTCCTCGGCGCGGGATACAGCGTGCTGATCGTCACGGCCGGGGAGGGCGCGCTCCGCGCCGACCCCGGCCCCGACATCCCCCTCCAGCGAGGCAGCACCCTAGTAATCCCGCACGCCGCCGGAGAGTGCACGCTCACCGGCGACCTGACCGCCATCCGCTGCCGCCCCGCGGCGTAACCCCACCCGGCCCCGCCCGCGCGGCCCGCCCCACCCCCGCCCGCGCGGCCCGCCCCACCCCGCCCGCGCGCCCGCCCCACCCCCTCAGCGTGCCAATTGCGCAGTTGAGCCCACTAGACCGTGTCAAAATGCGCGAGCCGGGCTACGGGCGGACCTCGTAGACGAGGTTGAAGGGGGTTTCGGCGGCGCGGCGGAAACGGGTGAAGCCGGCCTGGGTCACCAGGCGCCGGATCGCGGCCTCGCCGGCCTGGGCGCCCAGCGTGTAGCCACCCGGCTGCGACATCGCGTTCGGCACGCACAGCAGCGTGGAGAAGTTGTAGTAGACGCGCCCGACCGGGTTCATGTTGCCCGCGGGCTCGTCGGCCGCGTACGGCTCGACGACCAGCCAGGTGCCGTCCGGCTTGATCGCCTGGCGGACATGCCGGGCGGCCGCGAGCGGGTCGCCCATGTCGTGCAGGCAGTCGAACGTCGCGGCGAGGTCGTACCCGGCCCCGGAGAAGGACGACGCGGTGGCGACCTCGAAGCTCACCCGGTCGGCGACACCCGCGTCCGTGGCCCGCTTGCGCGCCAGCTCGATCGACTGGTCGTGATAGTCCGAACCCGTGAACCGGGAGTTCGGGTACTGCTGTGCCAGCAGGATCGTCGAGGCGCCAAGCCCGCAGCCGAGGTCCGCGACGCTGGCCCCGGCCCGGAGCTTGTCCTCGACGCCGTCCAGCGCCGGGATCCAGGACGGGATCAGGTTGGCAATATAGCCGGGGCGGAAGAACTGCTCGCAGCCGACGAAGACGTCCTCGTCGTGCTCGTGCCAGCCAAGGCCGGTGCCGGCGCGGAACGCCGCGGTGATCCGCGGCTCGGCCCGCAGCGCGCCGAGCGCCAGCACGAACGCGCCCGGAGCGTACACCGCGCCGTCCGGGTCCGCCAGGACGAACGCCTGCTCCTCGGTCATCGAGTACTGGTCCGCCGCCGCGTCGTGGCTTACGTAGCCGCCCGCCGCCTGGCCGCGCAGCCATTCGGCGATGTAGCGGGGGTCGGTGCCGGTGCGGCCCGCCAGTTCCTCGGCGGTGGCCGGTCCCGAGGCGAGCGCCTGGTACAGGCCGAGCCGGTGCCCGATCACCACATTGCCGGCGGCGACCGTCGCGCCCAGATCGGTGACGAACCGGCCGACGAACTCGTTCAGCTTGTCCATGTCGATTGCCATGATGAAGTCCCTCCGTTGAGACATATGGTGCTGCCACACTCCGCCATGGCATTGCAGCGGCATTGCAGTGGCATTGCAGCCCCGCCGCAACGACCCCCGCCGGAGAATGAACAAAAGCCACATTTCGGGCGCGCCGGCAGGTGCGCCAGATTATTGCGGACACTTACCCCCCCGATCCGGGGGGGTAAGTGTCCGCAATAATTTCGATCCCTCTCCCGGAGCCGGGGATAGCACCGAACGTACCGGACATAAGCCGGTATTACCGGCGCCGTGCCTAGGGAAGCTTCCGGAGGGCCGAACGGGCCTCCCGTCGCACGTGCGGCAGGCCATGCTGGCCAGCCAGGCGCGCAGCGCGCAGCAGCGCCGTCCTGGCCTGGTCCGCCGGGCCGACCTGGCTGAGCGCACGCCCGTCGACGGCGAGCACCGCGGCCAGCGTCGGCGTCAACGGCACCCGTTCGGCCAGGGCCAGCAGCGGCGCGAGCACCTCGCGCGCGCGGTCCGGCGAGCCGTGTCCGAGCCACGCCCGCGCCAGCGCGAGATAGGCGTCCTCGCCGAGCAACCAGGCGCCGCCAGCAGGCAGGTCGGCCTGCGACAGCAGCCGGTCCGCCTCGGCGAGTGCCGCGGCCGAGCCGGTGGCCGCGGCGAGCGGCGCGGCACAGCGCAGCAGGTTGCTTTCCACCCCCGCCTCTTCGGCCGCGGTCAGGCCGCGCTCGAGCAAGGCGATCGCGTCGGCCCGGTCGCCGAGTACCAGCATCGTGGTGCCGAGCAGCGCACACGACGCGGATTGCCCCCAGGAGTACTCGTGCCGTTCGGCCATGTCCACCGCCTGACGGCCAAGCCGGACGGCCTCGTCGTCGTGGCCGCGGAGCCTGGCCAGCCAGCCGAGGTGCGCGGTGTACCACGCGGCGAACTGCGGGTAGCCGCCGCGGCGGTTGACCTCGATGCCGGCCTCGACGGCATGCACCGCCGTGTCCCAGTCGGCCGACGCGATGGCCAGGTAGGCGGATTCGTACTCCGCCCATTGCAGCAGGAACAGGTCACCGAGGCGGCGCAGCAGCGGACGCAGTTCGGCCAGTACGTCCGCGAATCCCGGCAGGTCGCCCGCGCTCAGCCGGGCGATCTTGAGGCCGTCCAGGCCGGCCGCCAGCGCCTGCTCGTCCGTGGACGCACGCGCCGCGGCCACCGCGCGCAGGCCGTAGTCCAGGGCCGCGTCGAGCTGGAGCCGGTTCGCGGCGGTGACGGCGAGCCGGGCCAGCAGGTCTGCCTCGCTCGCCCGGTCACCGAGCGACTCGGCGATCCGCAGTCCGCTGGTCAGGTTGGCCGTGTAATAGTCGAGCCCCTCCTCGCGGCCGCCGGCGCTGACCTTCCACGGGCGCGACCGGCCGAGCCAGCTCAGTGCCCGCATCTCCAGGCGGCGGTCGCCCACCGCGCGCGCCGCCGCCACGCCCAGCGTCAGATCCTCGAGCGCGGCCTGGTGGTCGCCGGCCACCTCGTGCGCGCTGCCGCGCAGCACCTGAGCCTGGGCGCTGATCTCCGCGTCCCCGGCGCGCTCGGCCGCGGCCAGCGCCTGCGCGCTCAGCGAGATCGCGTCGCTTGTCGCGTAGCGCCGCATGGCCCGTTCGGCGGCGAGCACCAGGCCGCGCGCCGCCCTGGACCAGTCGCCCGCGGCCCAGGCGTGCCTGGCCAGGACCTCGGGCTGGCCGGTCAGCAGGTCGGCGGCCCGGCGGTGGTAGGCGATCCTGGTGGGCTCGGGTGTGGTGGCGTACATGACCTCGCGCAGCAGGTCGTTGGCGAACTCGAAGTCCCTGCCGGTGGCTGTCAGCAGCCTGGCACCCAACGCCCGCTCGCACAGCTCGATGGCACTGGCGGGGACCAGGTCGAGCAGCCGGCCGAGAACCAGCGGGTCGAACGCCGACCCCAGCACCGACGCGGCGCGCAGCACCGCCTCGACGGCCGGTCCGGCCTGCCTGACCCGGGCCTGGACCGCGTCGCGCAGCGATTCCGGCACCCCGTCCTCGCCCGCGGCCAGCGCCCGAAGCACCTCCACGACGAACAGCGTGTGACCGCGAGTGCGCCGCAGGATCGTATCGGCCAGCGCCGCCTGACCGGCCGCGCCCGCCAGCTCGGCGACCGCCGCCGGGCCCAGCGGCCCCAGCTCCACCCTGGTGGCGAGCGGCGCGAGCGCGGCCGCGGTCTGCTCGGCATGCTCGGCGCGTACGGTGACCACGACGAGCAGCCGCGCGCCGGACGCGTGGCGCGCCAGGTAGTGCAGGTACTCCACGGTGGACTGCCCGGCGTACTGAAGGTCGTCCACGACCAGAAGCACGGGGCGTCGTTCGGCCAGATTAGACAGAAACCCCGTGACCGCGTGGAAGGACCGGCGCCGTTCCATTTCCGGGCCGCCGTGCCAGGCCGGCGGAGGCCCGAGCAGCGCCGCGACCTCGGGCAGCAGGGCGCCGAGCGCGGCCGCGTCGTCGCCGAGCATGTCCCGCAGCGCGGCCGCCCGCAGCTGGCCCGCCACCGGTGCCACGGCCTCGACGATGGGCTGGAGGAACAGCGACCGTTCGGCCTCGTAGCAGCGGGTCCGCAGCACGGTCGCGCCATCCCGCGCCGCCTCGGCCGCGAGATCCTCGGCGAGCGTCGTCTTGCCGATCCCCGCCTCGCCGACGACCATGGCCAGGCCGGGTTCCGCCGCCGCGGCGCGCAGCCACAACTCGCGCAGCACCTTGGCCTCCGCGTCCCGGCCGACCAGCCCGGGGGAGTCACGGACGGGCGCGGGACTAGCCGGTGGGCGGGCAATCCCCGCGTCGGGACTGTGCTCGCGCAGGATCGCCACATGCAGCTCCCGCGTCCGCGGGGCGGGGTCGGTGCCCAGTTCCGTGCTCAGCCGCTCGCGCAGCGCGGCATAGGCCCGCAGCGCCTTCGCCGGCTCGCCCGCCGCGGCCGCCGCCGACATGTACCAGCGGTGCGCCGTCTCGTCGAGCGGGTCCTCCGCGGTGGCCGCTTCGGCGTAGCGGAGCGCGAGCCCCGGATCGCCGGTCGCCAGTGCCGCCTCGGCGGCCGCCAGGCGGGCCCGGCGCAGCAGCGTCCGCAGCTCGGCGCGGGCCGGGTCCGCCCAGCTGGCGTACGGCTCGTCGGCGAGCGCCGTGGCCGGAGGCCCAGGCCAATTCAGCACTGCGTTCCCGGTGAGCAGCTCGGTGGCGCGGTCCGCGGCGGCCAGGGCGATCGCCGCGGCGGTGGGCAGCTTGTGCTCGGCTTGCTCGCAGTACCGCGCGGCCGTGTCGAGGTCGACGCTGACCCCAGGCTCGCCCGCCAGCCGGTACCCGTCTCTGCCGCCGAGGATGACGCCGGAGCCGAGCGCCGCCCGAAGCCTGCTGACCAGGGTGGCCACGGCCTGGCTCGCGGCGGCTGGGGGTGCGCCGGCCCACAGCACGTCGATGATGCGGTCCACCGCGACGATCCCCGGCCGCTCCACGGCCAGCAGCTTCAGCAACGTCCTGGCCTTGCGGCTGCCGACGTCGCCCGGCAGCAGCTCGACGCCGTCGCGGACCACGCCGAACGCACCTGCGAGGCGCAGCTCGACTCGCACCTGGATCACGGCTCCCGCGGGAGTCCCCCTTCCCACAAGCACGTTCTTACGCTGGCCAGCGGCGTCGCGCAAGCCGCCCGCCGTTCAACGCTGGCGAACTGCGTCAATCCGCCGCCCGGCGCGCAGTTCTACCCGATCTTCTCCACCGCGTTCCGGCACGGGGAGTGCACCTGGCAGGAGGGCGGCACGTTCATCCCGGGCACGGCGGATACGTTCGGTGGCAGCTCCGCGACCGAGTTCGGGCCGCTGCTGAAGACCGTCTTCCCGGAGCCCGGGTTCACCACGGCCACGCTGATCCGCAACTTCAACAGCGGGGACATGAGGAATCCCTGCCGGAGCGAGTAAGGGTTTAACCGCTTCCGTTTCCTCTTCCGCTTCCGCGTACCCACCCGGTCACGGCCCGAACGGCACGCTGCTCGGGTGGGTGCCCGGCGTCAGCCGGCCAATGCCGCCGACCGCCTCGTCGAGCATCGCGCCGAGCGAGGAGAACCCGGACCACGAGCGGACCGTCCCCAGCCCCGTCACGCCGCGGCAGCCCGACTCCTCGACGGTGACCGCCGGGAAGCTCTGCGCGCCGAGCGCGAACACCAGATGGACCGAACCCGCGGACGGGCAGTGCTGCCCGGCCGGCATGGCCGGCAGCGCACAGAGCGCGGCGACCAGGGCACGCACCTGCGTCGCCCCGCTGAGGGTGACGGTGCGCGTGACGTTGCGCGGGACGTTGCGCGGCGGCGGCGCGGCCCGGTTCACCACGACCCGGTCCGCGCCCCGGCCGTCCGCGCACAGCGAGCCGCGCGCCGCCGAGGCCGGGGCCGGGGCCGGGGCCGCCTGCCCGGCACCGGCGGCGACCGAGACGCCGCCGCACGCCCCAAGCCCGAGCAAAGCGGCCACAGTGATCAGGACCGGCACACTCCGAACGGCCATAGCGGGGCCTTCTTTCCTCCCCCCTTGGACGATCACCCCCCGCCCCCGGTTCCCCCCGCCCGGCCAGCCTCCGCCCGCCCCAATTCCGCCCCGCCGAGCGTCTGCCCCGG
>DASRFJ010000227.1:0-52056 GCA_035651595.1 Streptosporangiaceae bacterium | reverse complement strand
GACCCGCTGGCGGGTGGTGTGGGGGGACGCTGGCTGGTGGGGGGGGGAGGGGCGCTGGCTGGTGGGGTGGAGGGGCTTTGGCTAGCGGGTTCGGGCGGCTATCCGGCTGCCTAGCCAGGCCGCGCCGGCGCAGACGACGGCGACCACGATGCCGAAGGCGACGTACGTCGGGGTCAGGCCGACGTGCGAGGCCGCCAGTCCGGCCAGGATCGCCGGGATTGCCATGGACAGGTAGCCGACCAGGTAGTAGGCGGACATCACCTGGCCGCGCTGGCCGCCGGGGATGACGCCGGACAGGTGGCGCAGCGAGCCGTTGAAACTCGGGCCAAGCCCGATGCCCATCACGACGGCCGTCAGGTAGATCGCCCAGGTGCTGTGCGCAGCGGCGGCCAGCACGCTGAGCACCAGGCCGCCGGTGAGGATCAGGTCGCCGGCGATGGCCAGGCGCAGCGCGGAGATCCGGTGCGTGAACAGCTGCACGACGGCGGCGGTACCGATCAGCGCGGCGACGATCGTGCCGCCGGTCATCAGGTTCACGCTGTGCGCGTCACGGCTGGCCAGCCCCGGCACCAACGACAGGTACAGGCCGAGCACCGCCCAGGTGGCCGCCGTGCTGACCGCGGTGAACCAGAAGCTGTCCGAGATCTCGGCCGGCACGCGCGGCCGGATCTCGAGCTGCTTCAGGACGAGCGGCTTGCGGGCGGTGAGCGGCTCGGGCATCGCCACCGTGCCGCCGAGCGTGAGCAGCACCGCGGCGCCCACCACCAGGTAGGGCGTGACGTGCGGATGCGGCGCGTACTGGCCGAGGATCGCGCCGCCGAGCACGCCCGCCGTCATGCCGAAGGTCAGCGCGATGCCGGTGAACCGGCCGATCAGCGTGCCGTGACGTGGCCGGATGTCCAGCAGCGCGGCGCCCGCCGTCGCGGCGACGCTGCCGATCGCGGCGCCGTGCAGCGCCCGGGCGGCCATCAGCCAGCCCGCCGACTTCGCCTCGATGAACAGCACCAGACCGCCGAGCAGCATCAGCTGCGCCACGATAAGCACGGGTTTGCGGCCGATGCTGTCGGACAGTTTCCCGACCACGAGCAGGGCGGCCAGCGCCGCGATCGCATAGACCGCGAAGACCACGGTGAGCGTCAGCGGGCTGAACCCCCACTCCCGCTGGTATGAGTCGTAGAGTGGCGAGGGCAGACCGGAAATGGCCAGGCACAGGCCGAGCAGCGCGAACAGCAGCGCGAAGCTCGCCCGGCGGCTCGCCGCGGCGGCATCCGCCGGTGCGAGCGGAGCCCTGACGTCCGTTCGAGGCACGATAACTCCTCTGAGTCAGAGTAACGTTAGATGATCTTCGAACTATTTGGTCTGAACCGGACGTGCCTCACGGGTATTCCGGTGCCGCGCGGGAATCCGCGCGCCGGTACCATCGCGTGAGTGAATACATCTGCGGGCCTGGTGGTGGAAACGGGCATGGATGGCGAAACGGGTGCGGTGCCGGACCTCGTCGTCGCCATCGACGGGCCGTCGGGAGCGGGCAAGTCGAGCACGTCCCGCGGGGTGGCGCGCGCGCTCGGGCTGCGTTACCTGGACACCGGCGCCACCTACCGGGCGCTGACCTGGTGGCTGCTGGACCGGGGCGTCGACACCACCGACGCGGAGGCGGTCGCCCGGCACCTGGCGGAGCCGCGGATCGAGGTGGGTACCGATCCCGCGGCGCCATGGACGCGGGTGGACGGCACCGACGTCTCCGACGCGATCAGGACCCGTGAGGTGACCGCCGCGGTCAGCGCCGTCGCCCGCGTGCCGCGGGTGCGGCAGCACCTCATCGCCCTCCAGCGGGCGGTCATCGCCGCGTCCGGCGGCATCGTCGCGGAGGGCCGCGACATCGGTACGGTCGTGGCGCCCGACGCTCAGGTCAAGGTGTTCCTGACCGCGGACGGCGCGGCGCGAGCCAGTCGCCGGGCGGAGCAGGAGAACTGGTCGGCCGCCACCACCAGGAGCGAGCAGGACCGCCGGGACAACATGGACGCCGCGCAGAGCGGGAAGGCCGCCGACGCGATCGAGGTCGACTCCACCGCGCTGTCCCTCGACGAGGTCGTCGACGTGATTGTGCGGCTCGCGCTCCAGAGGGCCGGGCATGCCTGACGAGTCTCAGGTTCCCGTGGTTGCCGTCGTCGGCCGGCCCAACGTGGGCAAGTCGACGCTGGTGAACCGCATACTCGGCAGCCGCCAGGCGGTTGTGGAGGACGTCCCGGGCGTGACCAGGGACCGGGTCGCGTACGACGCGCTCTGGCGCGGCCGGTCGTTCACGCTCGTCGACACCGGCGGCTGGGAGCCCTCGATCGAGGGCACGGAGAGCCTTGCCGCTCGGGTCGCGGCGCAGGCGCGGGTGGCGGTAGACGCGGCGGACGCGGTGCTGTTCGTCGTCGACGCCACCGTCGGGGTGACCGACGCGGACGCGGCGGTGGCCGCGGTGCTGCGCAAGTCCGGCAAGCCGGTCGTGCTCGCGGCGAACAAAGTGGACGACGCGAAGGCCGAGGCGGACGCCGCGGCGCTGTGGTCGCTGGGGCTCGGCGAGCCCGCGCCGGTCAGCGCCCTGCACGGCCGGGCCAGCGGCGACTTGCTCGACCTGGTCCTGGACGCGCTGCCGGAGGCGCCGGCCGAGCGGGATACCACGGGCGGCCCGCGCCGGGTCGCGCTGATCGGGCGGCCCAACGTCGGCAAGTCGAGCCTGCTGAACAAGCTGGCCGGGGAGCAGCGGGCGCTGGTGGACGCCATCGCCGGCACGACCCGCGACCCGGTCGACGAGCTGATCGAGCTGGGCGGCATCACCTGGCGGTTCGTCGACACCGCCGGGATCAGGCGGCGGTTCAAGGAGAGCCAGGGCGCGGACTACTACGCGACGCTGCGCACGACCGGGGCGCTCGAGGTGGCCGAGGTGGCCGTGGTGCTGGTCGATGCCAGCGAGCCGCTGACCGAGCAGGACCTGCGGATCGTGTCGATGGTGATCGACGCCGGCCGCGCGCTGGTCATCGCGTACAACAAGTGGGATCTGGTTGACACCGAACGACAGAGGTACTTGGAACGGGAGATCGACCGGCAGCTCCACACCGCGAGGTGGGCGCCGCGGGTGAACATCTCCGCGACGACCGGGCGGCACGTGGAGCGGCTCGTCCCGGCCCTGGAGAAGGCGCTGGCTGGCTGGGAGACGAGGGTGCCCACCGGCAGGCTCAACGCGTGGCTGACCGGGCTGATCGCGGCCACTCCGCCGCCGGTGCGCGGCGGACGCCAGCCGAAGGTGCTGTTCGCCACCCAGGCGGGCACCAGGCCGCCGCATTTCGTGCTGTTCTCGTCGGGCTTCCTCGAGGCCGCCTACCGCCGGTTCGTGGAGCGCAAGCTACGCGAGGAGTTCGGCTTCGAGGGCAGCCCGATACAGGTCTCGGTGCGGGTGAAGGCCAAGCGGGAGAAGCCAGGCGGCGGGCGCCGGCCCGCGCGTGCCGCCCGAGGCCGTTAGCGGATGGATCCCGGGAGCCTGCTGGCTGCCGACCGGCGGCACGTGTGGCATCCCTACGGCCCGATGCCCGGCCGGCTGGCGCCGCTGGTGGTGGAATCGGCGGCCGGGGTGCGGCTGCGGCTGACGGACGGCCGCGAGCTGGTGGACGGGATGTCCTCGTGGTGGGCGGCGATCCACGGCTACCGGCACCCGGTACTGGACGCGGCCGCCGCCGACCAGCTGGGCCGGATGAGCCACGTGATGTTCGGCGGCCTGACGCACGAGCCGGCGGTGCGGCTGTGCACCCGGCTGGCCGCGATCGCACCCGACGGCCTTGAGTATGTATTCCTGTGCGACTCGGGCTCGGTGTCCGTCGAGGTCGCGGTCAAGATGTGCCTTCAGTACTGGCGGTCCCGCGGCAGGCCCGCCAAGCGCCAGCTGCTGACCTGGCGCGGCGGCTACCACGGGGACACGTTCATGGCGATGTCGGTGTGCGATCCCGAGGGCGGAATGCACGCGATGTGGGACGGCGTCGTGGCCCGGCAGGTGTTCGCGCCACCGCCGCCCGCCGGCTTCGACCCGGCCTACGCCGCGGAGCTGTCCCGGCTGATCGGGGAGCACGCGGACTCGCTGGCCGCGGTGATCGTCGAGCCGGTGGTGCAGGGTGCGGGGGGCATGCGGTTCCACGACCCGGAGTACCTGCGGGTGCTGCGGTCGGCCTGCGACGAGCACCACGTGCTGCTGATCTTCGACGAGATAGCGACCGGGTTCGGCAGGACCGGGACGTTGTTCGCCGCCGGCCAAGCCGGGGTCGCGCCCGACGTGATGTGCGTGGGCAAGGCGCTGACCGGGGGATACCTCTCCCTGGCCGCGGCCCTGTGCACCGCCGAAGTGGCCGAAGGGATCAGCTCTGGATCGGTGCCCGTGCTCGCGCACGGCCCCACGTTCATGGGGAACCCGCTGGCTTGCGCGGTGGCGCTCGCGTCGCTGTCGGTGCTGCTCGATCACGGTGACTGGGCGGGTTCGGTACGGCGGATCTCGGCCGGGCTGGCCGCCGGGCTGCGGCCGCTCCGCGAGCTGCCGGGTGTCGTCGACGTCCGGGTGCGCGGCGCCATCGGTGTGGTGCAGCTAGCGCGCGAGGTGGACGTCGCGGCGGCGACCGCGGCCGCGGTCGCCGCCGGGGTCTGGCTGCGTCCGTTCCGCGACCTTATTTACGCGATGCCACCATATATCTGCACGTCGGGCGATGTGGCGTTGATCTGCGAAGGCATGCGCGCGGCGACCGAGGCCGGTGTTTCATGACGATCGGTACCGGCGATATCTCCCGGCGTGCGGTTCATCCTCAAGCTGATCCCGGGAGGTAAGGAGGCCCGGCTGGTGCTCGGTGTAGCCGTGGTGGTCGTCATCGCCTGGGCGGTGCACACGGTGCTTGGGCTTTTCCACCGGTACGACACCGCGACCTTCTCGACCGGGACCGTCGACCTGGCGGTGAACACCCAGACCGGCGAGGAACAGATCACCGCGATGAGCCTGAGCGGCATGCAGCCCGGCGCCGACGTGTACCTGGGGCTCTCCGTCGTCAACACGGGCAGTACCGGGTTCCGGTACAGCATGACGGCCACGCCCAGCGGCGACGGCTCTCTCGGCAAGGACCTGAGGATCGGCGTCGCCGCGGTGCCGGACGGCGGCTGCGGCTCGTCCGCATACGCCGCGGGCACCGTCCTGCTGCGCGATGTGGGCGGGCTGTCCCGCGCGGCCTTCACCGGCCGCTCGCTGGCGGGCAGCACGACCGACTTCCTGTGTTTCCATGTAAAGCTTCCGTGGGGCTTCCCGGTCTCGCTCCAGGGCAAGTCCGCCGAGGCGACGCTCGACTTCACCGCGCAACAGTGAACAGGCCGGCCGGCACCACCGGGGAGGGACGTGCGGTCCGGTCGGTCACGGGCTTCGCCCCGCCCGCGAACCGGCCCAGGTCGTCGCCGGCCACCACGCGGCCCGGCATCGGGTCGGCCGCGGCGAGCCGGCCGAGCGCGGAGACCGGCAGCCCGCGACCGCTCGCCGCGACGACCAGATTGCCGAACCTACGGCCGCGCAGCACGCCCGGATCGGCTATCAGGCAGCACGAGCCGAACACCGCGCGGAGCGTGGCTACCTGAGCCCTGACGTGCGCCAGCGGCGGGCCGTCGGCCACGTTGGCGGCGAGGATGCCGCCGTCGCGGAGCACCCGCGCGGCCGCGGCCGCGAACTCGGCGGAGGTGAGGCTGGCCGGCGTCCGGCCCGCGCGGAACACGTCGGCGATCACCACGTCGAACGTGCCCGGCCGCAGCGTCTGGAGCTGCTCCCTGGCGTCCCCGGTGCGAACCCGTATCCGCGCCTTCGGCGGCAGCGGCAGGCTGTCCCGGACCATCGCGACCAGGACCGGATCGTTGTCCACCGCCAGCTGGCTCGAGCCGGGCCTGGTCACCGCGACGTAGCGGGCCAGCGTGAGCGCGCCAGCGCCCAGGTGGAGCACCCGCAACGGCTGGCCGGGCGGCGCGGCGGTGTCCAGCACGTGGCCGATCCGCCGGACGTACTCGAACTCCAGGTACCGGGGATCGTCCAGATCCACGTGCGACTGCGGCACCCCGGCGATGACCAGTGTCCAGGCGCGCTGCCGGTCGCGATCTCGCACCAGCTCGCCGGTCATACCCGCAATTATCAGTGGGTAGCCGGGCAGACCGGCGGGCACCCCTTGGTTTCGGGGGGTGGCGGATGGGACAAGCTTGCCTGCGTATGCGACGCTGAGTTAGCAGCACTGGCGAGCCGCAGGAGGTCCGAATGACCGTCGAGGAATCTGGCGAGGGGTCCGGCGAGGAGAGCGCGCCCGAGTTCGACGACATGAAGCGGAAGTTCCGCGAGGCCTTGGAGCGCAAGCGTGACCAGAATGCCCACGCCAACGCCGACGGGACGCGGGGCACCGGCAAGGTGCACGACGCCCACGGCCCCGCCGCCAGCCGCCGCTCATTCCGGCGTAAGAGCGGCGGCTAACCCGGACCAGGGCTGACGGGTCCGGCTACCAGCTTCCGGGGACCGCGACCCGCAGCCGGGATTGCCGGGTGAACTGGTCGCTGAGCGCCGCCGCGTCGCGTATCCCGTAGGGCTCGCCGCGGGTCTGCTGGCCCACGCCATGATCTGGGTGGCGACGTTCGCCCCCCGGGTCAGGATCGGCCCCGGTCAGGTCCGGCCCGCCGGCGCTCGGCAGGTGGAACCAGACCGTGGTGCCTGCGGGATCCCGCAGGTACCCCCACTGCGCGGCGAGCTGCTGGACGAGGAACAATCCATGTCCCTCGGCGGCGTACAGGTCGCCCTTGACGATCGGGACGCCGGCAGAGCCGTCGTCGATGACCTCGACCAGCACGCCGTGCGGCACCGCGAACACGACGATCGTGACAGTGCCACCAGGCACACCGGACTTGGTGTGCATGATGGCGTTGGTCACGATCTCCGACGTCAGTAAGGTAGCGGCGTCCGAGTCCACCTTGAGACGGCTGGCGCTGAGCGTCCGCTCCACGAAGGCCCGCGCAGCCGCTACTTGCCTGGGTTGTCCCTCGATCGTCAGGGAACCGAGGACCGTGGCGCGGGGGCTGGCGCCGGTCCCGGGCCGCCCGGTACTGCCGGGGGGCGTTTGCATTGCTCAATCCCTCCCTGTTTGCCGGCGCACGCTGCCTTTGCCGACATATGCTGCAACTAGCTCCAAAACGCGCAAACTACACATATGTAGTAAGCCACGCAATTGCGTCATTGCTCTGAGATCGCGATCGCCTTCAGCTGGGGTTACAAATGACAGGTGTTGCCAATGATGCCATCGTTAAGTTGTGCTGGTGCTGTCAATGCTGGTTGTAAACAACTGTGACCCATGTCCAATTTGCGAGAAATTTCGGATTCTTGTTCAGCATGCGCGAACTCGGGCCTCAACTGATGATGGAGCGAACTCGCGTCCGACGCAAGTGCGTAGTAAAAATTCCCCAGATGAAATCTCGGATGGGATTTCATGCGGATCCATTGTGCGGTATGGTACTCCATGTCGGGACGATGCGGAGCGATCCGGTTACAATCCGAAGCTACGGACTTCGGGTGGCCAGGGTCGCCGGGCCGCTCCGCGTTGTCCGGGCGCTACCCCCTGGTCCCCGTTGGGGAGGCGGTCCGCCATGGCTGACGGCCCAACCGTCCGTAGGCGCAGGCTCGGTGCCGAGCTGCGCCGCCTTCGTGTGGCACATGGGTTCAAGCTGGACGAGATCGCCGGGCGGCTCGGCGTCGTGGCGTCGACGCTGTCCCGCATAGAGAAGGGGAAGGCGCCGATCAGGACCAGCTATCTGCGGAACTTGCTCGACTGGTACGAGGTAACCGACCCCGGCGCCAAGCAGCTCCTGGTGGACATGGCCCGCGAAGGACACCGCAAGGGCTGGTGGGCGGACTACGACGACGTACTGCCGTCGGGGTTCGACGTCTTCGTCGGCTTGGAGGCGGAAGCGAAGGCAGTCCGTGTCTACGAAGCGAACTTCGTACCTGGACTACTGCAGACCCGGGACTATGCCATGGCGATCCTGCATGGCCTGCACCCGCGGGACAGCGAGGAGCAGATCGAGCGGCTGGTCGAGCTCCGGCTGCTGCGGCAGCGGAAGCTGGACGAGGAGACACCGCTCGACCTGTGGCTGATCCTCGACGAGGCGGCCATCCGCCGGTGCATCGGCGGATCGGTAGTGATGAGGCGCCAGCTCGAGCACCTCATCAAGGCGGGCGCCTGGCCGAACGTGGGCCTGCAGATCCTCCCATTCGAGGCCGGCGCACACGCGGGTCTCGACGGGCCGTTCTCGATTCTACAGTTTGACCTCGGCGATCCGGACGTCGCTTGCATCGAAAGCGCCGGCGGGATTGTTTATCTAGAAAAGGACAGGGAAGTGCGTTCCTGTGCCGAGGTATTTGACCGTCTTCGGGCTTCCGCACTATCTCCCGAGGCGTCTGTCGCGTTGCTCGATAACGCGATAACAATGCTCAACTGATGGAAATTCACACACAAAAAGAAATAATCAGTGTAAGGAGAGTCAGATGGATGACCTCAGGGGTCTGCGCTGGTTCAAGAGCAGCGCAAGCGGCAGTGGCGGCTGCGTCGAGGTCGCTCACCTTCCCGAGGGGGGCGTCGCGGTACGCGACACCAAGGACCGGAGCAAGGCACCGCACGTGTACACCAGGCACGAGTGGGAGGCCTTCCTCACCGGCGTCAAGCAGGGCGAGTTCGACCTGCCCGCGTAAGACGCCAGATAGGCTCGTGGCCCCCGGAGCTAGCGAAGCGGCCGGGGGCCACGACAATGAGAAGACTCGTGGCCCCCGGCGCAGCAGGTAGTCGCCGGGGGCCACGGTGGTCATCCGTCAGACCGTCAGACCGTCAGCCGAATTCGCCGTCCTTGGCGCCGCCGAGGAACGCGTCCCACTCGGCCGAGGTGAAGACCAAGGCCGGCCCGTCCGGATGACGCGAATTCCGCACCGCGACCTGGCCGTCCGCCAGGTTCGCCAGTTCGACGCAGTTCCCGCCCTGCGGTCCGCTGCGACTGCTCTTCCGCCAGTGGACCCCCTGCAGCTCAGACGCTGCCATTCCGTTGCGGATGGTCAAGTTCTTCCTCCAGTTCCTTGATGATCGAGCTGAGAATGCCGCGAGTGTCGGCGGGCTTGTTGCTGATGATGCTCAGCCGTTCCATGGCCAGCAGGTACCGGTCGACGTCTGACTTCTTGTCGAAGTAGAGCGCGCTGGTCAGCTGCTCCACGTAGACCACGTCGGGCATCTCCGGGTCGCCGAACCGCAGGATGCTGAACCCGCTGGGCGCGGCGAAACCGCCAACTCCCTGCGAGGTGATCTGGAGCGTCAGGTTCTGCCTGCTGCTGAGACTGACCAGGTACCGAAGCTGGTCGCGGAGTATCTCCAGGCTGCCGACCGGCCGCCGCAGCGCCGACTCGTCCACGATTGCCCAGAGCTTGAGCTGTCCCTCAACGAACCTGCGCTGGCGCTCCTTGCGGAGGATGACGTGCCGCTCGGCTTCGGTTACCGGAAGATCGCCGAGCGCGAGCACCGCCGCGCTGTACTCCTGCGTCTGCAGCAAACCAGGGATGAACAGCGGGTCGTAGACCCGGATCGACTTCGCCGCTTCTTCCATCCCGATGTAGGCGCGGAACCAGTCAGGCAGGATGTCGCTGAAGTTGTGCCACCAGCCTGGGCGGCTCGCCTGCTCGGCCAAGGTCAGGAACTGCTCCCGCTCTTCGGGAGCAACCCCGTAGAAGGTGAGCAGGTCCAGCACGTCGATCTCGCGGATCGCGCTCCGGCCCAGTTCGATACGACTGATCTTCGAGACGGACGCCCTGATCGCCTTCGCGGCGTCCGCGGATGAGATGTGCCTGCTCTCCCTCAGGTTACGCAATTGCGTCCCGAGCATGATGCGGAGAACGGTGGGCCCATCTTGTGGATCTGGCATGTTCCCTCCAGGTCCCGGATTGTCGCGGAAATTGAATCTTGCAATTGCGCGGCAAATGGTAGGCTCCGGTTTCCGGTAACGTCATCATAGCCCAAATAAGAATATGCGGCACTATCCCCGGATGCGGGGACGGGTCATGTCGGGGTACGGTTGGGGCCAGTGAGACCAGTGGGGTTTATTTGATTACGGAGGGCCACCAGCATCCGGCCCTCAGACATGGTGTTCCCAGTTCGGGGCTGCATTTACGGCCATTTTCCCAGCCCGAGGAACCCGAGCCCGGGCCTGGGGCGGGCCCCGCGACACGATGCACGTGACCGGCGGGAAGCAGTCTGGGTCGTTCTGAGTAATGTTCTTCCTATGCGCTATCGCTCACTAGGTAATTCCGGGCTTGTCGTGTCTGTCGTGGGACTGGGCTGCAACAACTTCGGCAGCCGGCTGGACCTGGACGGAACGCGGGCCGTCGTCGACGCGGCCATCGACGCCGGCGTCACGCTGCTGGACACGGCGGACATGTACGGCAGGGACGCCGGGTCCGAGCTGCTGCTCGGCGAGGTGCTCCAGGGACGGCGGGACCAGGTCGTGCTGGCGACGAAGTTCGGACACCAGCGGCACGACATGGGTTACGGGGTCGCGGCGGGCGCCAAGGGCGGGCGAGCCTACATCCGCCGCGCCGTCACGGAGTCGCTGCGGCGGCTGCGCACCGACGTCATCGACCTGTACCAGCTGCACACGCCGGATCCGTCGACCCCGATCGAGGAGACGCTGGCGGCGCTCGACGAGCTGGTGACCGAAGGCAAGGTCCGGTACATCGGGCATTCGAACCTGTCCGGCTGGCAGATCGCCGACGCGGCGCACCTGGCCGCCAGGGACCGCCGCACCCCGTTCGTGTCCGCGCAGAACCACTGGTCGCTGCTCGAGCGGGCCGCGGAGACCGAGGTGGTGCCCGCGGCGCGGCAGTTCGGGCTCGGCGTGCTGCCCTACTTCCCGCTGGCGAACGGGATGCTCACCGGCAAGGTCCGGCGCGGCCAGCCGGTGCCGGAGAACAGTCGGCTGGCGCAGCGCGCGGGCTACGTCACGGACGCGAAGCTGGACAAGGTCGAGGCGCTGATCGGCTGGGCGGGGGACCACGGTGTCTCCGTGCTCGACGTGGCGATAGGCGCGCTGGCCGCGCAGCCCGGGTGCACCTCGGTGATCGCGGGCGCGATGACGCCGGAGCAGGTCAAGGCCAATGTGGCCGCGGGGGAGTGGGTGCCATCCGCGGCGGAGCTTGCGGAGATCGACGCGATCGTGCCACCGCCCGCGGGGTAAACGCGGCTTAGCCGCCCGCGACCGCCGTGTCGTAGAGCGAGGAGACGTTCGTGCCGAATGCGGCGGAGTACGAGACGGCCGGGGTGAACCCGCCCTGCTCGTACCCGCCGATGACGCCGATCACGACGCCCTGGCCGCTGGCCACGTTCACGTCGGCCAGGAACGGCCCGCCGCTGGTGCCGTCGGTGTAGCCGCCGCAGTCGAACTCGAGCTGGTTCGACATGGGCTGGGACGTCCAGTTCCGGCAGGCGATCGGCTGGTCAGCGGTGTCCGGGTAACCGATGACCTCGACCTGCTGCTTGGCCGGGGTTCGCGTGGCGAGCGTCTCGGCGCCGGTGACGTCCTCGATCGGCAGGGTGGAGCCGACCTGGGCGAGCCTGAGGAAGGCGACGTCGTCGTCCTGGCTGGAGCTGGCGTTCCACGCCTGGTCGACGTAGACCTTGCTGACAGTCCACTGCCCGTAGGGGTAGGCGCCGGAGCGGTAGCCAGGAACGAAGACGATCGTGCCGGAGATGCCGGTAACGCAGTGCGCGGCCGTCACGGCAAGGTCGCCATGCGGGCTGTCCACCACGCTGGCGGTGCAGAAGTGGCTGCCCAGCTTGCCATTCGAGCTGGTGAACAGCGCGCCGACGGCCGGCGTGCCGCTGATCGTCTGGGCATTCTGGGAGTTGGAGACCGTACCGCGGAACGCCTTCGCGACGTGCGTGGCGATATCGGAGGCGGCGCCGTTCGCGGGCGTCACCGTCACGACCACGCCGAGGGTGAGGGTGCCGACCACGGAAAGCCGGCCGGACGGACGCGAGAACCAGGCGGCAGCGCGGATACCCGCGTGCCGCCTCGATCGCCGGCGTGTCCGCACGGTCACCTCGCTCCTACCCTGGCCGTAGCTTCCTGTCCGGTTTCCGACACTTTCCCAGCACGCGTGCCGATACTCAATTGTGATGGACAATGCGCGACTGTACCAGAGCGGGCGCTGGAAAGTTGGTTAGAACACGCTACACGGAGGGTGACTGAGCTGGGATTTTCCTGAGAGTCATGATCCATGCCTTGGCACTGCCCGCAATATGGGAGACAATGCGGGACGCTCTGTTACCATCCGGTTATCTGCTGTCGCTATGGGTAACTAGCCATTTTTATCGCGCGGTTCCGGGCGGTCGATATTCCAGTGCCTGCTTGACGATGCCATCCACCCGCCGGCCTCGCGCGGGAGCGCGGTGAAACGGGTGATGACCCGCTGGCCGCCCTCATGGTCACCGTACAGCAGCTCAACCGTCCAGGGCTGGCGCGTCTCCACGGCGTGTCGCGCCGCCTTGTACTGCGGGTCGTTCTCGTCGCGGAACGCCGCCTGCCAGAACCCGATATCGCCGGGCGGCACGTACAGGTCGCGGTTCTGGCGGCGGAACTCGCTCGGCTCTGGATGGGTCTCGGTGCGACGCCACTCCGGATAGAAGATCCAGCCGTGCAGCACGGCAATGCCGGCGCCCGCGTTGCGCAACGGGAAGCCCAGATAGACAGCGCCCTCCGTGCCGCTTGCTATGCCGGAGCCGGCGTCTGTGCCGACCTCCGCGCCCGCGCCGACCTCCGCGCCCGCGCCGGCCCCGGGCAGGCTCATCCACTTGCCGTCGCCGAAGTTCACCTTCAGCGTGGCATCCTCGCGCCGGGTCGGCATCAAGATCGGCCGCAGACCGGCCAGCAGCGCCCGTTCGGCAACCCTGGCGGAGCGGTTCGCGGACTTGATCGCCGAGAACGTCGCCACCGCCAGAACCAGCGTGCCGAGCGCCGTCGCCACGCTGGCGAGCGTCGACCAGTCAACGGAGTGCATACCCCTCAACCCTACCGACGCGCCGGCGTGCAGGCTGCTGTGTCAGCCGACCGCCTGACGGCGGTCGTGCCGCCTGACGGCGGTCGCGGCGGTCGTGCTCTTGACGGCGCTCGCGGCGGTCGTGCTCTTGACGGCGGCGATCAGCCGCTGTTTGCCCGCGCGCCCGTCGGGCAAGCGCCCGAAATGCCCCCTTCGACTGGTCCGTTCGACGCCAGCCGCTGCTCCGCAGGTGATCCGAAATCATTGCGGACACTTACCCCCCAAATCGGGGGGGTAAGTGTCCGCAATAATCTGACGCGTCTGTCGGCACGCCCGGAATCAGCCAGAATGTCCTGATACAGTCCCTCCGGAACGCTGCCGTTCCGCCACCAAACCGTCACGGGAGGCGGTGCGCTCCAGCCCAGACAGCCCTATCCAGCAACTCCAGTCTCATCGGCCACGCACCCCGCAAGCGCCACAAGCGCAGGGTGCCGCCCGGAACGACGCCGACCGGCGATCCACCACCACCGTCCCGGCGGTTACGCTGCTTGCGATATGGGCGGATTCGGGGCGATGCGTGCTGAGCGGGCGGAACACCGCGAACTGGACCGCCGCATCGCGGCGCTGGCGCTCCCGGCGCTCGGGGCGATCGCCGCCGAACCGCTGTACAACCTGGCCGATACCGCGATCGTCGGGCACCTCGGCCGGACGCCGCTGGACTCGCTGGCCATCGCCACGACCGCGCTGCTGCTCACCTCGTGGGTGGCCATGTTCCTGACCAGGGCGACGACGTCGACGGTGGCCGGGGCGGCGGCGCGGGGGGACGTGCCGGGCGCATCACGGGCGGTGGGGGCGGCCTACCTGGTCGCCGCGCTCGGCGGGGCGCTGGTCGCGGTGCTGATCGTGGTCATCGCGCCGTGGGCGGCGACGCTGCTCGGCGCGCACGGTGCGGTGCTCGCCGGATCCGTCAGCTACCTGCGGATATCGGCCATCGGGGTGCCGTTCCTCTACCTGTCCTACGCGGGCAACGGTCAGCTGACCGGGCTCGCCGACACCAGGACGCCGCTGGGTATCGCGGTCCTGGCCAACGTGCTCAACGTCGCGCTCGAGGTGGCACTCGTCTACGGTGCGCACCTCGGGCTGGACGGCTCCGCCTGGGGCACCGTGATCGCCCAGGTCGGAGCCGCCGCCTTGTACGGCGTCGCGTCGTGGCGGCCGCGGATCCGGCCGGCCAGGCCGGGCGAGCACGAGATCGCCGCGCTGCTCCGGGCCGGCCACCAGCTCTCGGTGCGCACGATCGCGCTCGGCGTGGTGCCGATGACCACGACCGCGATCGCCGCGCGCCTCGGCCCGGTCGCGCTGGGCGGGCAGCAGGTCGCGATGCGGGTCTGGTACCTGCTGTCCATCCTGCTCGACGCCCTCGCGGTGCCGGCTCAGGTGTACATCAGCGCGGCACTGGGCGCCGCGGATCCCGATCGTGCCAGGACCATCGGGCGCCGTTGCCTGCTGCTGGGACTGGTGGCCGGCGTCGCGCTCGCGGTGATCACCGCGGCGATGGCCCCGCTGGTGCCCGCCGCCTTCACCCACGACCCCGCCATCGCGCACGCGGCGACCACCGCGCTGCTCATCTCGGCGCTCACCCAGCCGGTGGCCGCGCTCGCCTTCGTGCTCGACGGCCTCATCCTCGGGATCTCCGACTACGTCGCGATGCGCGCGGCGATGGTCATCGCGGCGCTCGCCTACGCGCCGCCAGCCATCCTCGTGCTGGGTTTCCACGGCCTCGGGCTGCCCGGCATCTGGCTGGCGCTCGGCGTCTGGCTCGCGACGAGGTCGGTGCTGCTCGGCCGGCGCTGGGCGCGGCACGTGACGGATCAGGACCGCTGATACACACCGGGCGTCACGCCGTACGACCGGCGGAACCAGCGGGTGAGATGAGCCTGGTCGGCGAATCCGGCCTCCGCGGCCGCCCTGGCCGGCGAGACGCCGCTGGCCAGCAGCCGCCGGGCGGTGCGCAGCCGTAGCTGGCGCTGGTAGTCGCTGGGCGCGAGCCCGTACGCGGCGGTGAACGCGCGGTAGGCGGCGAACCGGCTGCACCCGGCTGCCGCGGCCAGGTCCGCCGCCGTGACGTCTTCGGCCGCCCGGTCGTGCAGCACCGACCGGATCCGGTCGGCGACAACCGTGCCGGGCTCCGGCTCCTGCCGCCCGCCCGCTCGCGCCGTCAGCAGCCGGGTCGCCGTCGTCAGCCGCTCGTACCGCTCGAGGGCGCCGGCGGGTCCGGCCAGCGCGACACACAGCCCGCGCACCGCGCCGGCCAGCACCGGGTCCGTGAGCACCGGCTCGCGAAACAACGGGCGGGTCCCGAACACCGACGGCGACACGTGCGCCATCCAGTACGTGAACCCGTCGGCGGTCGCCGCGTGGCCGTCGTGCGGGTCGTCCGGGTTAAACGTCATCACCATGCCGGCCGCGCTCACGTGCCGGCCGTTGCGGCAGGTGAACGCTTGCGCGCCGGTCTCGGTGACGCCGAACGAATAGGTCTCGTGGCTGTGCCGGTGGTAGACGTGTGACGTCAGGTGCGCGTGCATCGCCTCGACGGCGAGGCCGTCCGCGCGCCAGTACCGCACCCAGTCCATGCACCATTATGGCCCGCACCAGCGTTCAAGACCGCCGCGACCCCGCCGCGCCAGGCTGTACCGCATGCGTTTCGACACGAAGATCGCCATCGTGGTCCGCGCGGAGCTTGCCGTGTGGCAGAAGCTGAACGTGACCGCGTTCCTCGCGAGCGGCATTGCGGCGGCAAATCCCGACATTATCGGCAAACGGTATGAAGATGGCACAGGAAATGCGTATCTGGAACTATTCCGTCAGCCCGTTCTGATATACGCGGGAGAGGCGGCAGACCTGAGCGTCGTTCACCGGCGGGCGCTGGAGCGAGACCTGCGAATGGCGGTCTATACCATTGAGATGTTCGGCACCGGGAATGACGACGACAATCGCGCGGTCGTGCGGGCCGCCACCGAGCTGGACCTCGCCGGGGTCGCGCTGTACGGCCCGCGCAACGTCGTCGACAAGGTGGTCAAGGGCGTTAGCCTGCATACATGAAGGCAGCGGTATACCGGGACAGCGGAGCGGCGGCCGACGTGCTGGCCGTCGAGGATATCGAGCGACCCGCACCCGGGCCGGGAGAAGTGCTGGTCAGGGTGCATGCGTCCGGGATCAACCCGACCGATTTCAAGACCCGCGGCGGCATGACCGCGCGGCCGATCGACGGTTTCCAGGTGCCGCACCACGACGGCGCCGGGGTGATCGAGGCCGTGGGCGACGGGGTCGATCCGGCCCGGGCCGGCCAGCGCGTCTGGCTGTGGCTCGCCGCCTTCGGCCGCCGCTACGGCACGGCCGCGGAGTGGTCTGTGGTGCCCTCCCGGCAGGCCGTGCCGCTGCCGGACAGCGCGTCGTTCGAGCTCGGCGCGTCCCTCGGGGTCCCGGCGATGACCGCGCACTACTGCCTGCTCGCGGACGGGCCGCTCGCCGGAAAGACCGTGCTGGTTGCCGGTGGTGCCGGAGCTGTCGGTCACTTCGCCATTGAATTGGCCAAACGACATGGCGCGCGTGTGATCGCCACCGTTTCCAGCCCCGAGAAGGCGGCGCTCGCGTCGGCTTCCGGTGCCGACCTGGTGGTGAACTACAAGGAGCCGGACGCGGCGGACCGGATTCGCGAGTTCGGTGCGGTGGACCGGGTGGTGGAGGTGGCGCTGGGCGCGAACCTGGAGCTTGACCTGGCCGTCGGGCATCGGGGCACGGTGATCGTGACGTACGCGGCCGAGCCGTCGAATCCGGAACTGCCGGTGCGCGCGTGCATGAGCGCGAACGTCGTGCTGCGGTTCATCCTGCTGTACGGGGTGGCGCCGTCAGCGCTGGACGAAGCCGCCGCGGACATCGGCGCCGCGCTGGCCGAAGGGCAGCTCACCGAGCTGCCGGTGCACCGCTACGGGCTCTCCGACATCGTCGCGGCGCACGAGGCAGCCGAGGCGGGCCGGACCGGCAAGATCATCGTCACGCCGTAACTTCTTGTAGATCCCCGAGTGATCGGTACCGCCGAAGAACAGCCTGGTACCCAGGCGATCGCGCCGTCCGCTGCCGCCGCAGGTGCGGCAGCGCCGGTACCCGTACGTGTACACGCTGCCGAAGTGCCGGCCGGTCATCTTGCAGGTCGGGCACTTGGTGAGCGGGTGGATACGTAGCGAGATTAGATACCCGACAAAGAAGACGGCAAAAATCAATATCAACGACCCCATGCGAGATGCTCCTATTGTGTTCTCGCGCACTGAGGAGTCCGCCGGCCTGTGCCGCCCCAGCCGGGGACTACGACGCCTGCGCGAGTGCTGGCCACCGCCAAAGACACCCGGGAACCCACCCCGGATGCAGGCTATTGGCAAAGGGTAAGCCTTTGGTGGCAAATTTGTGAATGCTTTTATTGAATTCGTCAGCGATACGCGCTGATCCCGAGCTTCACGGCGAGGCCGATACCGCACAGGCTGACGACCGCGCGCAGCGCGCCGGCCGGCACGCGGCGCGCGATCTTGGGTCCGAACCAGCCGCCGATGAGGAACCCGGCGGCCAGCGGGGCCACGAACAGCCACCGCACCGAGCCGAAGATCGCGAAGCAGATGGCCGCCATGAAGTTCGCCGTGCCGTTCAACGCGTTCTTGATCGCGTTCACCTTGACCAGGGGTTCGGCGATCATGGAGCTGAGCACCACCAGCAGCAGCACGCCCGCGGCCGCGCCGAAGTACCCCACGTAAACGGCGACAAGGAACAGTGCCACGAGGTGCGCGAGCCCGCCCGCGCCATGCGCCGGGTCCGCCGCGTCCGCCGTGCCCGGGCGCGGGACGAGCGCGGTCATCCGCGGCTGCACGAACAGGACCACCGAGGCGCCGCCGATCAGCACCGGAGCGACCGCCGTGAACGAGCTCGCCGGGGCCAGCAACAGCACGGCCGCGCCGGTGACGCCGCCCAGCGCGGTGACCGCGGTCAGGCGGATGACGCGGGCGCCCTGTCCGTTCAGTTCGGGCCGCGAGCTGGCCACCGAACCAGGCCCGGTGAGCACCAGCGAGACCGTGTTCGTCATGTTCGCGGTCAGCGGCGGCACGCCGAGTGCGAGCAGCACGGGATAGCTGACCAGCGACGCGATGCTCACGACCGTGCTCAGCAAGCCGCCCAACGTCCCGGCGGTGAGCAGCACAAAAGCCTCGGAAAGTCTCATCCGCTAACAAGAATGCCCCCCGCCCCGCCGCGAACCGAGCCCCCGCCCTGTGATCCTCGTCGCACCCCGCCCCTGCGTCTGCTCCCCCCGGCCCTGCTCAGGGCAGATCGCGCGCCCCGGCCGTGAATCGCCAGCTCGCCGCCCATATCCGGATATACCGGCTGATTCCGGGCGTACTCTTGAGTGGGCCAGATTATTGCGGACACTTACCCCCCCGATGTGGGGGGGTAAGTGTCCGCAATAATTTCGGGCTGCATCGCGGGTCCAGGGCTGTCATCGAACGTACCGGGACAGAAGCGAGCATTTCGGGCACTTGCCCAGCGCGGGGGCGGGGTGGTCGCGACGACGCCAGGCTGGAACGGTTCAGGTGGCGGGATTGAGGTCCCAAAGTCATCTCAGGTCCCACTACGACACCATGACAAAAGCCGCAAAGCTATAGGATCCATGCCCATGGCCATCCGGACGCTGGGGAGCCGCTATCTGCTGGATGAACAGATAGGGCAAGGCGGTATGGGGGTCGTGTGGCGGGGGCGTGACAAGGTAACGGGGGCCCCTTTCGCGATCAAGCTGCTGCGATCCGAGTACGCCGCCGACCCCGACGCAGTGACGCGGTTCGTGCGCGAGCGCACGGTGCTCATGAAGTTCCGGCACCCCGCGGTGGTGACGCTGCACGACATGATCGTCGAGGGCGACCAGCTCGCGCTCGTGATGGATCTGGTCGGCGGCGGCGACCTGAACGCCTACCGGCAGCGGGCCGGTGGCACGCTGAGCAGCGCCGAGGCCGCCCGGCTGGCGGCGCAGATCTGCGACGGGCTGGCCGCCGCGCACTCGGCGGGCATCGTGCACCGGGACCTCAAGCCCGCGAACGTGCTGCTGGATGCCGGCCAGGTGAAGCTGGCGGACTTCGGCGTGGCGCGGATCGTGGGGGATAACTCGGCGACCACCACCGGCACCGTGCTCGGTACCGCCGCGTACCTGGCGCCTGAGCTGCTGACCGGGAGCGATCCGTCTCCGGCGACCGATGTGTACGCGTTCGGCATCACGCTGTACGAGCTGCTCGCGGGCCGGCCGCCGTTCACCGGGCACGTCGCCGCGATCATGCACGACCACCTCCAGACCGTGCCGCCTCGGTTGACTCAAGTACCTGGGCCGTTCTGGGAATTGCTGAGCTCTTGCCTGTCCAAAGACCCGGCCGGGCGGCGCACCGCCGCCTCGATGGCCGGCGCACTGCGCGATCCCGCGCTGCTCGCCTCGCTCGGCCCGGCCGCGGGGGCGATGGCGCCGGCCAGCGCCGGCCTGCTCGCCGCGCCGGTACCCGCGGGACCGCCGCCCAGGCTCGCGCCGCCGCAGGCCTTCGCGCAGGGCCCGGTGAGCCTGCCCCCGGTGACCGCGTCTCGACCGAACGAGCCGGCGCTGGACGCGTTCGCGACGGTCATTCCGCTGCACGGCCGGCCACCCGTGGCTGACGCCGGGAACAGCATGGACACCGCGGTCGTGCCCGGGCCAGTCTCGCCGTTTCCCGGTGCGCCGCCGCCACCGGCAGCCACGCCGTCCCCGGGACTGCCCGGCGGGCGTGGCCCGAGCCTCGCGGGCCGCGTCACCGGGAGCCCGCTGGTGGCCGGCGTGGCCGCCGTGGTCGTGGTCGCGCTGGTGATCGGCGGCCTGGCGCTGGGCCACATCGGGCCGTTCGCCACCGGGCACAAGACGCTGGCGGGCAATGGCCCGACCGGCGCAAGCACCGCGTCAGGGGTGAACCCGCGGCAGAGCACGAACGCGCCCACGAGTTCGGCCGGACCGAGCCCGAAGCCGGGCACGCGCCACAACGGCCACCCGAAGAAGCCGAATCCCAAGAAGTCGCTCCCCGCGGTGACGCTCGGCTCGCCGGGCAGCTCGGCGTCGCCGAAGCCGGGCAGCAGCAAGGGCACCCTCACCGCGTACGGCCCGAACCTGGTCGACAACGGCAATTTTGCCGACGGCACGCTGGGCGGCTGGAACTACGCGGTGGAGAACGCGGCGGTCAACCCGGGATCCGGCCCGGGCAACGTGAACGCGGTCGCGCTGACCGCCGACCCGCAGGCCGGTGTCGCGGAGGTCATCACGGGGCTGTCACCGGGCAAGCACTACCTGGTGACCGGGTGGGCCGAACAGACTCAGTCGCCGATCTTCATCGGTGCGATGAACGATGACGACGCCGGCGACGGCAAGGTCCACTTCACGGTCCGCTCCGGCTCCTGGACCCACGGCTCGGTGATCTTCACGCTGGGGCGCGGGCAGACCTCGGCGGTCGTCTTCTGCGTGCAGGCGAACGGCTCCGGCTTGTGCGCCAACCTGACCTTCCAGGCCATGCGCTACAAGTAGCCCGCACCCCGTCCCGATCAACTCAAGGCCGATTGGTTTCGCTAAGTAGTCACTGGATACAAATAGTGACGATGCGGCGACGCCGAGTGTCTGGCGGCCGGGGGAAGCCGCAGCCGACGGGGAGGGGATTGGGATGCCGGGGACCCCAGCGCGCTCTGGTGGGGTGATTCTCGCGGGCTCGGGGGTGCTCGCGATCGTCGCCGTCACCGCCGGGGCGGGCCTCGCCGTGATTGCCACGGCGACCCCGGCTCAGGCCCAGACCGTGCCGCTGACGGCGGATCCGTCGACAGCGATGCCGGGCCTCCCCGTCACGTTCACGATCAAGTGCAACCCGCCGTCCAAGTCGGCGACGCTCTTCGGCGAGACGATCGGGCTCAACGGCCCGGTCTCGATGAAGTCAGCCAGGGCGGGCGTGTTCGCCGTGACGGTGAACCTGCCGACCGGCCTGACACCGGGAGTCCGCGAGGCGGTCGCCCGGTGCGAGAACGGGGACTCCGGGATCGTGGACCTGACGGTGAACGCGCCGCCGCCACCGCCGACTCCGACGCCGAGCCCGATGCCGCCCAAGCCGACGTACCGGCCGCCGCCCCCGCCGCCGACGGCGGCCCCTATCACCGGTGACGGCGCGACCTCGGCACCAGGCGGCATGAGCACAAGCGCGATGGCGGGCCTGGGAGTGCTTGGCGCCGGCGGCATCGCGGGTCTGGCGGCGCTGCGCCGGCTCCGCAAGCCGCGTGGCTGAACCGCGGCCACGACATGTGACGCGGTTCGGGAACCTCGCCGTCCTGCTGCTCGGCGTGGGTCTGCTGATCACCGGGCTGAGCGGGCACGTGCCGCGGTGGTCTCCGCCGCCGGTGCCCGCGGCGTCGGCGGCCGCCGCGGAACGACCGGTGCCCAAGGCCGGGAGGCGGCATCGCCCGGTGGTGATGGGCAGGTCGGTCCCGGTCATCGTGGCGATTCCCGCGATCGGCGTGCGCGCGCGGATCATCCCGCTCGGGCTCGGCTCCGACGGCCAGGTCGCGGTGCCGTCGCTGAGCACGCCGTTCCTGGCCAGCTGGTATGACCGCGGCCCGGCACCGGGCCAGGCCGGCGCCGCCGTCCTGCTCGGGCACGTCGACGCGGCGGGCGTCGGGCCCGCGGTGTTCTACCGGCTCGGTGCGCTGCTGCCCGGGGACCTTATCTACGTGACCCGCCAGGACCGTCGCGTCGCGGCCTTCCGGGTCACGTCGGTCGGTCTGTATCCGCAAGACAGGTTTCCGGTCGGCAGGGTCTACCAGTACGGCAGCCGCCCCATGCTCCGCCTGGTCACGTGCGGCGGCCAGTTCGACTGGGCGACCCACCTGTACCTGGACCGCATCGTCGTGTTCGCCGACTTTGCCGACTTTGCCGCGTCACGGCAGCAGGGCTAGCTTGCCGACAGTGGTCCGGGCGGCCAGTTCCGCGAGGGCCTTCGGGCCGTCGGCGAGGTCGTACGTGGTGGGCTGGCCGGGGGTGAGCACTCCGGCGGCGATGAGCGCGAACAGCTCACCCATGACCTCGCCGAAGATCCGCGGTGCGGCCTGGATGAGCACGCCGATGTTCAGGCCGATGATGGTGACCTGGTACTTGTACACCAGCTCCCAGTTGGTGACCGGGGCTTCGCCGCCGGCCGAGCCGTAGACGACGACCCGGCCGGTAACTCGCTTGGCAGCGGCCAGGCTGGCGCCGAAGGTGGCGCCGCCGCCCGACTCGAGCACCAGGTCGGCTCCGGTGCCGCCGGTCAGCCGTAGTACCTGCGCGGCGAGATCCGTGTCGCGGGAGTCCAGGACGTGGTCGGCGCCCAGTGCCCGCGCCGTCTCGTGTTTGGCCGGCGAGGCGGTGGCGATGACCGTCGCGCCGTAGTGTTTGGCCATCGTCACCGCGGCCTGGCCGGTCCCGCCCGCCGCGGCGTGGATCAGCACGGTCTGGCCGGCGGCGATGTGGCCCAGCGGTCTGAGCGCGGCCAGCGCGGTGGGCCAGTTCACCACCAGGCCAAGCGCCTGTTCCGCGGTCCACCTGGCGGGCACCGGCACCGCCGCGGCCGCGGGCAGCACCATGTATTCGGCGAAGGCGCCGCCGCTCATGCCGACGCCGATCACGCGCGCACCGAGTGCCAAGCCGGTCACCGCGTCGCCGAGCGTGACGATCTCGCCGGCGGCCTCGAAGCCCGCCACGTAGGGCGGCCGCGGGCCACCGAGGAACGTGCCGTGGGCCTGCGCGACGTCGCCGAAGTTGACGCCGGCGGCGGTGACCCGGATCAGGATCTCGTCCGGGCCCGGGCGTGGCACCGGTGCGTCGGTGATCAGGTGGAGGTCCTGCGGGCCGTTCAGTGACGGCTGCCGCAGGGCGCGCATGGTGGCGGGGATGTTCATGACACTCCTTGGGGTCGCGTGATCTGCCTGCACCCAGGAAGACCCCGCGAGGGCGGCCAAGGTATCGCTCGCAGGCATGGCTCGCGTGGTAATAATGGGCTTCGTGGCAGAAAAGGCGCCAGATCTGCACCCTTTTCTGTCACGAAGCCCATTTCTGACATCAAAGCTGACCGCGACTGGCGCAGAAAGCGCGCAAATCGGACAACCGCGGCCGGGCGGCCTCGTGCGAGTGGCCGCGAATTGGGGATAAATCCGGAGTCGCCGCCCGAGCGGATCGGCGAGGCGGCCGGACACCTGGGGGTATCAGCTTGGTTTTGCCAGGCTTTGTCTGGTTATATCCCCAGTTCGCGCGTACCCCTTTTCATGATCACTACGAAGGGTTTTACGTGCTCTAGGATCCTGGTGGCTTATTCTCCTGGGCTTCGGATGTGCCGGCCCGGCCATCTGCCGGCAGCCGCCTGATGGCGACTGGAGCTGGCGTGCAGCATGGGGCTGGCGATGCGCCGGCGCGCCGCTGGCTCTGCATCAATGTGGTGGATTTCCCTATCGTGGTGGGCTGACCTCTGAAAACGAGGGTCAGCCCGCCACAAAGGGGTAATCCGCCACGTTGTTCGGGATTTTCGCCGCCTGCGAGCGCCGATCGCCTCGTCGCAGCACCCTGAATAAGCCACCAGGATCCTCTAGGCCGCAAAACCCTTCATGATCATGAAGAATATACCCAGGTGGGGTATAGGGATCGTATATGTGTGCGAATTACGCTATATTACGTGTGGTTAATAGCTATGACAGCCAGCCGTATTCGTCGGCGATGCGGATCGCGTCGACCCGGTTGCGGGCGCCGGCTTTGGCGATCGTGCTGGACAGGTAGTTGCGGACCGTGCCCGGGGCAAGGGACAGCGCCTGCCCGATCTCCGCGGTGGTGGCGCCCTGGGCGGCCAGTCGCAGGGTGTCTGCCTCGCGGGCGGTGAACGGGCACGGCGCGGCATCATGCGCGGCGGCGGCGAGCCCCGAGTGCAGGACCTTCTTGCCTGTCGCGAGGTCACGGATCGCCGCGATGATCGATTCGGCCGGGCTGTCGTGCACCAGGAAACCGTGGATCTGCGCGGCGGCGGCGCGGCGGACGTCGCGCAGCCGGTGTCTGGCGCTCAGGATCGCGCAGCGGCAGCCGGGCATCGCGGCATGCAGCGTACGCGCGATCGAGATCCCGTCGTGGCCGGGAAACGTGGCGGCGATGACAGCGACGTCGGGCTTGACCGCCCGCGCCATCGGGACGACCTCCTCGCCTCGTCGCACGGTGGCGATCAGGTCGATGTCGTCCGCCCGGGTCAGCAGTGCCACCAGGCCCTCGCGGGCCAGCGTGGTCGGCTCGGCGACTAATGTCCGAATCACGTTGCGTACTTTAGCGTACGCAGCTCGTGAATACCTCCACCAGTGCAGGGTCGCCGAACGAGACGATCCCGCTGACGCCGGCCTCGGTCATGGTGAGCACGGCGACACCGTAGGGCTGGTAGGTGCCGAGCTCGTCCCGCAGGTGACACACCACGGCGGGCTGCCCGTTGGCGCTGGCCGGCACCATCCGCCAGCGGCCTGGCGACACGATGACATGGTCCCGCAGGGCCGGCACGCAGGTCCTGACGCCACGGAACCAGGTGCGGAATGGCGTCGCCTCCAGTGTGGCGTCCCGCACCAGCAGTCGCTCCAAGGCGCCCGTGTCGGCGTTTTCGAACGCCGCGATGTACCGTTCGAGCAGGGCTCTGGCCTGCGGCGCGGTCGGCTCAGTGATCTCGCTGGCGGCTGGGGCCAGCTCCTTCAGCCGGACCCGGGCGCGCTGCAGCGCGCTCTTGACCGACGCGGGCGTGGTGCCGAGCATGGCCGCGACCTCACCGGTCGGGAAATCCAGCACGTCGCGCAGGATCAGCACGGCACGCTGCCTGGGCGGGAGGTACTGGAGGCTGGCGATGAGGGCCAGCCGCAGCCCTTCGCGCGCGGCGACGATCGCCGCGGGATCGGCCGAGTCCTGGGTCACCATCGCGTCCGGCACCGGTTGCAGCCAGCTGACCTCCGGGCCGGCCGGCTCCGGCAGCCGGCCAGGGTCGTCTTCGGGAGGGTAAAGGCCAGAGGGCAGCATCCGGCGGCTCTGCCCGGCCAGCGCGGTCAGGCAGCGGTTGGTGGCGATCTGGTACAGCCAGGTGCGCACCGACGACCGGCCCTCAAACCCGTCGTAGGCACGCCAGGCGCGCAGGTAGGTCTCCTGGACCAGGTCCTCCGCGTCAGCGGCCGAACCGAGCATCCGGTAGCAGTGCGCGAACAGCTCCCGCCGGAACGGCTCGGTGTCGCTGACGAAGCCGGTGCTGTCGGGCACCGACTACACCGACCTGCCGAGGAAAGCGGCGAGCTGATCGGCGGGCCCCGCGGTGGCGGGCGCCTCCTGGACGGGCCCGAAGAAGGCCTGCCCCTCGGGCCCGCGGAACGCATCGGAGATCGCCGCCCGCGACTGGCTGAGCAACGCGGCGGCCAGGCCGGGCGCCAGGTCGGTGTGATGCCCGATGGCGCGCGCGAGATCCCAGCCATGGGTGAACTGCTCGGTCGTGCAGTGCGTCAGGAGCGCGGCGCCGGGAAACTCGCCGAACGGCAGCGTCACGATCCGCTCAAGAGCGCCGTCGGCCTCGAAGGCCGCGACCGCGAGCTTGATGCTCTCCTGGTAGGCGGCGACGAAGTCCCCGCTCGCGTAGTCCGCGTCGGTCGCCGCGTCCTCCCCGGCAACGGTGACGGCCCACCAGCGCGCCGACCCGACGAAGTGGTTGATCAGCGCCCGGACGTCCCACGACGCGCACGGTGTCGGCGCGTCCAGCTGATCCGGTTCCACCTGCGCCAGGATAGCCAGCGTGCTCTGGAAAGCCTGGTCCAGTTCCGTCACTTGCGTTCCTCTCGTCTGAGTTTTCAGCTACTTCCATGGAGACCCCGGGACACCCGGAATCGAATCGGTCCCGGAGCCGTGTGGCACCATTACCTAGTGCTACGGATTGGTTACCGGAAGATCTGGCGCTGTGCGGGCCTGGCGGCGGCCGTGTCGGGCCTGGGGTGCGGGCTGCTCGCGGCTGGCCCGGCGGCGTTCGCCGCGGATCCGCGCGGCACGTACCACGGGCACCACCCCCACCCGGTCCGCTGGACGATCGCCATACCGGCCATCGGCGTCGTGGCACCGGTGATCGAGCTTGGCGGCCAGCGGTCCGGCCGCATCACCGTTCCCGGCTTCGCGCAGGTCTGGGACGTCGGCTGGTACCGCTACGGCGCGGTTCCCGGTAGCCCGGGAAACGCGGTGCTGCTGGGGCACGTGGACACGTATTCCGGCCCCGCCATCTTCTCCAACCTCTACCGGCTGCTGCCCGGCGAGCTCATCGAGGTCAACCTGGGCGGCGGCGTGGTACGGCGGTTCACCGTGCACTGGGTGCACGAGATGCCCAAGAGCGCGTTCCCGGCTGGCATGGTGTTCGGCCCGACGCGGGACCGCCATCTGTGGCTGATCACCTGCGGCGGCGCGTTCGACTACCGGACGCGCAGCTACCTCAGCAATATCCTGGTGTACGCCACGCCGGTCCGGGATAGCCGGGTGTTGCCTCGCGGGAATACCGCTAGACGCACCATTGCTGCTACTGTTGGTCGCTGACCAGCCTGGCGCTCGCGCGCCGGGCTCGCAAAGCGGAGGCAACCACCTCCCACCCGGTCGGCCCGGCTTATGCCGAGGCTGGCGGGTCTGGCCAGATAGCAGGTTCTGGCACGGCGCGGTCTCGCGGGTCTAACCAGCCCGGCGTGGACAGCGCCGTTGTTGTGGTTACCCCGTGATGCGCTGACGTCGCGGGGTTTTCCCGTTTCCGGGAGGAAACCGCGGGGGACGAGGTCGCGACGATTCCGCTGCCGGAGGGACCGGCGGCGGAGGTGATGCTCAAGGAGGTCACATCAGCGTCGAAGCGCGTATCAACGAGCGCATCCGTGCCCCTGAAGTCCGGCTCGTCGGCCCCAAGGGGGAGCAGATCGGGATCGTCTCGGTCAATGACGCACTCAAGCTGGCTCAGGAGGCCGACCTCGACCTTGTCGAAGTCGCGCCGACCGCGCGGCCCCCGGTTTGCAAGCTCATGGACTACGGCAAGTTCAAGTACGAGTCCGCGGTGAAGGCACGGGAGTCACGCAAGAACCAGACGCAGACGATCGTCAAGGAGATCAAGCTGCGGCCGAAGATCGACCCGCACGACTACGGCACCAAGAAGGGCCACGTCGAGCGGTTCCTCAAGGCCGGGGACAAGGTCAAGGTGACGATCATGTTCCGCGGCCGTGAGCAATCCCGGCCCGAGCTCGGTCGCCGTCTGCTCGAGAAGCTGGCGGATGACGTGCAGGAACTCGGCTTCGTCGAGGCCCTGCCGAAGCAGGACGGGCGGAACATGATCATGGTGATCGGTCCGCACAAGAAGAAGAGCGAAACCAAGGGACATTCGGCTAGCAAGTCGGTGCCGAGCCCGCGGCCAGCCGCGCCGCAGCCGGAGGCTCAGGCCAATGCAACACGGCCCGCATCGACCGCAGCGCGGCAGGCGGCTCCGGACGGGGACGGCTCCCCGGTCACGGACAGCGCGCCGGCGGCTGACGAGGCCGCGGTGCCGGGCACGACAAGCTAACCACTACGGGGGGCACGGCGGCGGGGCAGGCTACCGCTGTGCCCACAGACGAGAAGGAGCGGCGCGATGCCGAAGATGAAGACACACAGCGGGGCCAACAAGCGGTTCCGGCTGACTGGTTCCGGCAAGATAATGCGTCGCCGTGCCAACACGAACCACCTGCTCGAGCGCAAGTCGTCCCGCTACACGCGGCGGCACGCGGACGAGGTGACGATCGCGCCGAGCGACGTCAAGGAGATCAAGAAGCTGCTGGGTAAGTAGCCCAGCCCGGCGAGGGAGAAGCACGACAATGGCACGCGTGAAGCGGGCTACCAACGCCCACAAGAAGCGCAAGGTTGTCCTCGAACGGGCAAGTGGCTACCGGGGTCAGCGCTCACGGCTGTACCGCAAGGCCAAGGAGCAGGTCCTCCACTCGATGACCTACGCCTACCGCGACCGCAAGGACCGCAAGGGCGCGTTCCGGCGGCTGTGGATCCAGCGGATCAACGCCGCGGCACGGGCGAACGGCATCACGTACAACCGGTTCATCCAGGGCCTGCGCGTGGCGGGCGTCGAAGTCGACCGGCGGATCCTGGCCGACATGGCGGTCGCCGACGAGCAGGCCTTCGCCGCCTTGGTCGAGGTGGCGAAGAAGGCCCTGCCGACGGCTTCTGGGACGGCGGCGGCCTGAGACAAGGGGGGCCCGGGGGGAAGGTTCCCCCCGGGCGCGGGGGGTTCCGGGGGGTCGTCCCCCCGGGCCAGCACAGTTATGCGGGAACTCACTCGCCACGGCTCAAGGCTGCGCGCCGGCTGGCGAAGCGCGCGTTCCGTGACCGGGACCGCGCGTTCCTCGCGGAGGGCCCGCAGGCGGTCACCGAGGCGCTCGCCCACGGCGCGAAGATCTCCGACCTGTTCGTCACCGCGCCCGCGCGAAGCAGGCACGCGGACCTGACCGACCAGATCGCCGCCGCCGGGGTGCAGGTCCACCTCGTCAGCGACGCCACGATGAGCGAGCTGGCGCAGACCGTCACACCGCAGGGCCTGCTCGCGATGTGCGGCTTCGTGGACGTGCCGCTGGCGGAGGCGCTGGCCGGCCAGCCCGAGCTGGTCGCGATCCTGGCTAACGTGCGCGACCCGGGCAACGCCGGCACAGTCCTGCGCGCGGCCGACGCGGCGGGCGCGGGCGCGGTCATGTTCGCCGACGCCTCCGTGGACCCGTACAACGGGAAGTGCGTGCGCGCGTCCGCGGGCAGCCTGTTCCACCTGCCCGTGGCGACCGGCGTGCGGCTTGCGAACGCGATGAATGAACTGCACGCGGCGGGACTGCGTGTCGTCGCGGCAGAGGGACGCGCGGGCCGCTCGCTTGACGACGCGGATCTCGCGCGGCCCACCGCGTGGCTGTTCGGCAATGAGGCGTGGGGACTGCCGCCGGAACTGCTTGACCTCGCCGACGAGGCCGTCGCGGTACCGATCTACGGCAAGGCGGAAAGTCTCAATTTGGCAACGGCCGCGGCCGTCTGTCTCTACGCGTCTGCGCGAGCACAAAGAGTCACTAGAAACACTCCGTAATCAGGCCCAAAGTCACTGGACGTAATGGGGCAAGATAGGATCAATTGGCCCAGTACGCATCAGTCGATGGCAAAGAGTGGTTGTGCTGCAACAAAGAGAATTTACGTCCCAGGACTGTCCCAATGTCGGTTTACGCGCTAGAGTCCAATCACAGTCCGTCACCCCGAGGGCGTGTTACCACGTCGGCGGAGGGTTTGCAGCAGTGAACGAGCTCATTACCCCTGGGTTGAAACAGCTAGCGCCGCTACCGGAAGGTCCGGTTCCCATTGGGAGCCTGGTATTCGCGGACGAGCTACCGGACGGGGTGGTGGTCGCCGACGACGTGGGCCGGATCGTGGTGTTCAACGCGGCGGCCGGGCGGCTGACCGGCCTTGAACCACGCGAAGTAATCGGCAAGTTCGTCTTCGACGTGCTGCCGCTGAAGGACGCCGACGGCCGCGACTGGTGGGTATTCGCCGATCCCTATCACGGCCTTGCCACCCGCACCCGGCATCCCGAACGGTCCCTCTACACGTCCGGCGGCACCGAGATCCTGGTCTCTGTCGGTTACGTGCGGGAGCGGCACCCGGCCAACGGCGTGCCCCGCTCCACCCCGGTCAAGAAGCTCGTGCTGAGCCTGCGCGGCGCCGAGCAGCGCGAGCGCATCGAGCGCAGCCGCGCCGACCTGGTCTGCACCGTCGCGCACGAGCTTCGTTCCCCGCTGACCAGCGTGAAGGGTTTCACCGCGACGCTGCTCGCCAAGTGGAGCCGGTTCACCGACGACCAGAAGCGCGTGATGCTGGAGACGGTCAATGCCGACGCGGACCGGGTCACCAGGTTGATCACCGAGCTGCTCGACGTGTCCCGCATCGAGTCCGGCCGGATGGAAGTGCACCGCGAGCTGGTGGACATCCCGGACCGGGTGCGCAAGATCATCGCCGGCCGGGTCGCGTGCGGCGACTCCGAGGACCGGTACCGGCTTGAGGTCGCCGCCGACCTGCCGGAGACCTGGCTGGACGCGGACAAGATCGACCAGATCCTCGTCAATCTTATTGAGAACGCCGTTCGGCACGGCGCGGGTATCGTTACGACCGTGGTGGAACCGTCCGACATCGACTCGGTGACCGTGTCCGTGCGCGACCAGGGTGAGGGAATCTCCCCGGAGGTCGCGCCGCGGGTGTTCCGCCAGTTCTGGCGCGGCAAGCGCCGCGGCGGCACCGGACTCGGGCTCTACATCGTGAAGGGCCTGGTCGAGGCGCACGGCGGCACGATCACCGTGCAGCGCGCGCCCGGCGGCGGCGCCGAGTTCCGATTTACCGTGCCCGCCCAGGGGGTGTCGGGGGGCGGAGCCACCTGACACGGGGGCTTCGGGGGTCGTCCCCCGGGTCTACACTTCCTTGCGGGTCTAACCACCGCTCACGGCTGCCCGCGTGACGTTTTGCAGTGACACGGGGGAGTCACCACCTGTCGTTCGGTCAAATGGGATTTAATGATGTCCGCATCGAGCTCTGAGGAAGTAGCGGCGGCGCTTGCCGCCGCGCTTGCCGCCGTCGAGGCCGCGGCAAGCCTTGACGAACTGAAAGCGGCGCGCATCGCGCACGAGGGAGACCGCTCCGCGATCGCGAAGGCCAGCGCCGAGATCGGCAAGCTGCCGGGCGCCGAACGGGCCGAGGCGGGACGCCGGGTCGGCGCCGCGCGGTCCGAACTGCGCGACGCGATCGCGCGGCGCCAGGTCCAGCTCGAAGCCGAGCGCGACCAGCAGGTCCTGATCACCGAGGCCGTCGACGTGACGCTGCCCGGGGGGCGCGTGCCAGCCGGCGCGCGGCACCCGGTGACCTTGCTCGCCGACCGGCTCAGCGACGTGTTCGTCGCGATGGGCTACGAGGTCGCCGAAGGCCCCGAGGTCGAGGCCGAGTGGTACAACTTCGACGCGCTGAACATCCCGCCGGACCACCCGGCCCGCGAGATGCAGGACACCCTGTTCGTCGAGGGCGCCGATCCCGGGGTCAGGCCCGGCATCGTGTTGCGCACGCACACCTCGCCGGTGCAGATCCGTTCGCTGCTCAGCCGGCCGCTGCCGCTGTACGTGGTCAGCCCCGGCCGGGTGTACCGGAACGAGGCGATCGACGCGACGCACCTGCCGGTGTTCCACCAGATCGAAGGGCTGGCCGTCGACGAGGGGCTGACGATGGCGGACCTGCGCGGCGCGATCCAGGCGTTCGTCGACGCGATGTTCGGCGTCGGGTTGCGGACGCGGTTCCGGCCGGACTACTTCCCGTTCACCGAGCCGTCCGGTGACGTGGCGATGGAGTGCCACGTGTGCCGCGGCGCGTCCGCCAAGCCGGGCGGCGACCCGTGCCGGGTATGCAAGTCCTCCGGCTGGATCGAGATCGCCGGGTGCGGCATGGTGAACCCCCGGGTGCTGGTCGCGTGCGGCATCGACCCGGACCGGTACAGCGGGTTCGCGTTCGGGCTCGGCGTCGAGCGCGGGCTGATGATCGGGCACGGGGTGACCGACATCAGGGACACGATCGAGGGGGATGTCCGGTTCAGCCGGGCGTTCGGGATGGAGCTGTAGCGATGCGGGTACCGATTTCCTGGCTGCGCCAGTACGCGCCGGTTCCCGACCCGGTCGACGTCGCCGACGTGGCGCGCCGGCTGACCGCCGCGGGCCTCGAGGTCGAGGCGTTCGAGTCGGTCGGGCACGACGTCCGCGGCGTCGTGGTCGGCCAGGTGCTGTCCATCGAGGAACTCACCGGGATGAAGAAGCCGATCCGGTACTGCCGGGTGGCGGTGTCTGAGTCGCAGCTTTCCGCATCGCCGGAGGAGGCCTCCGGCGTGATCTGCGGCGCGACGAACTTCGCCGTGGGGGATCGGGTGGCGCTGGCGCTGCCGGGCGCGATGCTGCCGGGCGGATCTGGCCAGGGGGTGCGGGGGGAGGGCTCCCCCCGCATGGAGATAAGCGCGCGCAGGACGTACGGGCGCATGTCGGAGGGCATGATCTGCTCGGTGCGCGAGTTGGGCATCGGCGAGGAGCACGACGGCATCCTGGTGCTCTCACCAGATGCGCCGCTTGGCGCGGACTTCGTGACGTACGCGGCGCTGCGCGACGACGTGCTGGATATCGCCGTGAACCCGGACCGCGGCTACGCGGTGTCGATCCGCGGCGTGGCGCGTGAACTCGCCGGTGCGTACGGGGTGCCGTTCACCGACCCGGCGTCGGACGCGATCCCCGCCGCAGATGTGCTGGGCGGTTCGCTTTCGTATGTGGGCTCGGACGTGTGGCCGGCGTCGATCTCCGACCCGACCGCGTGCGACCGGTTCGTGCTGCGCGAGGTGCGCGGCTTCTCGCCGTCGGCGAAGACGCCGGTCGGGATGATGGTGCGGCTGGCGCGGTGCGGCGTGCGTTCGGTCTCGCTCGCGGTGGACGTGACCAACTACCTGATGCTGGAGCTCGGGCAGCCGCTGCACGCGTTCGACCGTTCTCGGCTGAGCGGGCCCATCGCGGTGCGCCGGGCGCTGCCGGGGGAGAAGCTGGAGACGCTCGACCACGTGGTCCGTTCGCTGGACCCTGCCGACATCTTGATCACGGACTCGTCCGGGCCGATCTCGATGGCCGGGACGATGGGCGGGCTGTCCACCGAGATCTCCGACGAGTCGACGGATCTGGTCATCGAGGGCGCGCACTTCTCCGACGTCGGTACCGCGGTCATGTCCCGGCGGCACAAGCTGCAAAGCGAGGCGTCGTACCGGTTCGAGCGGGGCGTGGACCGGGAGCTGCCGCTGCCGGCCACGGCGAAGGCCGTCGCGATGCTGGCCGCTCTGGGCGGCCCCGGTGCCCGGGTCGTGCCGGGGTGCACGCACGCCTCCGTCGACGTTCCGGCGCGCGTGATCACGATGGCTGCGGACTACCCGGACCGGGTGGCGGGCGTCGTCTACGGCCGTGACGTCGTGATGCGGCGGCTGCGGGAGGTCGGCTGCGAGGTACGGGAGCTGCGCGGCGCCGACGCCACCGAGGCACCGACGGTCGCGCCGTGGCGGACCGATGCCGCCGATGCCGCCAGTGGTCCGGTTGCCGCGTCCGCGGCTGCCGCGTCCGTGGCGGTGCTCGAGGTGACGCCGCCGACGTGGCGGCCGGACCTGACCGACCCGGCGGACCTGGCCGAGGAGGTCATCCGGCTGGAGGGCTACGAGAACGTGCCGGCCCGGATGCCGCGCGCGCTGGCCGGCCGCGGGCTCACTCCCCGGCAGCGGCTCAAGCGCTCGATCGGCCGCACCCTGGCCGAATCAGGTTACGTGGAGGTGCTGTCGTCGCCATTCGGGCCGCGGAGCGACGCGGACCTTATGGGGTTCCCCGCCGAGGACCTGCGCCGGCCGGCGGTCGTCGTGGCGAATGCGCTGAGCGACGAGGAGCCGCTGATGCGCACCTCGTTGCTGCCCGGGCTGTTCCGCATGCTGGCCCGCAACGTCGGCCGCGGCTTCCCTGACCTGGGGCTGTTCGAGATCGGCCTGGTGTTCCGGCCGCGCCCGGGGGCAGCGGTGTCCGCGCCGATCCTGGCGGTGGACCACGGGCCGTCGGTCGGTGAGCTCGCGTCTTTGGAGGCGGCCTTGCCGGACCAGCCCGCGCACCTCGGCGCGGTGCTGTGCGGCGCGCGTACGCTAGCCGGATGGTGGGGTGCCGAACGGCCGGCCGACTGGTCGGACGCGGTGGACGCGGCGCGGGCGGTGGCGCGCGAGTGCCGGGTCTCGCTGTCGGTCCGCGCCGACATGGAGGCGCCGTGGCACCCAGGGCGGTGCGCGGCGATCTACGCCCAGGTGCCCGCCGCTGATGGCTCATCTGAGCCCCGTGAGTGGCTCGCCGGGCACGCGGGAGAGCTGCACCCGCGGGTGATCAAGGCATTCGCCCTGCCGCCCCGTACGTGCGCTGTGGAGCTCGACCTGTCGGTGCTGTACGCGGCCGCCGAGCAGGCCGGCGCCGTCCAGGCCCCCGTGCTGTCGGCGTACCCGCTGGCCACCCAGGACGTGGCGCTGACCGTGCCTGCTGACGTGCCGGCCGCTTCGGTGGCGGAGGCGTTGGTGGCCGGTGCCGGGCCGCTGCTGGAAGACCTGCGGCTGTTCGACGTGTACACCGGCGAGCAGGTCGGCTCGGATAAGAAGTCGCTGGCCTACACGCTGCGGTTCCGCGCGCCGGGCCGGACGCTGAAGGTGGCGGAGACGACCGCGGCCAGGGACGCCGCCGTCGCCGAGGCCGCGCGCCGGGTTGGGGCGGAGCTGCGCGGCGGGTAACTCGGGCCTGGCTGTCTGCGGGACCCTGCCTGATGGCGCTGGGGCTAGGGTGGATCATGTGGCTGGCGATGCGTCCGCGCACTGGCCGCCCCTGTATCAATGTGGTGGATTACTCCATCGTGGTGAGTTGACCCTCGTGAAAGGGGGTCAGGCCCCCACAAAGGGGTAATCCACCACGTTGTTCTGGGATTTATCCGCCGCCAGCGGGGCCCGCCAGTGCTGCCCGCCTGGGCGCGGACCCTGAATAAGCCGCCAGGATCTCCCTGGCGCGCTAAAACGACAAACGATCTTGCTTCGCCATAAGGACCTGCGATGGGGCCTGGCGTCCGCCGATCGAGTCGGCGTGGCCGGCCGCCGCTACGTCGGCGCACGCTGCGGCAAGTTCACGCGGAATCGACATTCTCAGCTCCTTGGTTCACTAGATCCTGTCATTTCCGCTTTGGTCGTCCATTTCATTATTCGTTGATCTGAACGGACTCGCAACCCATCTGATTAGCCAGCCGGAAAATCGCGGCCCGGAGCGGATCACTCCATTTCGTCGCGCCATGCTCGGGGAAGAACCGCAGGATATGCAGCGTGTGCGCGTCGCGTGCGACATCTGCACGGCCAAGGAACTCCGCCCCTTCCAGGAGAGGCATAACGTATGGGCCGTAGATGCGCTTGGCCACGGGTTTATATGCCTCCAGCGCATAGTCGAAACCGAACAGCCGCCTGACTCGGGCACGATCCCAAATGAGGTTGTCGAACGGCGACAGCAGAATTGCGTCACCAAGAGCCGGAGGATCAGCCGCTGTGTCAGGATGAAGCCAGGCGGCCTCTTTCCAGCCCTCGACCATTACCTGAGTAAGCTCGCAGGCCGGCATCACGGCCGCGACCTCTGCCTTAAGCGAGACCGAAGTATGCTGCTATGTCGCTGACTGATGCCACGCCGTATGCGCGTGCCGCAGTGCGCACCAGTATGGCTATCGCCTCGTCCTTGCCGATGTGGCTTTCTCGTAGGTGCGCGGGGATGCAGCGCTCTGGCAGGTCATAGACCCGGCGCGCGCCGCGACGAGCCCGGCAGACAAGCTGGCCGGTCCATACGAGGTACTCGGCGGCCGTCTTTGCCTGCGACCAGTCCCAGCCAGACGTCTTGGTCTGGCCGGCCTCAAGGTCGCGGATCGTCTGTGGCCCCATTTCGCGGACCAGCCCCACCAGTCGGTCGCACTCGCGTCGTGGCGGAGCCCATGCGACGTTGCGGGTGGCCGCACGGCGGAAGCGCCACACGGGCCAGGCGCTTACCGGTACGAGGCAGACGGCATGCGCCCACGTCTCATATGCGACGGCGTCTCCGCTCGAAGTCCAGAAGGCCTTATCCACCTGTTCGCGGCCCTTGATCGCGCCACTACGGGCAAAGCACACGAGCCGGTGCGACTTATCTACGCGTTGCATCGCATCCAATTGGATCGCGCCAACTTGCTCCAGTATCTGGAGCGGTGATGTGGTACCTGCTGTATTGTGCCCGCTGGATAGCTGGGCGGCGGCCGCGATCCGCCTCGATTCCTGTCGTGACAACCTCAGCATGTTCTTTCCCGCAGCTATTTGGTCACAGCCGATCCGGTCCTTGCGGCCGGTCACGCGAGGCAACTGCATCATCGGAGATGCCTGCTTGACGCGCCGGACTGACTCAGTGCAGGAAACCTAGCAGCCGCGTGAGGACCGTGCCGAGCGCCGGATAGGGCATGGGCAACGCGCTCTGTGGTTTAAGGTGTACTAACTGTCCTGGTTTGTATACCGAGACGTAGCGCTAGTCACACCGAGCATCCTTGACCCGGAGGTCGAGATAACCGAAAACGCGGCGGCCCGGGGGGGCACAGCGGAGGCCGCGAGGACGACGTTTCGCGACGTGTTCGCGATCGCGGAATTCCGGGCTCTGTGGCTGGCGCAGCTCTTGTCGGTTGCGGGAGATCAGCTGGCCAGGGTCGCCCTGACCGTCCTGGTGTACGACCGCACCCGGTCGGCGCTGCTGGCCGCCATCACGTTCGTGGTCAGCATCGTCCCCACGTTCGTCGGCGGGGTCACCCTGGCGTGGCTGGCCGACCGGTACCCGCGGCGACGCGTGATGGTCGCGTGCGACCTGGTCCGGTGCGGGCTCGTCCTGGTGATGGCCATCCACGGCATGCCGCTCGCCGCCATGGTCGTGCTCCTGTTCTTCGTCACATTCGCCGGCGCGCCGTTCATGTCGGCTCGAGCCGCAACCTACCCGGACGTGCTCGAGGGCGACAGGTTTGTGGTGGGCACCGCGATCACGCTGACCACATTCCAGTTCGCTCAGGTCATCGGCTTCGCGGCGGGCGGCACGATCACCGGGTTCCTGGGCGTCGGCACCTCACTGGTCATAGACGCCGCCACGTTCGCCGCATCGGCGCTCATCACCCTCGGATGGGTCCGGCGCCGGAGCGCTCCCGCGAGCCAGGCGAGCGATGCCATCCCGATGTCGCGGCTGGCCACTATCGCTGGCGGATTCCGCCTGGTCTTCGGGAACCCGGCCCTTCTCATCCCGATGCTGTTCGGCTGGCTCGCGGCCTTCTACGACGCTCCTGAAGGCGTGGTGACGCCGCTGGCCAGGAGCCTTGGCGGCGGTCCTGTCGCGGTGGGCCTGCTGCTCGCTGCCACGGCGCTTGGCATCACGATCGGCACGCTCTGGTTCGGCCGCCTGGTCGCCCCGGAGTCACGGCTGAGGTGGATGGGCCCGCTGGCGATGGCCAACTGCCTGATCTTGGTGTTGTTCGCCGCGCGACCCGCGTTGTGGGTCGCCCTGGTCATCCTGTGCGCGGCCGGGCTATGCGGCTGCTTCCAGCTCGCGGCCAGCGCGGCGTTCGTCACCGCTGCCCCCGCAGCGCGACGAAGCCAAGCCTTCGGGCTCGCACAAGGTGGCATGAACTTCGGGCAAGGCCTTGTCATGATCCTCGCGGGCGCCGCCGCGGAATCGTTTTCCCCGGCACGGGTCATCGCGGTCTGCGGCCTTATCGGCGCCATTGCTGCTACGGCTCTCGCGTTCGCCTGGTCTCGAAATCGCAATCGAGCCCATGACGCGAATTTACCGGGTCGTTCTACCAACCAGTCGTGCGCATGACCCCTCCTTTTGATCACCATAAGTGATCGCCCGCGCGCATTTGGTCACGTTCCGTATACGCCTATCTGTATGATGCATCAGATTCGGGGCTTGTGCAGGCACAACTTTGCCGATTGGGTAACAATGAAGGGAAAGTTCGGACTTTCGACCCTGATTTGAGCCTTCGAGGAGATGCTTGTGAGCCTCGCACGCTGGATAAGCGGGCGAACCTCGGCGATCAGATCATGGCAGCTGTGGACCCGGCCGCGCTGGCTCGCCGCGTACATCTGTGCTGTCGTGCTGGCGGATGTCGTGCTGCTGGCAGTGGCAGCGAGTTCGCTGTCCATCCGGGTGCATGACCTGGCGCTGTTCGGAGCCCTGCTGGCGTGCGCCGCGGCCACGGTGGAACTCACCCGGCGGCTGGGCGAAGGCGCCCGGGTGGTCAAGGACGTGTACGCGGTCTGGGAACTTCCGGTCGCCATCCTCCTGCCGATCGCCTACGCTCCGCTGATCCCCATCGTCCGGCTGGCGCTGACCCAGCTGCGCGTCGGGCACAAGCCGCTCCATCGCAGGGCTCTTACGGCCGCTGCCATCGGGATCAGCTACGTGGCCGCGGCCCTGGTCTTCCATGCGACAATCCGGATTGTCGCGGGTGGCTCGGCCAACCCGGGCGGTCACGCGCTCGCCTGGATGGCGATACTCGCGCTGTGCGCGGCGGTCCAGTGGAGCGTCAACACGGCGCTGGTGCTCACCGCGATCAAGGGCGCCGACCGGACCGTCAGCCTGCGGGACATCCAGTTTGCCCGCGAGCCGATCTACAACGACGTGTCCGAGCTGTGCGTCGCCGTCCTGGTTACGTTCTGCGTAGCGAACAGCATCCTCTCCCTCGTATTCGCGTTCCCGTTCGTCACCTTGCTCCAGCGTTCGTCCCGGCATGGCCAGCTGCTCACCGAGTCGCGGGCGGACTCCAAGACCGGGCTGCTGAACGCCGCCACCTGGGAGCGGGAGGCGACCGCCGAGGTGGTCCGGGCGGTGCGGGCCAAGACGCCGGTGGCCGTGGCGCTGCTCGACCTGGACCGGTTCAAGTCCATCAACGACACGTACGGGCACCTGACCGGCGATCAGGTGCTCAAGGAGGTCGCCCGGACGCTGGACACCACGCTGCGCGAGTACGACCTCGCCGGCCGGTTCGGCGGGGAGGAGTTTTCGCTGCTGCTACCGCACACCCGGGCGACGGACGCCTTCCGCATCGCGGAGCGGCTGCGGGCCAGCGTCGCTGCCCTGCGCTTCATCGCACCCGGCGCGGCCGGCGGTGAGCGGCTCTCGGTCACGGTTTCCATCGGCGTCGCGGCGCTGGACGGCGGCGCCCAGCGGGAGTTCTCCGACCTGCTGGCCGCGGCGGACGCCGCCCTCTACCGTGCCAAGGCGGCCGGCCGCGACCAGGTCCAGATGATCAGCACCACCCGGGGTGTGAGCGCTATCAGCGGCCCGGGCGCCGGGCGCGGGGTGAACGGTGCCGCCGCTCCCGAGACGCCGAGCGCCTTCCGGCGCGCGATGACGTCCTGAGACCCCGCGCTATGACACGCTCTAGTGGGCTCAACTGCGCAATTGACACGCTGGGGGCGCGGCTGCGGGCGTGCTGCGGGTGAGGGCGGGGCTGCGGGCTCTAAGGGTGAGCGTCAGGCGGACGGCGAACTTGACGGGGACGGGAGCACGGCCAGGATCTCGGCGCCGGACGTGTGGCACTGGGACGCGTCGCCGGTCCGGAGGATCTCGGGCGTGAGGTAGCCCTGGCAGGTCCACCCGTTGACGGTGACCGGGGCGCCGCCACCGTTGCCGGGTACCTGCCCGTTCCGCACCATCGACGCGTACTTGGTCTCAACGCTCATCGCGGTATCGCAGGCCACGTTGCCCTTGGCGATCTTGATCTGAACCGGCACCCCGGCTCCTGTCCGGGTCGTACCGCAGGTCATCCCCGCGTTCGACCCGGGCCCGGACGAGCACCCGGCCAGGCACGCCGCGGCCAGCCCGGCTGCCCCGGCCGCCCCGGCGAGCCTCGCCGCGATGACCGCCACGCCCAGCATCCGCCTCACCTCGCTCACCCTACGCCAGCAACTCATTGCGCAAGCGACGGCTGGCGGGGTGCGCGTTGCCGGCATCTGGCCGGCGCATTGTCAGGAAGGTCTTGTATATTCATGCGATCTAGTGAATACTCTTACATGAGCATGGCGAGCGGATAGCAGCATAGAAGGGCCGGATATGGGTGCGCGCGTGGCGGTCGCTGGCGCCAGTGGCTACGCGGGCGGTGAGCTGCTGCGGCTGCTCTTGGGCCATCCGGACCTGGAGATCGGTGCGCTGACCGCGCACGCCAGCGCCGGCGTCCAGGTCACCGAGATTCATCCGCACCTGCCGGAGCTGGACGGCGCCACGTTCACGGCCACCGAGCCGGCCGCGCTCGCCGACGCGGACCTGCTGTTCACCGCGCTGCCGCACGGCGAGTCGGCGAAGCTGGCCGCGGCGCTCCCGGCGAGCCTGAAGATGATCGACCTCGGCGCCGACTTCCGGCTCAACGACGCGGACACATGGGCCACCTACTACCCCGGGACACCGCACGCCGGCCAGTGGACCTACGGACTGCCCGAGCTGCCCGGCGCACGCGACGCCATAAAGGCAGCGAGCAAGGTCGCCGCCCCCGGCTGCTACGCCACCGCGTCGATCCTCGCCCTCGCCCCGTTGCTCGCGGGCAACCTGGTCGACGCCAAGGACATCGTCATCGTCGCCGCCTCCGGCACCTCCGGCGCGGGCCGCGCGCTGAAACCCGAACTGCTGGCCACCGACGTCATGGGCTCGATGCGGGCCTACGGGGTCGGCGGCACACACCGGCACACGCCGGAGATCGAGCAGGCGCTCGGCCACGGAGCGACGATCTCGTTCACCCCCGTGCTCGCGCCGATGCCGCGCGGCATCCTCGCCACCTGCACCGCCCGCCTCGCGGCGAGAGCGGGAGCGAGAGCGAGAGCGGGAGCGGGAGCGGGAGTCAGCGAGAGACAGCTCGCGGACACCCTCAAGGCCGCCTACCACGACGAACCCTTCGTGCACGTACTACCCGCCAACCGCTGGCCGAGCACGAACGCCACGGCCGGCTCCAACACGGCGCAGCTCCAGGTCGCCGCCGACACGCACGCCGGCCGGGCGATCGTGGTCAGCGCCATCGACAACCTCGGAAAGGGCGCGGCCGGCCAGGCCGTGCAGATCGCCAACATCATGCTCGGCCTGCCAGAGTCGACAGGCCTCAAGAAAAACGGAGTCGCCCCATGAGCGTCACGGCCCCACAGGGCTTCCGCGCCGCAGGTGTCGCGGCAGGCCTGAAACAATCCGGCCGCCCCGACGTCGCCGTCGTGCTGAACGACGGTCCGTCCCGCGCCGCTGCGGCGGTGTTCACCGCCAACCGGGTGCAGGCCGCCCCGGTGCAGTGGACCAGGCAAGTGGTGGCCGGCGGCCGGGTCCGCGCCGTGGTGCTGAACTCCGGCGGCGCGAACGCGTGCACCGGACCGCTCGGCTTCCAGGACACGCACGCCACCGCCGAACACATCGCGAAGGCCATCGACGACGAGCCAGGCGAGATCGCGGTGTGCTCCACCGGCCTGATCGGCGAGCGGCTGCCCATGGACAAGCTCCTCAACGGCGTCGAGAAGGCAGCAGCCGACGCGTCACGGGCCGGCGGCCTGTCCGCCGCCGACGCGATCCGCACCACGGACACGGTCGTGAAGATCGCGTTCCGGCGGGCAGCGAGCTATTCCATCGGCGGCATGGCCAAGGGCGCCGGCATGCTCGCGCCGGCCCTGGCCACGATGCTGTGCGTGCTGACCACCGACGCCGACCTGAGCCCCGACGAACTCGACACCGCGCTGAGAGCGGCCACCGAGAAGACCTTCGACCGGCTCGACACCGACGGCTGCATGTCGACCAACGACACCGTGCTGCTGCTGGCCAGCGGCGCGGCCGGCGTCAAGCCGGACAGGCAGGAGTTCACCGACCAGCTCACCGCGGTCTGCGCGGACCTGACCCGCCAGCTCCAGCGGGACGCCGAAGGCGCGTCGAAGATGATCACGATCGAGGTGATCGGCGCGGACAGCGAACGGGACGCGGTGACCGTGGGCCGGGCGGTGGCCCGCAGCAACCTGCTCAAGTGCGCGATCGCCGGGGCGGATCCCAACTGGGGGCGGGTGCTCGCCGCGGTCGGCACCACCGACGCGATCTTCGAGCCGGACCGGCTGAACGTCTCGATCAACGGCATCTGGGTCTGCCGGAACGGCGCGGCCGGGGAGGATCGCGCCAAGGCGGACCTGTCCGGCAAGGACGTCACGATCACCATCGACCTGGCGGCCGGCGCGAGAAGCGCGGCAATCCTCACCAACGACCTCACCGTGGACTACGTGCACGAGAACAGCGCCTACTCGACGTGAACCCGGAGGAGAAGGCCGCCACGCTCATCGAGGCGCTGCCCTGGCTGCACCGGTTCGCCGGCCAGATCGTGGTGATGAAGACCGGTGGCCGGGCCATGGACGATCCCGCGCTACGCGCCGCGTTCGCCCAGGACCTGGTGTTCCTCCGGCTGGCCGGCATCAAGCCCGTCGTGGTGCACGGCGGCGGGCCGCAGGTCACCGCGCACCTGGACCGGCTCGGCATCGAGAGCACGTTCACCGCCGGGCTCCGGGTGACCACGAAAGAGACCATAGACGTGGTCCGCATGGTGCTGGCCGGCAAGGTGAACAAGGACATCGTCAGCGACGTGAACCGGCACGGGCCGTTCGCGGTCGGCTTGTCCGGCGAGGACGCCTGCCTGTTCACCGCAACCCGCAAGCTCGCGATCGTCGACGAAGAAGCAGTCGACATCGGCCTGGTCGGCGACATCGTCGCGACCGATCCGAGCGCGGTCCACGCGCTGCTCAACGACGGCCGGATCCCGGTGGTGTGCAGCATTGCCCGAGGCGCGGACGGCGAGACGTACAACGTGAACGCGGACACGGCTGCCGCGGCCCTGGCCGTCGAACTCCAGGCGGCCAAGCTGATCGTGCTGACCGACGTACCCGGCCTGTACCGGGACTGGCCGCATTCCGGCGCCCCCGAGCCAGGCAACCTGATCCGCCACCTCACCGCCGACGAGCTAGACGAACTGCTGCCGACACTCGCCACCGGGATGATCCCGAAGATGGCGGCCTGTCTCACCGCCGTGCGTGGCGGCGTCCCGCAAGCGCACGTGCTTGACGGACGAAGCACCCATGCCGTTCTGCTTGAGATCTTCACCGATGAAGGGATCGGGACGATGGTGGTGAACAAGTGAGCACCTGGCAGGAGCGCTTCGAAGCTGCCCTCATGCCCAATTACGGACTCCCTCCGGTCGCGCTGAGCCACGGGCGCGGCTGCACCGTCTGGGACACCGACGGACACGAGTACCTCGACCTGATCGCGGGCATCGCGGTCAGCTCGCTCGGGCACGCCCATCCGGCGATCATCGAGGCGGTCACCGGGCAGGTCAGCGCCATCGCGCACACCTCCAACCTGTTCGTGCACGAGCGCGAGGTCGAGCTGGCCGAGCGGCTGCTGGGGCTGCTCGACGCCGAGGGCCGGGTGTTCTTCGCCAACTCCGGCGCCGAGGCCAACGAGGCGGCGCTGAAGGTGGTGCGGCGGCGGCAAGGACCGGGCAGAAGGCTGATCGTCGCCGCGGACAAGAGCTTCCACGGGCGGACGATGGGCTCGCTGGCGATCACCGGCAAGGCTGCGATCAGGGAGCCGTTCGGGCCGTTCGGGCTCGACGTGGAGTTCGTGCCGTTCGGCGACGTCGCCGCGCTCCAGCAAGCCGCGAGCAGCACAGCAGCGGCGGTCTTCGTGGAGCCGTGCCTGGGGGAGAGCGGCGTGATCCCCGCCCCGGCCGGCTATCTGGCCGCCGCCAGGGAGATCTGCGACACCAGCGGCGCGCTGCTGGTGGTGGACGAGATCCAGAGCGGGATCGGGCGGACCGGCAGCTGGTTCATGTGCCAGGCCGAGGGCGTGCTGCCGGACGTGCTGACGCTCGCCAAGGGGCTCGGCGGCGGGCTGCCGATCGGCGCGTGCATCGGCTTCGGCGAGTGCGGCACGGCGTTCGCCAAGGGCGACCACGGCTCGACGTTCGGCGGTAACCCGGTTGCCTGCGCGGCGGCGCTTGCCGTGCTCGACACCGTCGACCTGTCGCACGTGAAGGCGGTGGGGACCCGCCTCGCGGACGGCATCGCGGGGATCAAGCATCCGCTGCTGGCCGGGGTCCGCGGCACCGGGCTGTGGCTGGCCGCGGTGCTCAGCGAGCCGGCCGCCGCCACCGTGGAGGCTAAAGCAAGGGAGGCAGGGTTCCTGGTCAACGCCGTGCAGCCGGACGCGATCAGGCTCGCGCCGCCGCTGATCCTCAGCGCGGCGCAGGCCGACTCCTTCACGGCCGCGCTGCCGGGAATCCTGGAGGCGGCGCGGTGACGCTCAGGCACTTCTTGCGGGACGACGATCTGGCTCCCGCCGAGCAGGCCGTGGTGCTCGAGCTCGCCGCCGCGATGAAGAAGGACCGGCAGGCCCGCAAACCCCTGGACGGCCCCAGGACGGTAGCGGTGCTGTTCGACAAGCAGTCGCTGCGCACCCGGGTCTCGTTCAGCGTCGGCATCGCCGAACTGGGCGGGTTCCCGCTGGTCATCGACACGCAGACGACGCACTTCGGGCGCGGCGAATCGATCGAGGATGCCGCGCGGGTGCTGGCCAGGCAAGTCGCGGCCATCGTGTGGCGGACGGCGGGGCAGGCCCGCATCGACGCTATGGCGCGCGCCAGCAGCGTTCCGGTGATCAACGCGCTCACCGACGAATTCCACCCGTGCCAGGTGCTCGCCGACCTCCAGACGATCAGGGAGCGGCACGGCACGCTCGGCGGCCGCACGCTCACCTTCTACGGCGACGGCGGGAACAACATGGCGCACTCCTACCTGCTCGGCGGCGCGACGGCCGGGATGCACGTCCGGATCGCCGCGCCCGAGGGGTATCACCCGGACCCGGCGATACTCGACGCGGCGCATACGATCGCGGCCAGCACCGGCGGGTCCGCCGAGGTGCTCACCGACCCGGCCAAGGCCGCGGACAACGCCGACGTGCTCGCCACCGACGTCTGGGTCTCGATGGGCCAAGGGGATGCCGAGCAGCGGATCAACGCGCTCACCCCGTACCAGCTCGACGCCGCAAAGCTGGCCAGCGCCGCGCCCGGCGCCATCGTGCTGCACTGCTTGCCGGCGCATCGCGGCGAGGAGATCAGCGCCGAGGTGATCGACGGCCCCGCGAGCGCCGTCTGGGATCAGGCGGAGAACCGGCTGCACGCACAGAAAGCGCTGCTAACGTGGCTGCTAGAACAGCCATGAACAGAAACACGACACCGCTCTCGAAGTCCGCCCGCCAGGCGCGTATCGCCGCGATCCTCGGGCGGGAACAGGTTCGCTCCCAGGAGGAGCTTGCCGAACTGCTCACCAGGTACATCGGCGTCCAGGTGACCCAGGCGACGTTGTCCCGGGATCTGGACGAGCTTGGCGTGGTGAAGACCCGCGGCCGCGGCGGGCACCTGGTCTACGCGCTGCCCGACGGCCCGGCGGGTCCTGGCCTCCCGGCCGGCCCAGGCCTGAGCGTCGGTGACGAGGCAAAGAACGGGGCCGCGATGCCGGCCCGGCTGACCCGCTACCTGGGCGAACTGCTCACCTCGGCGGAAGCAAGCGCCAACCTCGTCGTGCTGCGCACGCCCGCCGGCGCGGCGCAGTTCCTCGCCTCGGTCATCGACCACGCGGCGCTGCCCGCCATCCTCGGCACGGTGGCCGGCGACGACACCGTGCTGCTGATCACGCGGGACCCGGTGGGCGGCGAGCGCATCGCGGACGACTTCCGCGCAGCGGCCGACCGCAGGTAAACAGCCGCAGGTAACAGCCCGCGGGCGGTCAGCCCGCGGCTTCATCCGAAGGCCTGAACAACGTGGCGGATTCTCCCTTTGTGGTAGCCCGACCCTCGAATACGAGGGTCAATCCACCACAAGGGGGTGATCCACCACGGTGATGCCGGGGCCGGTGAGCCGCTCGCATCCCGTCAGGAACATGCTGCACGCCAGCCCCAATCGCCACGGATAAGTCGGGATGGCGCGGCCCGCCGGACCGGCGGATCGAACGCTAGTCCGTGCCGGCTTCCATCGCGGCCCGGTCGAGCAGCGCGTCGTCGGGAACGGTCCCGCCCGCGGCGATAGCGGGCGCCCCACCCGCCCGCAGCGGCCCCACGAGCGAAAACGCGTCGCCGATCAGCCCCAGCCCGGCGTATTGCTCCAGCTTGGCGCGCGAGTCGGCGATGTCGAGGTTGCGCATGGTGAGCTGCCCGATCCGGTCCACCGGCCCGAACGCGGCGTCCGCCACCCGTTCCATCGACAGCTTGTCCGGGTGATAGCTGAACGCCGGCCCGCACGTGTCCAGCACCGAGTAGTCCTCGCCGCGGCGCAGCCGGAGCGTCACCGACCCGGTGACGGCCGTGCCGACCCAGCGCTGCAGCGACTCGCGCAGCATCAGCGCCTGCGGCTCCAGCCAGCGCCCCTCGTACAGCAGCCGCCCGAGCCGCCGCCCCTCGACGTGGTACGCGGCCAGCGTGTCCTCGTTGTGGATCGCGTTGACCAGCCGCTCGTACGCCGCGTGCAGCAGCGCCATGCCCGGCGCCTCGTAGATGCCGCGGCTCTTCGCCTCGATGATCCGGTTCTCGATCTGGTCGGACATGCCCAGGCCGTGCCGCCCGCCGATCGCGTTGGCCTCAAGCACCAGGTCCAGCGGCGACCCGAACTCCTTCTCGTTGATCGTCACCGGGCGCCCGTTCTCGAACCCGATCGTGACGTCTTCGGCGGGTATCTCCACCGACTCGTCCCAGTACCGGACGCCCATGATCGGCTCCACCAGGCCGATCCCGGCGTCGAGGTGCTCGAGCTGCTTCGCCTCGTGGGTCGCGCCCCACAGGTTCGCGTCGGTCGAATACGCCTTCTCCGCGCTGTCCCGGTACGGCAGGCCGTGCGCGACCAGCCACTGCGACATCTCGTGCCGGCCGCCGAGTTCGGCGACGAAGGCCGCGTCCAGCCACGGCTTGTAGATCCGCAGCGACGGGTTCGCCAGCAGCCCGTACCGGTAGAACCGCTCGATGTCGTTGCCCTTGTAGGTGGAGCCGTCGCCCCAGATCTGCACGTCGTCTTCGAGCATGGCCCGGACCAGCAGGGTCCCGGTGACGGCCCGGCCGAGCGGTGTGGTGTTGAAGTACGCGCGCCCGCCGGAGCGGATGTGGAACGCACCGCACGCCAGGGCGGCCAGCCCCTCCTCGACCAGTGCGTCCCGGCAGTCGACCAGGCGGGCGACCTCGGCGCCGTATGCCGTCGCGCGCCCCGGTACCGAAGCGATGTCGGGCTCGTCGTATTGCCCGATGTCGGCGGTGTACGCGCACGGCACCGCGCCGTTCGCGCGCATCCACGCGACCGCGACGGACGTGTCGAGCCCGCCGGAAAACGCGATCCCCACCCGTTCGCCGACCGGCAGCGAGCTCAGTACCTTAGCCATGATGCAAGTATATTCACAAGACCGCATGAATATGCAAGTCGCTGAGGCTCTATCGTTGGGATCCATGAGCGAGATGGACGAGGGTGCGGAGCCGGCCACGCGCCTATGGGGCGGGCGGTTCGCCGCCGGCCCGGCCGAGGCGCTGGCCCGGCTCTCGCTGAGCGTGCAGTTCGACTGGCGGCTGGCACGGTACGACCTGCGCGCATCCCGCGCGCACGCGCGGGTACTGCACCGGGCGGGGCTGCTCACCGAGACCGAGCTGGACGCCATGCTCAAGGCCCTCGGCGAGCTGGACCGTGCCGTGCAGGAGGGGTCGTTCCGGCCGACGGCGGACGACGAGGACGTGCACACCGCGCTCGAGCGCGGTCTGCTCGAGCGCCTCGGCGCGCTGGGCGGCAAGCTCAGGGCCGGCCGCAGCCGCAACGACCAGATCGCCACCGACCTCAGGCTCTACCTGCGTGACCACGTCCGGCTGCTGGTGAGCCGGATCACCGAGCTCCAGACCGCGCTGATCGACCAGGCGGTGGCCAGCGGGGACACGCCGGCGCCGGGCATGACGCATTTGCAGCACGCGCAGCCGGTGCTGTTCGGCCATCAGCTGCTCGCCCATGTGCACGCGTTTGCGCGGGACATCGGCAGGCTGCGGGACTGGGACCGGCGCGCGGCGGTGAGCCCGCTCGGCTCCGGTGCGCTGGCCGGCTCCTCGCTGCCGCTCGACCCGGTGGCGATGGCCGCCGAGCTGGGCTTCGACAGCGCCGCGCCGAACTCCATGGACGCCGTCGCGGATCGCGACTTCGCCGCGGAGTTCCTGTTCGCGGCCGCGCTGACCGGGGTGCACCTGTCCCGGCTCAGCGAGGAGGTCGTGCTGTGGTCCACCCAGGAATTCGGCTGGATCGAGATCGACGACGCGTACGCGACCGGCTCCTCGATCATGCCGCAGAAGAAGAACCCGGACGTCGCCGAGCTCGCGCGCGGCAAGGCCGGGCGGCTGATCGGCGGCCTGACCGGCCTGCTCACGGTGCTGAAGGGCCTCCCGCTCACCTATAACCGGGACCTCCAGGAGGACAAGGAGCCGGTCTTCGACGCCATTGACACCCTGTTGCTGGTGCTGCCTGCGATGGCTGGGCTGATCTCAACCCTTCGAATTAACTCCGAACGACTGTCGGCTTCGTCCTCCACTGGATTCACCCTCGCCACGGATCTGGCCGAATACCTGGTGCGTCGCGGCGTGCCCTTCCGGGAGGCCCACGAGGTGGTCGGGCATCTGGTGATCTGGTGCCAGGTGAACGAGCGCGACCTCGACGAGGTGAGCGACGCCGACCTGGCCAAGGTCTCCGAGCACCTCACCCCGGACGTGCGGTCCGTGCTAACCGTTCCTGGCGCCCTCGCGGCGCGCAAGGCACACGGCGGTACCTCGCCGGAGCGCGTCGCCGACCAGGTGTCCGCGCTGCGGGCCGCCGTGGAGGAGCAGGCCGGCTGGGCGTCCGCCGGGCTCGCGTGAGCGTGCTGGACCGGGAGTTCTTCGGGCGGACGGGCGTCGAGGTGGCGCCGGAGCTGCTGGGGTGCGTGCTGACGCACCAGACCCCGGACGGCTCGGTGGCGGTCGAGCTCACCGAGGTCGAGGCGTACATGGGATCGGCGGATCCGGCGTCGCATGCGTACCGGGGGCAGACCGCGCGGAACGCGGTGATGTTCGGCCCGCCCGGGCACGCCTATGTGTATTTCACGTATGGCATGCACTTCTGCGTGAACCTGGTCTGCCTGGCGCCCGGCACCGCGTCCGCCGTGCTGCTGCGGGCCGGGCGGATCGTGGCGGGGGAGGAGCTGGCGCGGTCGCGCCGCGGCCCATTGGTGTCTGCTCGGGATCTGGCTCGCGGGCCGGCAAGGCTTTGCCAGGCGCTGGGGATAGACCGTTCCTTGAACGGGGCGGATGTGTGCTCGGTCGCCTCGCGGCTGCGGATCGAGGGGCCCAGGGGGAGTACCGCTGGCCGTTATGAACAAGGTCCTCGAGTAGGCGTGAGCAGCGGCGCGGAGGTGCCGTGGCGGTTCTGGGTCGCGGGGGAGCCGACCGTCTCGGTGTACCGGCCGCATGTGCCCAGGAAGAGGAAACCGGTTACCCCCTCGCCGAGCTTAAGTGGCACCATGCAGGCGTGACTCCATCTACCGACACTGGCAACATCATCGACGAACTTTCATGGCGGGGCCTGCTCGCCGTGCACACCGACCTTGACGAGCTGCGGAAGGCGTTCGATACCGGCCGCGTAACTTTCTACTGCGGATTCGACCCGACCGCGCCCGGCATGCACATCGGCAACTTGGTGCAGATGCTGACGCTGCGCCGGATCCAGCTCGCCGGGCACCGGCCCATCGGGCTCGTCGGCGGTGCGACCGGGCTGATCGGCGACCCGAGTGGCAAGTCTGCCGAGCGGGTGCTCAACCCCGAAGAGGTCGTGGCGGGCTGGGTGGAGCGGATCCGCGGCGAGGTGTCCCGGTTCCTGGAGTTCAGCGACGAGCCGAACGGCGCGCTGATCGTTAGCAACCTGGAATGGACCGGCCCGATGTCCGCGCTGGAGTTCCTGCGCGATGTCGGCAAGCACTTCTCGGTGAACCGGATGCTCGACCGGGAATCGGTCAAGGCCCGGCTCGAGTCCGGCGGAATCAGCTACACCGAGTTCAGCTACCAGCTGCTCCAGGCGCTCGATTACCTGGAGTTGTACCGGCGGTACGGCTGCACGTTGCAGACCGGCGGCAGCGACCAGTGGGGGAACCTGGTCTCCGGGGTGGACTTGATCCGGCGGGTCGCGGGCGCGTCGGTACACGCGCTGGCCACACCGCTGATCACCAAGCCGGACGGCACGAAGTACGGCAAAACCGAGGGCGGGGCCGTCTGGATCAGCGCCGACCTGATGTCGCCGTACGCGTTCTACCAGTTCTGGCTCAACGTCTCCGATCCCGAGGTCCCGAACCTGCTGAAGGTGTTCAGCTTCAAGTCCCGGGAGGAAATCGAAGACCTGATCGCCGAGTCGGCGGAACGGCCGGCGTTGCGGGCTGGACAGCGGGCCCTGGCGGAGGAGATCACCACGCTGGTGCACGGTGAACCGGAGTGCCGCCAGGCGATGGTCGCGAGCCAGGCCTTGTTCGGGCAGGGAGAGCTGGCGGATGTCGACGAGCGGACCCTCGCCGCGGTGCATAAGGAGATCCCGTCGGCGGACGTCGTCGTGCACGGCCAGAGCGGCCGCGTAACGGTCACCGCGCCGTCGGGCGAGGTCTCGGTGCAGGCAGGCACCGGTGCACTGCCGCCGGTCGTCGATCTGATGGCATGGGCCGGAATCGTCGCGAGCAAGGGTGCGGCGCGGCGGGCGATCGCCGAGGGCGGCGCGTACCTGAACAACCGGCGCGTTACGGCGGAAGATGCCGTGCCAGAACCCGGGGATCTGTTGCACGGTCGTTACCTAATTCTTCGGCGGGGCAAACGCACGGTGGGGGCGGTGCAAACAACCGTGGAAGGGGCTGAATCTGGCGGATGACCTGCGGACCGCGCCGGCGCGACACGCTGGTGACACAGCGTAGTCAGCCCGTTGACCTGCGGTTACGTGCAGTAGCCCGATTCGATTTGACGAAGGCCCCGAGGTTCCCTAGAGTTCTTCTTGCCCCGAGGGGAACGGACGCGAAAGCGGCCAGGTCCCGGGGAGCCACCAGGAAGCCTAATCTGAAGGCTTACGCCGTGTGCGTAGGCCCCGAGGATGACGCCTCCCTGGGGGCGGGGAGAGGATCCCAAGCCAACGAAGTTCGGAAGAACGAGTTGACAAGAGGTTCTCACCCCGGTAATGTGGAATGGTTGCCCTGGAGGCGAGCGAGAGTTCGCTGAAGGTGAGCGCCCGTTTCTTGAGAACTCAACAGCGTGCTAAAAGCCAGTGCATACAAAGCACAAACCCCGTCTGCGGGAAACGGCACCTTTACGGTGTACGACTCGCGAACGGAAGCTAAGGATTGCCCTTTCCTTAAGGGCACTTTCCAAGTCTGCCCGCGTGTATTCCTCGCCTCGCGGCGAGGCTCCATTGCGGTGCGATAGACATTCAACGGAGAGTTTGATCCTGGCTCAGGACGAACGCTGGCGGCGTGCTTAACACATGCAAGTCGAACGGAAAGGCCCTTCGGGGTACTCGAGTGGCGAACGGGTGAGTAACACGTGAGCAATCTGCCCCTAGCTCTGGGATAGCTCCGGGAAACCGGGATTAATACCAGATATGACCACAGCCGACATCAGCTGTGGTGGAAAGAATTTCGGCTAGGGATGAGCTCGCGGCCTATCAGCTAGTTGGTGGGGTAACGGCCCACCAAGGCGACGACGGGTAGCCGGCCTGAGAGGGCGACCGGCCACACTGGGACTGAGACACGGCCCAGACTCCTACGGGAGGCAGCAGTGGGGAATATTGCGCAATGGGCGAAAGCCTGACGCAGCGACGCCGCGTGCGGGATGAAGGCCTTCGGGTTGTAAACCGCTTTCAGCAGGGACGAAGCGAAAGTGACGGTACCTGCAGAAGAAGCGCCGGCTAACTACGTGCCAGCAGCCGCGGTAACACGTAGGGCGCAAGCGTTGTCCGGAATTATTGGGCGTAAAGAGCTCGTAGGCGGTCTGTTGCGTCCGCTGTGAAAACTCGGGGCTTAACCCCGAGCCTGCAGTGGATACGGGCAGACTAGAGGTAGGTAGGGGAGAATGGAATTCCCGGTGTAGCGGTGAAATGCGCAGATATC
>DASRFJ010000226.1:0-35543 GCA_035651595.1 Streptosporangiaceae bacterium | reverse complement strand
CGCGGGAGGCCACGAAGAACAGGATGTGCTGGCCATCGTCATCAAACACCGGGGTGACCACGGTGATGTCGGGCAGGTGCGTGCCGCCGTGGTAGGGGTCGTTGAGCATGTAGACATCGCCGGGCTTCATGTTCCCGCGGTTACGGCGCAGCACCATTTTGATGCTCTCGCCCATGGAGCCCAGGTGCACCGGCATGTGCGGGGCGTTCGCGATGAGCTGGCCGGCCCGGTCGAAGACGGCGCAGGAGAAGTCGAGCCGCTCCTTGATGTTGACCGAGTGCGCGGTGGACCGCAGCCGCTCCCCCATCTGCTCGGCGACCGACATGAACAGGCTGGTGAAGATTTCCAGCAGCACCGGATCCGCCTCGGTGCCGGCGTCCACGCGATCCGGACGCGCCGCGACCCGGCTGAGCAGCAGGTCGCCGCTCTCGCTTACCGCCGCGCGCCAACCCGGCTCGACCACCGTCGTCGCGAGGTCCTCCGCGACGATCGCCGGCCCGGCGATCGCGTCCCCGGGCCGCAGCGCCCGCCGCCGGACCAGCGGGACGTCGGACCACGTCCCGCCGCAGAACATCCGGACTGCCCGCTTCTCATTTTTCTCATAACGATCGGCGGTATCACCTCCGGACACATCCTCGTGCAGCCCGGTGACCTCCACGGACACGGCTTCCACGACGATCTGCTTGTCGCGCATCAGGAACGAGAACCGCCGCCGGTACTCCTGCTCGAATGCCTCGACCATGTCGCGGAGCGGACCGGCGTCGACGACGATCGCGGTGTCGGTGCCGTCGTATCGCAGGTGCGCGCGGCGCCGTGAGCTGATCCGGTCTGGCGGCACGCCCTCGGCGAGCAGTTCGCCGGTCGCGTCGCGCTCCAAGGGTTCGAACAGCTCGTTCTCCAGCGGTCCGGCGAGCGGAGCCTCGACGGCGTGCTCGCGCATCGCGATGATGTCCGCCAGGCCGATGCCGTACGCGGACAGCACGCCGGCCAGCGGGTGGATCAGCACGCTGGTCATGCCCAGGGCGTCGGCGACCGCGCAGGCGTGCTGGCCGCCGGCGCCGCCGAACACGTTGAGCACGTACTCGGTGACGTCGTAGCCGCGCTGCACCGAGATCTTCTTGATCGCGTTCGCCATGTTCGCGACCGCGATCTCGATGAACCCGGCGGCGACCTCCTCCGGCCCGCGCGTGTCGCCGGTCTGCGCGGCGATCTCCTCCGCCAGTTTCGTAAATTCCGATCTCGTAATATCCGGATCGAGAGGAGCTGTTCCGTCCTGGCCGAAAACCCTGGGGAAGTAGTCCGGCTGGATCCGCCCGAGCAGTACGTTCGCGTCGGTGACGGTGAGCGGGCCGCCGCGCCGGTAGCAGGCTGGCCCCGGATCGGCGCCCGCCGAGTCCGGGCCGACCCGGTACCGGCTGCCGTCGAAACCCAGGATCGAGCCGCCGCCTGCCGCGACCGTGTGGATGGACAGCATCGGCGCGCGCAGCCGCACGCCGGCCACCTGGGTCTCGTATTCGCGCTCGAACTCGCCGGCGTAGTGCGAGACGTCGGTGGACGTGCCGCCCATGTCGAAGCCGATGACCTTCTCGAAACCGGCGTCCAGCGCCGTGCGCGCCATGCCGACGATGCCGCCGGCCGGCCCGGACAGGATCGAGTCCTTGCCGCCAAAGCGAGCAGAGCTCGCGAGGCCGCCGTTGGACTGCATGAACAGCAGCTTCGTGTCCGGCAGCTCGCTGGCCACCTCGTCCACGTAGCGTTGCAGGATCGGCGACAGGTAGGCGTCCACCACCGTGGTGTCGCCGCGCGAGATCAGCTTCATCAGCGGGCTGGTCCGGTGCGACTCGCAGACCTGGGTGAACCCGATGTCGCGGGCGATCGCGCCGATCCGCGCCTCGTGGTCCGGGTAGCGGTAGCCGTGCACGCAGACCACGGCCACGGAGCGGAAGCCGTCCTGGTAGGCGGCCGTGAGCGCCGTCGTGACGGCCCCCTCGTTCGGCTCAATGATTGTCTCGCCGCGGGCGCTGACCCGCTCGTCGACCTCGATCACCCGCGCATAGAGGAGTTCGGGGAGCACGATGTGCCGGTCGAAGATCCGCGGCCGGTTCTGGTAGGCGATGCGCAGCGCGTCCGCGAAGCCTTTGGTGATGACCAGTACGGTGGGCGCGCCCTTGCGTTCCAGCAGGGCGTTCGTTGCCACCGTGGTGCCGAGCCGGACCGAGCCGATCCGGTCCGCGGGAACCGGCGCGCCGGGCTCGACGCCGAGCAGTTCGCGGATCCCGGCCACCGCCGCGTCCCGGTACGCCCGCGGGTTCTCCGACAAAAGCTTGTGCGCGACCAGCCGGCCGTCCGGCCGCCGCGCCACGATGTCGGTGAACGTCCCGCCGCGGTCGATCCAGAATTCCCAGGCCATCAGCCAGCTAGCTCGCGGTCGGCGGTCGTCACATCCGCCGCGGTCAGCGTGACCAGGGCAGCGCCTTCTGGCCGACGGCCAAGACGGACCTCGCGGTCCAGGCGCAGGTCACGGGCGGCGCAGGCGCGCTCGAACAGCGACCTGGCGTACCGGCCGTTGCCGAGTTCGTCGATCCGGCCGGCCTCGCAGGCCTCGGTGAACACCCGCTGGAGCGACTCCGCCGCCTCGCCGTCGAACATGTCGCCCGCCTGCTCCGCGAGCAGCATGGCGATGCGCACCAGATCGTCCGGGCCGTAGCTGGGGAACCCGATCCGGGTGCCGAACCGGGACGACAGCCCAGGGTTGCTGCGCAGGAACCTGTCCATGTCGTCGGGGTACCCGGCCAGCACGATGACCAGCCGGTCGCGGTCGTCCTCGGCGCGCTTGAGCAGCGTCTGGACCGCCTCCACGCCGAACGCGTCGCCGCCGGAGTAGCCCTCGTTGTTCAGCGAGTACGCCTCGTCGACGAACAGCACGCCGCCCATCGCGGAGTCGATCAGCCGGTTCGTCTTGATCGCGGTCGAGCCGAGGTGCTCGCCGACCAGGTCCGCGCGGTGCGCCTCGACCACCTCGGGCCGGACCAGCAGCCCGAGCGCCGCGAAGATCCGGCCGAGGATGCGCGCGACCGTGGTCTTGCCGGTGCCGGGCGGTCCGGTGAAGACGAAGTTCATCGACGGCGGCTGGCTGGGCAGCCCGCTCTGCGCGCGCAGCCGGGCCATCCGCAGCTGTGCGGTGATGGCCTCGACCTGCTGCTTGACGGGTTCGAGCCCGACCAGCTCCTTCAGTTCGGCGAGCGCGCCGTCGACGGTGGGCGTGTCCTCGTATCCGCGCAGCCGGGAGGTGAGTTCGGCGTAGGCCCGGTCGATGTCGCCCGCGCGGACCGTCACCAGCTCACGCTGGGGCGGGTCCGATGTCGCCGACATGACCCGGACGTCGCGCGCCTGGCCGGCCTTCTCCAGCAGGCTGCGGACGAACCTGCCGTTGCCGAGTTCGTCGGTGATCCGGCGCCGGTCGATCTCCTCGAGCATGCGCCACAGCGTCGGCTTGGCATCGGGGTCGAGCACCTCGCCGCGCCGTTCGAGCACCGCGCCGGCCAGCTGCATCATCTCCGCTGGCGTGTAGCTGGGGAACTTCAGCCGGGTCGCGAACCGGGACGCCAGGCCGGGGTTGGAGCCGAGGAACGACTCCATCTGCTTCTCGTAGCCGGCCAGGATGATGATCACGTTCTCCCGGTCGTCCTCGGCGCGTTTGAGCAGCGTCTGGACCGCCTCCGCGCCGAACCGGTCCGCCTGCCCGTCCCCTTCGTTCACCAGGCTGTACGCCTCGTCGATGAACAGCACGCCGCCGAGCGCGCGGTCGATGAGCTCGTTGGTCTTGATCGCGGTCGCGCCCAGGTACTCGCCGACCAGGTCGGACCGCTGCGCCTCCACGATGTCCGGCATCTCCAGCAGGCCGAACGCGTAGAAGATCTTCGCCAGCACCCGCGCGACCGTGGTCTTGCCGGTGCCGGGCGGCCCGAGGAAGACGAAGTGCCGCATCGGCCGCTCGTTGCTGATCCTGGCCTCGGCCCGGCGGCGCGCCGCCTCGATCGAGTGCGCGATCGAGCGCACCTGGTCCTTCACCGAGGCCAGCCCGATCATCGCGTTGAGTTCGGCCATCGCGTCTTCGACCGAGATGGCGGGCCGCTGCCGCGGCGGCCCCGGGTGCCGCTGCCGCTGGCCCTGGGCCGCGTGTTCCGCGTACGGCTGCGCCGCCGCCTGCGCCCTGGCCCCGTACGGCGGCCCGGGCTGGCCGCCTGGCTGCGGCGGGATGACGGCGGGCCGCGGGCGCTGGTCGCCCGGTGGCGGCGGCTGGCCCGGCCTGCCGGGCACCTCCATCGCGCCTTCCCGCACGCCCTTGCCCAAGCGCCAGCTCAGCACCGCGGCGGCGAGCAGCACCGCGGCGATCACGCCCACCTCGGGGCGCGCGCGCACGCTGCGGAGCAGGATGTAGCCGGCCGGGATCGACCAGAGCATCGCCCAGGCCGTCGTGCGGCACGGCGCGTACCAGCGGGCGAGCGGGCCGCTCCCGGCCACCCACGCGACCACGAACGGCAGCACCAGCAGCGGTATGGCCCACGGCTTGTGGTACTGGGAGAACAGCGCGATGGGGAAGACCCAGGCCGCGACGGCGTAGGCCGCGCCGCGACCGGGCCGCCGCTGCGCCACGGCGATGACCGCGACCCACATCGCCCACAGGCAGATGACCGGGGAGAACACCACGGCGCACGCGAGCGCGACGATTTTGACGTAGAACGGCGCACGCGCTAGCCACCGCGTGAACCGGCTCGTCCAGGACGGCTTTGCGGCGACGGCGGACTGAGCCCTGTCGTCTGGCAGCATCACGCTCCCTCCCGGCAGACAGTCCTTGTATAGCGCATCGTGCCGCAATCGACAGCACACACGTCGGTACTGTCGGTGAAAAACACGCCCTCCTGCTCCCATCATGGACCGCGCACCTCGTTGTGCGTCAAGATAATCAGCATTCCGCGATCGTCAAGGTGATCGTCAAGGTGACGTCAAGCCTAAGGAGAGCGCATGCACAGGATCGAGGCTGACCTGCTGATTCCCGGGCGGGGCGATCCGGTGCGTGACGGCGTCGTGGTGCTGGACGAGCCGCGGATCAGTTACGCGGGTCCGGCCGGTGCCGCTCCTGAGACTCCGGGGGCGACTGTGCACCGGGTGGCGGCGGTGATGCCAGGGATGTGGGACTGCCATGGCCACTTCCTCGGCATGCGCACGTTCGACCTGGACCGGCTGCCGCTGGAGCCGGAGCCGCTGCGCGGCGCTCGCTGCGCGCGGGACCTTCGGGCCGCGCTGGACGCGGGTATCACCTCGGTGCGTGAGGTGGGCGGGCTCGGCGTTTACCTGGCCCGCGCGGTTGCCGAGGGAGTGCTCGACGGGCCCACGGTGTACGGTGCCGGGGCGATCTTGTCGACCACCGGCGGGCATGGCGACCTGCACGCGTTCCCGCTCGGCTGGATGGCGGACTACGGACATTCGGCCGGGATGCAGCGGCTTGCCGACGGGCCTGACGACTGCGCTCGCGCCGCGAGGGAGCAGCTCCGGCGCAACGCGAAGGTGATCAAGGTGTGCGCGTCCGGCGGCGTGCTGTCCGAGGTCGACGACCCGATCCACCAGCAGTTCACGATGGCGGAGCTGCGCGCGATCGTCGAGGTCGCGGGGCTCGCCGAGCGGGTGGTCGCGGCGCACTGTCACGGCAAGCCGGGCATCATGGCCGCGCTCCGGGCCGGTGTCCGTACCATCGAGCACGGCAGCTACCTGGACGAGGAGTGCTGCGACGCGATGCGCGAGACCGGCGCGATCCTCGTGCCCACCCGGACGATCATCGAGGACATCCTGACCCATCTGTCGGCCGTGCCGGACTACGCCAGGGTCAAGCTGCTGGCGATCGCGGACACGCACGCGCAGGCGGTGTCGCGTGCCTACGAGAGCGGCGTGACGATCGCCATGGGCACCGACATCGCGCTGACCGGCGACGACATGCCGAACGCCTGGGGTCAGAACGGGATCGAGCTGAGCCACCTGGTCAAGCTGGGCATGACCCCGCTGGAGGCGATCGAGACGGCCACCGCCAACGGCCCGCTGACCCTCGGGCCGCAGGCTCCCAAGGCCGGGGTGCTCGAGGCGGGCTACGACGCCGACGTGATCACGGTGGACGGCGACCCGCTCGCCGACATCGGCGTGCTCGCCGCACGTGACCGGATCACCCGGGTGTGGACGAAGGGCCGCCTGGTCAAGGGCGCGTTACACCAGGCTCTATACCAGGAGCACGAGGTCGATCTCGTCCCGGAGCGGGATGCCGTAGTCGCCGGTTCGCGGGATCTCCGGCTTCTCCCTCCTGGACCGGTCGACGGCGCCAGGCCGCAGTTCGGCCAGCCGGAACCCGCGGCGCTGGTAGAAGCGCAGCGCGTCGACGTTGTCGTTCGTCGTGGTCAGCCGGATCTCCCGGCAGCCCGTGCGGCGGGCCGCCTGGACCGAGGCCTCGATGAGCAGCGTGCCGATACCGGCACGGCGCTCGATCGCGTTCAGCGTGACGATCTCCAGCATCTCGCCGGCGATGTCGTAGGTGAGCAAGCCGACCAGCCGGCCGGCCCGCTCCGCGATATAGCCGGGCAGCTCAGCCGGCCGGAACAGGGTGCCGTGCACGGCGACCACTTCCGAGCCCCACAGCTCGGCGACTAGCCAGGTCAGCATGGCCCGGTCGCGATCATGGACGGCTCTGATCCTGACGCCTGGTCCACTCACCCAGTCATTATGACGGCACGCACAGCGTTGCCGGGTGCTCCTCTGGGTAGTCGCTGCCAAGGGGGTTCCGGGGGGAGGTCTCCCCCCGTTAAGGCCGCGGCGCGTCCAGCATCCCGCACAGCACGCCGCCAGGTCGGCGGCGCTGGCCCCGGTCGTCGCCGCCCGCGCTCGTTGCGAGTTGCCCGCAATGCCCGTTTATATCCGGTACGTTCGGCACGAGCTCCGGCCCCGAAAGAGGGATCGAAATCATTGCGGACACTTACCCCCCCAGATCGGGGGGGTAAGTGTCCGCAATATCTGCCGCGCCTGCCAGCACGCCAGGAATGTCGCTTGTGTCCGTTTTCCGGCAGAGGCAGGGCGGCGCGATCGCAATGAGACCGCGCGCCACGCCCGGCGGAACCGCGCCTGCCTGCCCGGGGTGCCTGCTATGGCATCGGAGCGAACTCGCTGCCGTGGTCCTGCGCCCACTCCCGGAACGAGCGGGCGGGGTGACCGGTGACTTTCTCCACGTCGCCGGTGACCGGCTCGGGATTGCCGACCAGGCTGCCCCAGTAGGCGACGGCACGGTCGGCGAAGGCGCGGTTCCCCGTGACGGCGGCGAGCTGCTCCGCGACCTCTTCGGCGGGTGCTTCCTCCCAGGCCACCGGCCGCCCGGTGACCTCGCCGATGATGCGGGCCTGGTCGGCCTGGGTGATGGCCGCCGGACCGGTGAGGACGTACTTCGCACCGATATGTCCCGCGTCGATCAGCACGCGCGCCGCGACATCGGCGATGTCACGTTCGTGGATGACCGACCTGGCCGCGCCGCCGTGCGCCCAGCGGACCACGCCGCGGGACCGGACGGCGTCCGCCCACCCGAGCGTGTTCGTGGCGAAGCCGCCGGCCCGCAGGAACGTCCACGCCGCTCCCGACCGGACGACGGCCTGTTCGACCTGTCCCCATACCCCGTTCGCCTCGGGCGGGTCGTCGTCCCGCACGGAGATGGCGGACAGGTAGACGATGTGCCCGACCTGGCTGGCAAGGGCCTGCGCGGCGGCCTCCGCTCCGTCCGCCGTGATGAACGGCCAGAGCAGGAACGCCGCGTCGGCCCCGGCGGCCGCCGTCCGCAACGACGCCGGATCGGTCAGCTCGCCGGCCACCGCGGCAACCCCGTCGGGTATCCGGCCCGCGGCGGCTGCTCGCTCGGGATCCCGGGTCAGTGCCCGGACGCTCATGCCCGCGTCCTTGAGCCGCGCGACGAGGTGCCTGCCGACGTTTCCGGTTGCTCCCACGATGAGGATCGTTCGCGTATCCATATAAGCCAGCCAACAACCTGAACCTAGGTTCACGTCAAGCCGGGCCGGGGAGCAATCGCGTCCGAGGATGTGTTCGTGTGCGAATGCAGATCGTGGAATACTATCGAACATGGCCTTGCCTGCGTTGCCCAGTCAGCTCACTCGCACCAGGCGGTTCACGCTCGGCGTGCCGGACAGGTTCACGGTCGCGCCGGATGGCGCCGTCGTGCTGTTCCTCCGGAGCAGGGCGGGAGACGACCCGGTGACGTGCCTGTGGTCGGTCGACCTGGATTCCGGACAGGAGCGGCTGCTCGCCGACCCCGGTCAACTCCGGCCCGGCGCGACCATCGGTCATTACGCCACCAACCAGGCTGGCCGGCTGGCGGCGTTCCCGCTGGCTGGCGAGCTGTGGGTGGTGGACGCGGCCGACGGGCCGGCGCGGCGGCTGCCGGCTCGCGAACCCGCCGCGGGCCCGCGCCCCGACCCGGCCGGGCAGCGGATCGGCTACCTGCACCGCCGCGGGCTGCGGGTGATCGAGGCCGATGATGGCGGGGATCGGGAGGTCGTCGGGCCACTCGAGAACGAGCCGGATGTGGCCTTCGGGGTGGCGCCGTACACCGGGGCGACGGACGACGCGCGCGGGTTCTGGTGGAGGCCGGACGGGAACCGCGTCCTTGTCACGCGCGTGGACGTCGCTCGGGTGCCGCTGTGGCACGTCACCGATCCGGGCGATCCCGGCAAGGAGCCCCGCGCGGTCCGCTACGCGGCGGCTGGCCTGGCCAATCCGGAGGTGACGCTGTGGATCGCAGGACTGGATGGCACCCGGGTGCGGGTCTCCTGGGACAACTCCGCGTTCGAATACCTGGTGGGTGCCGGCTGGCACGCTCACGGGCCGTATGCCGCCGTCCAGAGCCGCGACCAGCGCACCGTCCTGGTGCTCGGCATCGACCCGGATAGCGGCGCGACGACGGTCCTGGCCGAGCAGCATGACCGGTGCTGGGTGCAGCTCGTCACCGGGCTCCCTGCCCGGACCGGCTCCGGGGCACTGGTCGGCCACGCCGACGCGGCCGGTACCCGGCATCTCACGATCGACGGCGTCCCGGTCACGCCGCCCGGCCTTCAGCTGTCGGCCGTGCTCGGTGTCGACGGAGAGGACGTGCTGTTCACCGCGTCCGAGGAGCCGACCGAGACTCACCTGTGGAGCTGGCGGCCCGGGCAGGGAATCGAGCGGCTGAGCACGACCTCTGGTGTGCATACTGGCGTGCGCCGCGGCGGGACGCTCGTGCACGTGGCGCGCGGCGCCGAGCGGCCGGGTGGTACGACAACGGTCCGCCGAGACGGGAAGCAGCCGGTGGTCATCGCCTCTTTCGCGGAACGTCCGGCACTCGAGGTGCACGTAACCCAGCTCGTACTGGGACCGCGCCAACTGCGGGCCGCACTCCATTTCCCGTCCTGGTACGAGCCGGGCGGCGGACCGCTGCCGATACTCGCGGACCCGTACGGCGGAGCCGCGCGACAACGGGTCACCGCCGAACTCGACTGGCGGTGCCTGGTCTCGCAGTGGTTCGCCGAGCACGGTTTTGCGGTACTCGTCGCCGACGGCGCCGGCACGCCCGGCCGCGGGCCCGAGTGGGAGCGCGAGGTGCACGGCGACGTGTTCGGCCCGGTGCTCGAGGATCAGGTGACGGCGGTGCACGAGGCGGCCCGGCTGTACCCGGACCTGGATCTGACCCGGGTGGGCATCCGCGGCTGGTCGTTCGGCGGTTCGCTGGCGGCGGTCGCCGTGCTGCGGCGGCCGGACGTGTTCCATGTGGCGGTCGCGGGCGCCGGGGTCACCGACCAGCACCTGTACGACGCGCACTGGCGAGAGCGCACGCTCGGCCACCCGGACGAGTTCCCGGAGCGGTACGAGGCATGCTCGCTGATCCGCGAGGCGCCGAACCTGCGGCGGCCGCTGCTGCTGATGCACGGCCTCGCCGACGAGAACGTGTTCCCGGCGAACACGCTCCGTCTGTCCGCGGCGCTGCTCGCGGCGGGACGCCCGCATGAGGTACTGCTGCTGCCGGGCGTGGGCCACCAGGCGATGGGCGTGCCGGTCACCGCGCGGCTGCTGGATCAGCAGGCGCGATTCCTGAAACGCCACCTGTCGATCTGAGCGCCGCCCGATCGTGTAGCCAGTATCGGCGACAACGAAGGAGGCGCACGCATGGGCAAGGTCATCGTGATCGAGCACCTGACGCTCGACGGTGTGATGCAGTCACCGGGGCACGCGGACGAGGACCCGCGGGATGGTTTCCGGCACGGCGGCTGGGCCAGCAGGAATCAGGACCCGGTCATGCAGCAGGTGATGGGCGCGCACATGACCGACAGCTGGTCCCTGCTCGCGGGCCGGACGACATACCAGCGCTTCGCGGACTTCTGGCCGAAGCAGCCGCCCAACCCGTTCACCGACGCTTTGAACCGGGTGCGGAAGTACGTGGCCTCCACCACGCTGACAGAGCCGCTGCCCTGGCAGAACTCCACCCTGCTGGACGGCGACGCGGCGGAAGCGGTGGCCAAGCTCAAGGAAGACCTGCCCGAGAATCTGATCGTCTTCGGCAGCGGCGTCCTGGTCCGATCCCTGTTTTCCCGCCACCTGGTGGACGAACTGGTCCTGTTCGTCCACCCCCTGATCTTGGGCCCCGGCCGGCGCCTGTTCCCAGACACCGGCCCCGGTTTGCCGTCCTTCCGGCTGACGGCCTGTTCGGCGACCAGCGGCGGCGTGATCATGGCCGAATACGAGCTCCCGGTCCAAATTGACACGCTCTAGTGGGCTCAACTGCGCGATTGACACGGAAGCGCCCGGGGGGCGACGAGCGCCCCCCGGACGGAGTCGTGCGGGGCCGCTGTTACGAGCAGCCGCTGGTTGAGCCGCAGCCTTCGCAGACGTAGCAGCTTCCGGCGGGGCGCATCTTCGTGCCGCAGGTGAGGCACAGCGGGGCGTCGGCGGTGCGGCCTTGCTGGGACTCGATCAGCTCGGTCGAGCTGTGCGGGCTCTGCGCCAACGCCGACGGCGTCGCCGTGGGTCGCTGGGATGCTGCCGGAGACTGCGTTGCCTGAGGTTGAGCCACGGCTCGTTCCGAAGAAAGGGGTTCTACTGCCGCGGACTGGGCGAGGTCGGTCGGGTCGACGTCGTCGGTGCCGGCGACAGCGGCCGCGCGTTCGGCCGCGGACAGGATGCCCAGCTCGGCGCGCTGGTCGTGGGGCAGGTGGTCCAGCGCCAGGCGGCGGAAGATGTAGTCCATCACCGAGGAGGCGATCCGGATGTCCGGGTCGTCGGTCAGGCCGGCCGGCTCGAACCGCATGTTCGTGAACTTGGCGACGTAGGACTCCAGCGGGATGCCGTACTGGAGGCCGACGCTGATCGCCATCGAGAACGCGTCCATCACGCCGGCCAGCGTGGAACCCTGCTTGCCGAGCTTGAGGAACACCTCGCCGACGCCGTCGTCGGGGTAGCTGGAGGCGGTCATGTAGCCTTCGGCGCCGGCCACGGAGAAGCGGGTCACGGTCGCCGGGCGCTGGCGCGGCAGGCGCTTGCGCACCGGGCGGTGCTCGTGCGGTTCGGGCGCGGCCGGGGCGGGAGCGGGCGCCGCCTGCTCGGCCTTCTTGCCGCGCGCGTCGGTCAGCGGCTGGCCGACCTTGCAGTTGTCGCGGTAGATCGCCAGCGCCTTGAGGCCCAGCTTCCAGCCCTCGAAGTAGATCCGCTCGATGTCCTCGACCGTCGCCGACTCGGGCATGTTGACGGTCTTGGAGATCGCGCCGGACAATTGCGGCTGCACCGCGGCCATCATCCGGACGTGACCCATCGGGCTGATCGACCGCTCGCCCATCGCGCAGTCGAACACCTCGTAGTGCTCAAGCCGCAGGCCCGGGGCGTTGACCACGTGCCCGTGCTCCGCGATGTACTCGGTGATCGCCTCGATCTGCTCGTGCGGGTAGCCGAGGTTCTTCAGCGCCCGCGGCACGGTCTGGTTGACGATCTGCATCGAGCCGCCGCCGACCAGCTTCTTGAACTTCACCAGCGCGAGGTCCGGTTCGATACCCGTGGTGTCACAGTCCATCATGAGACCGATGGTGCCGGTGGGAGCCAGTAGGCTGGCCTGCGCGTTGCGGTAGCCGTTGGCCTCGCCGAGCTGGATGCACTCTTCCCAGGTCGTGTTCGCCAGGTCGAGGATGTCCTTGTCCATGCCGCCCAGCGTGCGGACGCCCTCACTGGCGCTGGCGTGCTTGCGGATCACGCGCTTGTGCGGCTTGGCATTGCGCTCATAGCCGTCGTACGGGCCGACGGCACCGGCGAGTTCGGCGCTGGTCTTGTACGCCGTGCCGGTCATCAGGCTGGTGATCGCCGCGGCGATGGCCCGGCCGCCTTCGGAGTCGTAGGCGTGGCCGGTCGCCATCAGCAGCGCGCCGAGGTTGGCGTAGCCGATGCCGAGCTGGCGGTACTTCCGCGTGGTGTCCGCGATCTTGTCCGTCGGGAAGTCGGCGAAGCTGATCGAGATGTCCATCGCGGTGATGATCAGCTCGGTGATCTTCGCGAACCGCTCGGCGTCGAACGTGTCGTCCTCGCGGAGGAACTTGAGCAGGTTGATGGACGCCAGGTTGCAGCTCGAGTTGTCCAGGTGGACGTACTCCGAGCACGGGTTGCTGGCGGTGATCCGCCCGGATTCGGGGCAGGTGTGCCAGTCGTTGATCGTGCCGTCGTACTGGATGCCCGGGTCGGCGCACTCCCAGGCGGCCTGGGCCATTTCCCGCAGTATCGTCCTGGCCTCGACCCGGTCGATGACTTCGCCGGTGCGGCGGGCGCAGAGGTCGAACTCCTTGCCTTCCTCGACCGCGCGCATGAACTCGTCGGAGACCCTTACCGAGTTGTTGGCGTTCTGGTACTGGACGCTGACGATGTCCTTGCCGCCCAGGTCCATGTCGAAGCCGGCGTCGCGGAGCGCGCGAACCTTGTCTTCCTCGCGGGCCTTGGTCTTGATGAACTCCCGAACGTCCGGGTGATCCACGTCAAGGACGACCATCTTCGCGGCGCGGCGGGTCGCGCCGCCGGACTTGATCGTGCCCGCACTCGCGTCGGCGCCGCGCATGAAACTGACCGGGCCGCTGGCGGTGCCGCCGGAGGTGAGCAGCTCCTTGCTTGAGCGGATCCGGGACAGGTTGACGCCGGCACCCGAGCCGCCCTTGAAGATCAGGCCTTCCTCTCGGTACCACTCGAGGATCGAGTCCATCGTGTCATCTACGGACAAAATGAAGCACGCGGACACCTGCTGGGGGGAGGCGGTGCCGACGTTGAACCAGACCGGGGAGTTGAAGCTGAAGATCTGATGGATCAGCGCGTAGCGCAGCTCGTGGCCGAAGATCTCCGCGTCCTCGTCGGTGGCGAAGTAACCGTGCTCCTTGCCGGCCTTCTCATAGGTGCTGGTGACCCGGTCGACGAGCTGCTTGAGGCTGAACTCACGCTGCGGCGAGCCCACGGCGCCCCGGAAGTACTTGGTGGTCACGATGTTGGTGGCGTTGATCGACCAGGAGTCGGGGAACTCCACGCCGCGCTGCTCGAAGTTGATCGAGCCGTCCCGCCAGTTGGTCATCACGACATCCCGGCGCTCCCAGGTGACCTGGTCGTACGGGTGCACGCCGGCCGTGGTGTTGATCCGCCGCATCTTCAGGCCCGTGCGCTTCGGGCTCTTTGGCGAGGCTGCTCTGGCCTTCTGTCCCTGTCCCTGGGCCTGCGTGGTGTCGCTGTTCGCCGTCTCCGTCATCGTTCCCCCTTCCGGAACCCTGGTTGGGCTCCTCCCAGGCCCATAAGGCCATCCTGCAACAGTGGTTACTCTTCTGCTTCCTGCCCCTGGCGCTTCGCGGGCCGCGAGGCCTGACGCAGGGCGGCGATCTCATCCTCGAAGTCGGCTAGCGACTCGAAACCTCGGTACACGGAGGCGAACCTCAGGTAGGCGACCTCGTCAAGCTCCCGCAACGGCTCCAGGATGGCCAAGCCGACCTGGTGGGAAGGGACTTCGGCCAGACCGCGGGCGCGGATCTGCTCCTCGACCTGCTGGGCAAGGATGGCCAGCTTGTCCTCGTTGACCGGCCGGCCCTGGCAGGCCCGCTGGACGCCGCGGACGATCTTCTCGCGGTTGAACGGCTCGGTGACCCCGCTGCGCTTGGCCACCATCAGGATGACCGTTTCCTGGGTGGTGAACCGCCGGCCGCACTCCGGGCATGATCGCCTGCGCCGGATGGCTGCGCCGTCATCGGCGGTCCGGCTGTCGATAACCCGGCTGTCAGGATGCCGGCAGAACGGGCAGTGCACGCGATCACCCCTCTCTATCAGTTTACCGGCGAACACAACTTGTGGAAAAAACACATCGCTGTAAGTACTAGATGTTGTGGTTACGGTAGACCACCGGACTAGGGCTAGGCAAGCCGGACGGCCGTGTTCAACTGAATCTCGCGACGGAACAGGCAAGTCCGGCGCTGGGCCGGCGTGTCGCGGGCGTGCTGGGCCGCGGCGCAGGCGTGTCGCGCTGCGGCGCAGGCGTGTCGCGCTGCGGCGCGGGCGTGTCGCGCTGCGGCGCGGGTCGTGCTGCCCCGCGGCGCACGGGGCCGCGAGCGCGCAGCGTGTGACTGGAGTGCCGTCTGCGGCTGTTCGGGATAGGAGTGCATCAGCAGCTCATCAACAACGTGGATGATTTCCCCCTCGTGGAGGATCGACCCTCGTAACCAGGGGTCCCGCTACCACGAAGGGGAAACTCACCACGTTGTCGAAACCCATCGAGCCCATTGAGGCCGTTCGCCGGCCGCTGATCCACCGGGGCGGCTCGGCACCCGCAACGAACGTAGGGTCGATGCCGGTGACGGTCACCCGCGCGGCACCAGGAGCCGTTCGCCGGGGTTGACCACCATTCCGTTCAGCCCGTTCAGTTCGATGATCTCCTGGACGACGATCCGCGTGTCGGCATCCGGATCGGCTGCCTCGGCCACCGACCAGAGGCTCTCGCCAGGACGGACCGTCACCCGCGCAAGGCCCTTCTCGGCGGCCTGGCGGGACACCGGATGGTTGGTCGCCTGCGCCGCCGGCCCGGCGCCTACCACCACAGAAACCACTACCAGCAACGCCGTGACCAGCACCGCTGCCACGGCGGCGACGACCATGCGCCCGCGTGCGGTCAGCCGCAGCGGGGGTTCCGCCAGGGCTGGCCGCGCCGCCGCAGGCACCGGCCGCGCAGCCGCAGGCACCGGCCGCGCAGCCGCAGGCACCGGCCGCGCAGCCGCAGGCACCGGCCGCGCAGCCGCCAGCGCCGGCCGCGCCGCCGCCGATTTCGGCCCGGCCGCCGACGCGGCCGTGGATCGTACTTGTCCGGGCGCCAACGACGGTACTTGCCCGGGCGTGGCTGACGCCGGCCCGGCCGACGGCACCAGTCTCAGGCGGGGCTTCAGCGGCGCCTCCGGCGTCGTTGCTGGTCGCGGCCCCATCTGTCGTGGCGCCGCCACCGTCCGCGACAAAGCCGCTACCATGGTGACCCTCCTCGTCAAAACCGCTTTCGGCAACAGGCGTGTTCGATAGTACCCCCGTTCGATCGTATGCCTGTTCGACCGATCCTGTCACATCCTTGTTGTACCGCGAGGGTCTGACATTTTCGCGACACGTCGAACAGATGTTTGGGGTTTTGACGAAGAACCGCTACGCTCTTACTCAGCACGCAAGAACACGAACACGGATGGTCATCAAAGGAGGGAAACCACAATGGGAGATGGCGTTATCGGCAAGTCGGGCGAACAGACGCCTGACGTGCCAAGACCGAAGGGTCGCCCCGGCCGCAAGCCGAAGGGGACGGCCCCGCCGGTGATCCTGGAAACCCCGGACAAGCCGGATCCGGACCACGTCCTTACCTGGCGCCAGCGCAAGGTGCTCCAGGTAATCCGCGATTCCGTGCAGAAGCGCGGCTACCCGCCGTCGATGCGCGAGATCGGGGAGGCGGTCGGGCTGACCAGCACCTCGAGCGTCTCGTACCAGCTCAGCACGCTCCAGCGGAAGGGTTACCTGCACCGGGACGTGGGCCGTCCGCGCACCGTGGAGGTGCGGCTGCCGGGTCACCAGCCGGTCCGCCCGGGCGAGAAGGCCGAGGAGGCGCCTGCCGCCGCCGCGGCGGCCGAGGCCACGGACGCCCCGTGGATGGACATCACGTCGCAGGAGACGATCTACGTTCCGCTGGTCGGCCGGATAGCGGCCGGCGGGCCGATCCTCGCCGAGCAGTCCGTGGAAGACATCTTCCCGCTGCCGCGGCAACTGGTCGGCGAGGGCACACTGTTCCTGTTGAAGGTGGCCGGCGACTCGATGATCAACGCCGCCATCGCGGACGGGGACTGGGTCGTGGTCCGGCAGCAGCCGGTGGCTGAGAACGGGGACATCGTCGCGGCGATGCTCGACGGCGAGGCGACAGTGAAGACGTTCAAGCGGAGCGACGGGCACGTCTGGCTGATCCCGCACAACCCGGCGTACACGCCCATCCTCGGTGACGAGGCAACGATCCTGGGCCGTGTCGTCGCCGTGCTCCGCCGCGTCTGAGCGCCCGCGGCGCCCAGGAGCTGCGTAGCTGATTTCAGGTCGGGGAGCGCGGAGGCGTCCGGATTCCGGACGCGTCCGCCTCCGCCGGTAAACGCGCGGAGGCGGACTGGCGCGGACCCGACGGGCGTGGACGGGCGGCGAGTCCGGTACAGGCCTCAGGCAGCGACGATATTGACCAGCTTCGGAGCCCGCACGATGACGCGGTTGATCCGTAGGTCACCCAGCGCCCGGACCACGCCGGGCTGAGCTACGGCCAGCTCGCGCAGCTCCTCTTCCCCGATCGACGGGGAGACATCCAGCTTGTCGCGCACCTTGCCGTTAACCTGCACGACGCAGGTGACCGTCTCCATCGTCAGCAGTTCGGCCGCCGCGACGGGCCAGACAGCCTGGCCCACCGAGGCCGGATGACCCAGCAGCTCCCAGCATTCCTCTGCCGTGTAGGGAGCGAACAGCGACACCATGACGGTCAGCGCCTCGGCCGCCTCGCGGACCGCCGGGTCGCCCGCGCCGGGTCCGCTATCGATCGCCTTCCGCGTCGCGCTGACCAGCTCCATCAGCCGGGCGACCGCCACGTTCAGGTGATACGCGTCCACCTGGCGCGTGGCCTCGTCAATGGTCCGGTGCGTGACCTTCCGCAGCTCCATGTCCCCGGATCCGGATCCAGCACCGGTCCCGGGCGTTGCACCCGCGACGTCGTTCGCGATCCGGTGCACCCTGGCCAGGAACTTGACCATCGCGTCCGGATTCATGTCGGCCCAGTCGATGTCGTCCTCTGGCGGCGAAGCGAAGACCATGGTCAGCCGTACCGCGTCGACGCCGAACCGCTCGATCTGCTCCCCCAGGTTCACCCCGTTCCCCAGGGACTTGGACATCGCCTTGCCCTGGTTGATCACCTGGCCCTGGTTGATCAGCCGGGTGAACGGCTCGGTGAATCCGATCATCCCCATGTCGTGCAGCACCTTGGTGAAGAACCGGCTGTACAGCAGGTGCAGGATGGCGTGCTCGACGCCGCCCACGTACATGTCGACCGGCATCCACCGCCGGACCTCGTCCTCGTCGAACGGACCGCCCCGGAACGACGGCGAGCAGTACCGGAACATGTACCACGACGAGTCAACGAACGTGTCCATCGTGTCGGTGTCCCGCTTGGCGGGCTCCCCGCACTTCGGGCACGGCACGTTCACCCAGTCCGTGGCCGCCGCCAGCGGCGACACGCCGTGCGGCACCAGGTCCTGGCCGCGCAGATCCGGCAGCACCACGGGCAGTTCGGAGTCGGGCACCGGGACCTCGCCGCAGCCCGGGCAGTGCACGATCGGGATCGGTGTCCCCCAGAACCGCTGCCGTGACAGCAGCCAGTCCCGCAGCCGGTAGTTGACCGCGCCCTTCCCCAGGCCACGACCGGCCAGTATGGCGGTGATCCGGGCGATCGCGTCGGTCTTGGACAGCCCGTCCAGCGGCCCGGAGTTGACCAGTTGCCCGTCGCCAGGGGTTGCCACGCCGGTCTCCGCCGGATCCGCCAGCCCGGTAGCGACCACGACGCGCACCGGCAGCCCGAACTTACGGGCAAAGTCCAGGTCGCGCTGGTCGTGGGCGGGCACCGCCATGATCGCGCCGGTGCCGTAGTCGGGCAGCACGTAGTCGGCCGCCCACACCGGGATCCGCTCCCCGTTCACCGGGTTGATCGCGTGGACGCCCAGGAAGACGCCGGTCTTCTCGCGCTCGGTCGACTGCCGCTCGATGTCGGTCAGCTTCTGCACCTGGGCGATGTACGCGTCCAGTTCGGCGCGGCGATCAGCCGCACACAGCTCACCCGCCAGCGGCGAGTCGGCGGCGACCACGAAGAACGTCGCACCGTACAGCGTGTCTGGCCGGGTGGTGTACACGATCACCGGCGAATCCCGGCCCTCGATCTCAAACGAGACTTCGGCGCCGGTGGACCGTCCGATCCAGTTGCGCTGCATGGTCAGCACGCGCTCCGGCCACTTGCCTTCCAGCGCCTCGGCGTCCGCCAGCAGGCGGTCGGCGTACTCGGTGATCTTGAAGTACCACTGGTTCAGCATCCGGCGCACGACCTCGGCGCCGCACCGCTCGCAGTGCCCGTTGATGACCTGCTCGTTGGCCAGCACGGTCTGGTCCACCGGGCACCAGTTCACGTACCCGTCCCGCCGGTAGGCCAGCCCGCGCTCGTAGAACCGCAGGAACAGCCACTGGTTCCAGTGGTAGTACTCCGGGTCGCAGGTGGCCAGCCGTCGTGACCAGTCGAACGAGGTCGCGTACCGCCGGAACGAGGCCGCCTGCGTCTCGATGTTCGCGTAGGTCCAGTCGGCCGGGTGCGAATTGTTCCTGATCGCCGCGTTCTCGGCCGGCAGGCCGAAGGCATCCCACCCGATCGGGTGCAGCACGTTCTTCCCGCGCAGGAACTGGTACCTGGCCAGTGCGTCACCGATCGCGAACGCCTCGGCGTGACCCATGTGCAGGTCGCCCGACGGGTACGGGAACATGTCGCAGAGGTAGTACCGCTCCCGCGGGTCGTCCGGATCCTCGCTGGCCCGGAAGGGGTCCAGCTCCGCCCAGCGAGCCTGCCACTTCGCCTCGGTCTCCCGGGGGTCATAACGCTGCGCCTGGTCGGCGCCCTCTGCCGCTGTCATGATGTCCTCACTGTTTTGCCTGCAACGACTGTGCCTTGCCCCCAAACAAAAATGCCCCTCGACACGAGGGGCAGCCGCGCCAACGACGGTGGGGTCGGCGCGGCTAGGTAAGGAGCAGGCGAGCGCAACGCATGAGCGTAGTATACCGCCGCCGCGATACCGGTGCTGCTGGATATACACGCGGCGATAACGCCCACGTCCCAGTCCGGCAATATGCCCACGGCAGGCTGAGGTCATGACCCAGAACCGCCGGATCGCGCTCGTCGCCCACGATCACAAGAAGCAGGACCTGCTGGAATGGGCGGATTACAACCGTGAGCTGCTGTCTGATCACGTATTGTACGCGACTGGTACCACCGGCCGACTGCTCAACGACAAGCTCGGCTTGGACATCACCTGTTTTCAGAGCGGTCCGCTCGGCGGCGACCAGCAGATCGGTGCGCTGATCGCGGCCGGGAAGCTGGACCTGCTGGTGTTCTTCACCGACCCGATGCGCCCTCAGCCGCATGACCCCGACGTCAAGGCCCTGATGCGTATCGCCGTGGTCTGGGACATTCCCATCGCCTGTAACCGCGCCAGTGCGGACTTTATGATCAGCTCGCCCCTTCTGCGGGAAATATCATAACGACCTATCCCTCACCTCCGGGCACCGTTGCACCCCAAGCGGCGACGAGCGCGAGCCGTGCTCGCTGGCTCCCCGGGTGGCTGGATAACGTGGTGGATTTGCCTTTCGTGGTGACCGGACCCCCGGAGGCGGGGGTTAATCTTCCACGAAGGGGCAATACGCCACATTGATTGCCGGCGGAGAAAACGTGACGTCTCGCCGTAGCCCTTGACGACGGTATGCGGCGTCAATAAGGTCGGGCAGTCGGCAGCGGGCCCCTCCCTCCGCTTTCAGCGCCGTCTTCCATCACCACAATACGGGGTTTCTATTCAGCAATTTCTGTTACAGGGGAGCAATGGAAGGTCGGGAGGTGCGCAGCGAGGGCATCGCGATCGTGGGGATAGCGTGCCAGTTCCCTGGCGCCCGTGATCCTGCCGAACTGCACGAGCTGACCCTCGCGGGCCGCCGGATGTTCCGTCCGGTCCCCGGCCCGCCAGCCGCCGGCCCGGCGGCCGTCGGCAGACCATGGACGCGGGCCGCGCTACTGGATGGCTGGAGAGCGGACGGCCCGGATGACCACGGGCCTGTCTGCAAGCTGGCCGCGGAGACCGCCGCGCTCGCGCTCGCGGATGCCGCGCTGCCCAGCGTCGCCTTGCGCAGGACGGAGCTGATCGTCGCGAGTTCCGCCCCCGGAGTCGCCGAATCCGTACGCGAAGCACTCGGGATCGAGAGCACGCTTGAGTTCCCCGCCGCGGCGTCCCATAGTTCACTGCATGCGGTCGCCGCGGCCTGCGACGCGCTTGGCCGGGGAGACCTGGACGTCATCGTGGCCGGCGGGGCGGAACTCGGAATCGACTCGGGCTGGCTCGCCCGGCAAGCGGCCGCTGGCCTGGTCGGCACCGAACACATGCTGGTCTACGACGCCGAGCCCCCGGGTTTCCTGCCCGGCGACGGCTGCGGTGTCGTCGTCCTCATGCGGTCAGCCGACGCCCGAGCGTCCCGCCGCCCGGTCTACGCGGAGATCGCCGGCTGGACCACCACGCCGGCGTCCAATGGCACAACCCCGGCATACACCCCGCTCCAGGCGTATCACCAGGCCGGATCCGACCCCGCCGAGATCAGCCTTGTCGAGGGGCACGGCGCGGGGACCGCGACCGCCGACGGCGAGGAGCTCGCCACGCTTGCCCGGCTTCGGCACGACGGCTCCGTCCGGGCACCGCTCGGCGCGGTGTCTGCGTGCATCGGTCACAGCAGGGCGGCTTCGGGGGTCGCGAGCCTGATCAAGGCGGTCACGGCCATGGTCGCCGGGACGATCCCGCCCGGTACCGGGTGCCCGCGTCCGCACCCGCTGATCGAATCCGGCGTCGCACGGCTCCGCCTGCCGGACGGCCCGGAACCCTGGCCGGACGGGCCCAGGCTCGCCGCCGTGAACTCGCTCGGCATCGCCGGCCACGCGACAGGCGCCGCGCCTCACGCGACAGGCGCCGCGGCCCACGCGACAGACGGCGCGGCCCACCTAGTGCTGCGCCGCGACGCCGACCGTGGCGGTCGCCGCGGCCGGCGGCACCGGCCCGCCGAGCATCCGGACTCCCCGCCGCCCGGCACGCTCGCCACTCCAGTACATGGGCGCCACACAGCACCCGCAAGCACCCCGCCGCCGCTCAGCCGCACCGCCCAGGCGGCGCGTGGGCCGGGCGCGGGCGCGGGCGCGGCCCGGGAACGGGAGCGCGCGACACCCGCCGTGTTCGTGTTGAGCGGAGCGGAGCCCACCGCGGTAGCAGGAACGCTCGACGTGATCGCGGGCAACGCTGCCGACCTCACCGACCCCGAACTCCGGGACCTCGCCAGGCACATGGCCGCCGCGGCACAGCAGGCAGCGGACAACGGCGCGCCTTTGCGCGTCGCGGTCACCGCGAACAATCCGGGAGAGCTGTCCGTCCAGGCCCGGCGCGCCGCTCAACTGCTGCGCAACGGTCCGGTCGTGCCGCTGACGATAGGCCAGGGGATCGCGATCGGGATCGGCACGCAAGGCCGTGTCGTGCTCGTGTTCCCCGGCCTGGCCGGCCCGCCGTCAGAGCACAGCGCGCTGCTGAGCGCGGCGCTCGACGCGATGCGCGTGCTGGACCGGCTGACCATCAACGCGCGCGCCGCAGTCGGGTACAGCTCGGGCGAGATCGCGGCCCTGGTCTGGGCCGGCTGCCTGCCGGTCCAGGAGGCCGCGCGGCTGGCCGCTTTTCGCGGCCACGTGCTGCGCGGCTGCGCGAACCGGCCCGCCGCGATGGCCAGGGTCGCCGCCGCCGACCCCGACCTGGTGCGCCGGCTCTGCGACGCACACGGCGTGCACCTCGCCGCGAGCGAAACCGCGACGTCGCACCTGGTCAGCGGGCCGGGCGACGGTATCAGGAACCTCGCCAGGCACGCGACGCAGACCGGTGTCGCGGTCGACGTGCTAGCGGTCAGCGCCGCGCTGCACTCCCCCGGGCTGGCTGGCTGCGCGGCGCCGCTGCGCGCCGTGCTGGCCGAGATCGCGATCGGGCCGCCGCGGCGCCGGGTGATCTCCACGATCACCGGCGAGCCGCTCGGCCCGGACGCGGACCTCACCGGCCTGCTCGCCGGCCAGCTGAGCCGGCCGGTGCTGTTCGCGCAGGCCATGGCCCTCGCCGCGGCCGAAGCCGACGTGCTCGCCGTGGCCGGGCCGGACGGCGACCCGGCGAGCCCGTACGCGCCGGCCCAGCCGGGTAAGCGCACGCTGAGCACGCTGGCGACCGCGACCAGCGGGGTGCCTGCCGTGCCGCTGGCCGGCAGCATCGCGCACGTTGTCGCGACAATGTACGCTGCGGGCGCTATCACCACTGTCGTTAGGACAGAAGGGGTTTTAAAGGGTGAGCGCGCGGGGCTGCTCCCAGTCCGGCCGCAGCGGCATGTCCGACCTCCCGTCCGCGTGCAACCGGACACCGAGCACCTGATGCAGCTCGATATGGTTGCGGTCGAAGCCTAGGCGCGAGCCGGCCATGTACAGCCGCCACACCCGCGCGGTGCCCTCGCCGACCTCCTTGACCGCCGCGTCCCAGTTCGCGTCCAGGTTCGCGGACCACGCGGCGAGCGTCTTCGCGTAGTGCTCGCGCAGGTTCTCCTCGTGCCGGACCTCGAATCCGGTGTCGTGCATCAGCGAGATCAGGTAGCCGGGACCCTCAAGCTCGCCGTCCGGGAACACGTACCGGTTGATGAAGCCCTTCGTGCGGTGCGCCGGCTCGATGTTGTCCGGCCTGGTGATGCAGTGGTTGAGCAGCCGCGCGCCGGGCTTGAGCTTGCCGTAAAGGAACGCGAAGTACGCCGGCACGTTCTTCTGGCCGATGTGCTCGGTGAGCCCGATCGAACTGACCGCGTCGAAGCCCGTCTCGGGAACGTCGCGATAGTCGAGGTGCCGGACTTCGGCGAGCTTGCCCAGGCCTTCGCGCTCGATGGCTGCCTGGGCCCACGCGGCCTGCTGAGCGGACAGCGTGACGCCGATCGCCTTCACGCCGTACTCGCGGGCGGCGTGCATGACCATCCCGCCCCAGCCGCATCCGACGTCGAGCAGCCGCATGCCTTCGCGCAGCCCGAGCTTGCGCGCGACCAGGTCGAACTTGTTGACCTGCGCCTCTTCCAGCGTGGCGTCCGGCTTCGGGTAGCAGGCGCAGGTGTACGCCATCGTCGGGCCGAGCACCCACTCGTAAAACGTGTTGGATACGTCGTAGTGGTGCGAGATCGCCTTGGCGTCGCGGCCCTTGGTGTGCCGACGGCCGCCCAGCCAGCGGCGGTGCTGGAGTACCTCCTGCGGGGGCGGCGGGATGCGGTTGAGCAGGAGCTTCGGGCCGCCAAGCGATTGCAGCAGGCGGATCTTGTCGACGAGGCCGATGTCGATCCGCTGCGCGTTGACCATCCTGGCCAGGGCTTGGTACATGTCGCCATCCACGTCCAGGTGGCCGGACACGTATGCCCTGGCCAGGCCCAGCGCACCGGGCGCCTGCGCCAGATACGCGACCGCGACCGGGGAACGGACGGTGAGCTTCACCGGGGCGTCCGGCGGGCCCGCGTGCGAGCCGTCGTAGGCCGCGAATTCCACCGGGGCGTCCGGGCCCACGACCTGCTCGAAGACCTCCGCAAGCGCCATGCCTTGCTTCCCTTCCCTTCCTTCTTGATGGGGGGAGACCTCCCCCCAATACCCCCCTTGCCAATGTCTCAGCGTCCCCGGACGCACTTCTCGTAAAGTCCGAGCAGGCGGCCGTCGCCGTCGTAAGCACGCTTGAGCGCCTTGTACGCATCGCCGTTGTACCGCCGGTAGAACTCGCTCTCGCTGTAGAACGACGTGGAGTACAGGGACTTGTGCCCGCCGAGCTCCGCGACCTCGTCCTCGACCAGCTGGTTGTGGTAACCATCGGTCTTGCCGGGCGGCAGCGCGACCGTGCCCCAGAACCCGAAGTTCACGTACACCTCGCCCGGCTTCAGCGGATACAGCGGCCACGCCCGCTGGCCGCGCAGCCGCAGCGGGCACATCCACACGGGACTCATCCCCACATTTCGCTCGAAATACCGCAGGAATTCACCCCCGTGTCCCACCGGGATCTCCACGTCCTGTATGACCGCCTCCCGCGCCGGGCGCTGCCGCTTCGCGGTCAGCGTGTCGCTGAGGTGATGCCGCCGGTCGAACGCGACCAGCTTGCGGTACACGTCGCTGCGCCGGTACTTGCGCGGCCACATGCGCCTGACCATTGGTTTCTGCACGCCGAAGGGCTTGGAGCACCAGAACCAGTCCGGGTCCCAGCGCCACAGATAATTGTCAATCGTGAGGAAGTCTTCCTTCGCCCGGCGAATCGACTGGTAGTAGATCTGCTGCCCGCTGTAGTCACTGCGCCACGGCGCGACGTCACTGTACGCCCCGACCGTCAGGTACAGCTCCCCGGTCGAGAACGCCGTCCCGTCGACAAAATCCGCCCGATGTCCGCGATAACTGCCCTCGCCGGCTATCTGCGCGATGGCTTCCATGCAGGCTTCGGGGGTTCCGAACGAGAAGTGGCGGATGTGCACATAAGGCTGCACCGGCTCGAGCTCTATCGTCAGCGAGAGGCTGTACCCCAGCGTTCCGTACGAGTTGGGGAAGCCGCGGAACAGCTCGTGATGCTCGTTGTCTTCGGTCGCCGTGACGACGCGGCCGTCGCCGGTGAGGATCTCCATCTCAAGCACGGACTCGTGCGGCATGCCGTTGCGCAGCGAGGTCGACTCGATGCCGAGGCCGGTGACCGCGCCGCCCAGCGTGATGGTCTTGAGCTGCGGCACGACCAGCGGCATGAGGCCATGCCTGAGCGTCGCTTTACTGAGATCCTCATAGGTGGTCATACCGCCCACGCGGGCGGTCCGGGTCTTGGGGTCGACGCACAGGACATGGCCGAACTCCGATACGTCCAGGCCAGCGGTCTTCTCTCCGTCACGGAACCGGAACAGGTTGGAAGTGCGCTTGGCCAGCCGGACCGGGGCGTCCTTGGGGAGCTTGTCGTAGGCGTCGCGGAGCCGGGCCACCGCTGCCTCGTGGGCGTCCAGCGGGACCGTGTCCATGGCGGGCATGCGGGACTTCCTTCCTGATGTTTCGCGCAGTTTATCTAAACGGGGGGATCCACCCCCCGTAACCCCCCGGCCTAAACGGAGGGGTTCCACCCCCCAAACCCCCCGGCCTAAACGAGGGGATCCACCCCCGTAACCCCCCGGCCTAAACGAGGGGTTCCACCCCCAAACCCCCCGGCCTAGACGAGGGGATCCCCCGCGTCGGGCGCCGTTACGTCGTCCCGCAGGGGCAGGGTTCGCGCGTCCGGTCGTAGTCCTCCTCGTCTTCGAAGTCGTCGTCTTCTTCGTCTTCGTCTGGGTCGTCGGGCTCGTAGTCCTCCCCGTCGTAGGCCTCCGCCACCTCCTCCGGTGTCATCGGCACCCTGGCCAGCGACGGCGGGGCGCCGGCGCTGATCACCTGCCGGAGCAGGGTTGCCATGGAGTATCTGGGGTCGTCGGCCAGTGCCCGGTCGAGCGCCACGTTGGCGAGCACGCCGTTGCCCGCCTGCCAGGCCACGAAGGCGAGCAGCGAGGCCGGCGCGGCGATGTGGCCTGGCTGGGCGCGGCGGACCACGTCGATCCAGAGCCGACGGTGCGCTTCGCCGTACCTGGGGTCCATCCGGGCCCACGCGTCGTCGCGGACCCGCAGATCCTTCAGCGCCACGGTCAGCCAGGCCACCTGGTAGTCCGTGGCGAACCGGCCGCCCGCCCGGTAGGCGGTGACCATCTGGGACACCGCGCCGAGCCCCTCGGTCGCGATCATGTGGCGGGCGGCCCCCAGGCGGGCGGACTTGCGGACCTTGGCCAGCAGCTGGGTGAGATGCTGCTCGGCCCGTTTGGTCGCCTGCCGCATGGATTCGGCGACGATTCCGTTGAGCGGCGCGATGCTGTCCACCAGCTGGTCACGGCTGGCGAGCACCTTGGGGCGGCTATCGGCCAAGGCGCCGAGGCCCGGATAGCTGGCCTGGTCGAACGCGGTGCCCTCGGCCGGGCAGCAGGCGGGATTCGGACAGGTATAGGACCAGTAGCGGCCGCCCTCGACGCGAAGGAAGTCGATCAGCTCCGTTTGGCCGAAGGCTTTCGCGAGGGGCGCCACCAGCGCGTCGGCACCGTAGCCGATCGCCACCGCCGCGGTGAGTTCCTGGACGCCGATGACGCCCAGGGCGTGCGCGGCTATGTCGGCGGCGAGCTCGGTGTCGGCCGGATCGGGCAGGTCGTAGCGCATCGTGACCTTTATGGAGCCGTCGGGCGGCTCGACACCGATCACGACGAGGCTGGACTCCGGGCGGAAGCCGAGCAGGTACGGCACGACGGCGAGGATCGCGGCGGGCGAACCGGCCCGGACCCGAGTGCCGGAGCCGCCGACGCGATCGGGGATCGTGATGAGCCGCAGATGATGCCGCGGCGCGAGGTTATGTGTCATGCCGCAAGCGTGCGGGGCGGGTGGGTACGCCGGCCAATCGCCCGGTCACGGATTGTGGATAACCGCCCGCGGTATCCACAGGTATCCGGGGCGGTTTGACAGCGATGTCCCGGCGCGTTACAAGCGCACGCCGAGCAGGGCGTCGACCGTCTTGCGGACTAGCTCGCCGCCGCCGTCTCCGCTTTCCGCCCAGGCGTCCACGACTGCCAGGGCGCGCGGTGCGTCGAGGTCGTTGGCGACCGCGGCGCGCACGCCGTCGAGTACCTCTTCTCCCCCGGCCCCGCGGGCACGGTCCACCGCGTCGCGCCAGCGGTCTAGCCGCGCTTGCGCCTGGGCGAGGCAGTCGTCGGTCCACTCCCAGTCATCGCTGTAGTGGTGGGCCAGCAGCGCCAGCCGGATGGCCATCGGGTCCGTCCCGTCCGCGAGCAACCGGTTCACGAACACCAGGTTGCCGAGCGACTTGGACATCTTCTCGCCCTGGTAGCTGACCATTCCGGCGTGCGCATACACGCGGGCGAACACGCGCTCCGCGGGAGCGAACGCCACCCTGGCGTGCGAGCCGCTCATCTCGTGGTGCGGAAACACCAGGTCGGAACCGCCGGCCTGCACGTCGAACGCGACGCCGAGGTATTCCGCCGCGATCGCCGCGCACTCCACGTGCCACCCCGGCCGTCCCGGGCCGAAGCGCGATTCCCAGGCGGGCTCACCCGGCCGTTCGGCACTCCAGACCAGCGGATCGAGCGGGTCCTTCTTTCCTGGCCGCGCGGGGTCGCCGCCATGCCGCGCGAACAGGCTGGACATCTGCGCCGGGTCGTAGTTGCTCACCGAACCAGGACCGGACAGCGCCCCGAACGCGGTGTCCGCCGACTTCGCGAAGTAGACGTCGTCATCGACGTTGTACAGCGCGCCTCGTTCGGCCAGCCGTGCGGCGAAAGCGTCGATGATCGGCACTGCCTCCACGGCACCGACCAGGTACGTGGGCGGCAGGACGCGCAGCGCCTCCATGTCCCTGCGGTACCGGTCGGTCTCGCGCAGGGCCAGCTCGCGCCAGTCCTCATGGTCCCGCTCCGCCCGCTCAAGCAGCGGTTCGTCCACATCGGTGACGTTCTGCGCGTAAACGACCTCAGGCCGCGGCGCCGAATCGAGCATCGCCCGGACCAGCAGGTCCCAGGCGGTGTACGTGGCGGCGTGCCCGATATGCGTGGCATCGTACGGCGTGATGCCACACGCGTACATCGTCGCGACCGGCCCGGTTACCGCTGGCAGCAGCTCACCGGACGCCGTATCCCGCAACAGCGGCACGGGCCCGTCCCCCGGTAGTTCGGGCACCTCGGCACGACCCCACGTTTCCACGCTGGTCAGGTTACCCTCCCGCCCGAACCAGGACATAGGCGCCGCCCACCCCCACCGCCGCCACCCCCGCAAAGGAGGTGCGTGGCCCCCCAACCCCCCTCTATGGAGCTTCGGGCGCCACGAACCCCGCCCCGCCCCGCCGCGCCCCCCGCGCCCACCGAACCCCGCGCGGACCCGCCCGGCCACGGGCGGTGCGGCTCGCGAGCGGGAACGGCGGCGGGGGCGGGGTCAGAGCTGGGGCGCGGGGAGGGTGGCGGCTAGGGCGGGGGGATGGCGGTGGTGGGTGGCTTGCTCGAATGCGTAGGCGAGGGCGATCAGGCGGGGTTCGGTCCATTGGGCGCCGGTGAAGGAGACGCCGACGGGGAGGCCGGACACGTAGCCGGCGGGCACGGTGATCGAGGGGCACCCGGCCACGGCTGCGGGGCTTGAGGTGCTGAAGACGTGGTGGTCACCGAGCACGTAGTCGGTCAGCCAGGCCGGTCCGGTGGTCAGCGAGACGATGGCGTCCAGGTTCGAGTCGGCGAGCGGCTGCTCGAGGGCGGTCACCGCGAAGGACGTGGCGGCACGCCTGGCCGAGATGTATCCCGGATCGGACAACGTACCCGGACGCCCCTCAGCAGACTCGAAGATCTCCTGGCCGAACCGGGACAGCACCAAGCCGGCGTTGCGCTTGTTGAAGTCGATGAGTTCGGCCAAGGTAGCAGGCCCGCTGAACCCCGCCACCGCGGAAAGCCACGCCAGGTACGCGTTGATGCCGTACTTGAACTCGTGCTCCAGCGCCTCGAATTCCGGCTCCGCGATCCGCGCCGCGTCGGGCAGCACAACAGGGTCGACCACCGCCGCGCCGAGCGAGCGAAGCCGGGCGACGACGTCGTCGAGCACGGCGGCCGTGGCCGGCCCCGCCTCGGCCGAGCCAGCACGCCAGATGCCGAGCCGCGCGCCGTCGAGAGCCTCCGGATCCAAGCACGAGGAAAAGGACTGAGAAACCGAGGATCGTTCGGTCGCTATGGGGTCTTCTGGGTCGGGACCGGCGAGGACGGAGAGCAGCGCGGCGGCATCAGCCACGCACGTAGCCATCGGGCCCGCCGTGTCCTGGACAGGGGAGATCGGCACGATGCCGCGGCGGCTGATCATGCCGATCGTCGGCTTGATGCCGACGATGCCGCAGGCGCTGGCCGGGCAGACGATCGAGCCGTCGGTCTCGGTGCCGACGGCCAGCGGTGCCAGGCCCGCCGCGACGCCGGCCGCGGAGCCCGAACTGGAGCCGGACGGGTTGCGGTCGAGCGCGTACGGGTTGACGGTCTGGCCGCCGAGCGTGGACCAGCCGCTGGTCGGGTGCGTGGAGCGGAAGTTCGCCCACTCCGACAGGTTCGCCTTGCCGAGGATCACTGCCCCGGCCGCGCGGAGTTTCCCGGTCAGGAACGCGTCCGGCGGCGACACCGGGAGCAGCGCCGGCGAACCCGCGGTGGTCGGCATGCCCGCCACGCCGACGTTGTCCTTGACCAGGACCGGGATGCCTTCCAGCGGGCGAGGCGGGCCGGGCCGGGTGTCGCTGGCCGCGGCTTCGGCGGCCGCGGCGGGGTTGACGGTGATGACCGCGTGCAACCCCGGGTTCAGCCGACTGATCCGGCGCAGGTAGTACTCGGTCAGGGTCGCCGAGGTCAGGGCACCGGCCGCCATCGCGGCCCGCAGGGACGACAGCGTCACGTTGCCGACGTCGAGGTCCGTTCCAGGAATCACGTGCCGCGGATCGCGGAAGTCCGGCATGCCGGAAGGATAACGCGTCGGCCGCAGGCTCAGGCGCTCGCCAGCGCGGCGCCGATCGCCCGCGCCGCGCCGCGCACCTGAGTCAGCCGCTGCTCACGCAGCACGGTCGGCGCCCGGGACAGCGGGGACGGGATCGTCAGCGCCGCCACGGTCCGCCTGCCCTGGAGAACCGGCGCGGACGCGGCCCACACGCCGCGGTCGATCTCCTCCTCGCTCACCGCGTAGCCGTGCTTGGCGGCGAGCACGACCTTCTCCTCCAGCAGGGCGGCGCCGGCCGGATCGCGGGTAGCGAACGAGGACAGGTACTCGCGGCGCGTCTCCGGGGACAGGCCGGCCAGCAGGATCCGGGCGCTGGCGCCGCGCTCCAGCGGCAGCGGCTGGCCGGGCTCGAACGTGGTGCGCAGGTGGTGCCCTGACTCGACCCGGTGCACGCACACCGCGGACCGGCCGATCAGCCGGACCAGGATCACGGTCTCCTCGGTCTCGGTCATGAGCGCGCGCATCACCGGGTCGGCGATGTCGATGATCGACTCGGCAGCTTCGGCGGCCCGGGCGAGGCCGATCATCCGCGCGGACAGCCGGAAGCTGCCGCGGTCCGCCTCGGCGAGCAGCCCCGTTTCGCGCAGCAGCGTGATGTACCGGTAGACGCTGGGCAGCGCGATCCCCGTCGCGGACGCCAGATCGCGGGCGCTGAGCGTGTTGCGGTCCGCGGAAAACGCCAGCATCAGCGCGAGTACCCGGCGGGCTCCCTCGCAACCCTTGACGGCGCTCGCCTCGGGAGGCATCTTGACCAACGCTGCTTTAGCCATAACTAACTCCAGCCATCGCACCCCCGTGGATCTTCGGCCGCGCTGTATCGGTTCGTCAGAAGATTTCTATCATCTAATGATATTAGGGCGTTTTGTATACCGTCAACACTTTTGCGTCACGGCAACCACGAAACGTGCCCGTGCAACAGCGCGTAGCCAACAAACGCGACCGAGTCGATCAGCGAGTGGGCGATGATCAGCGGTGTCACCCGCCCCCACCGTTTGTACAAATAGCCGAAGATGACGCCCATCGTCGCGTTGCCGATGAAGCCGCCGGCCCCCTGGTAGAGATGATACGACCCGCGGATGCAGGCGCTGATGGCGATCGCGGCCGGCGCCTTCACGCCGAGCTTGTCGAGCCTGGTCAGCAGGTAGCCGACGACGACGATCTCCTCCAGGGCGCCGTTCTGGATCGCGGACAAAATCAGCACGGGGATGCGCCACCACACGTCCGGCAGGTTCTCCGCCACCACGTTTAGGTTCATGCCGAGGTGGAATGCGGCTAGGTAGAGGCCGAGTCCGCTGCCGCCGATCACCGCGGCGATCGCCGCGCCGCGACCGAGGTCGCGGGCTGGCTGGGTTGCGTCGAGGCCGATGGTGCGCGGCCCCTCCCCCGCCCTGGCCAGCAAGTAGAACACCAGCAGCACCGGAGACAGCGCGAGGGTGATGTTCGTCAGCTGGAGGAACAGGTCGAGCAGGGGGCGGCCCGGCGCCAGCGAGCCGTTGAGCGTCGCGGTCTGCTTGCCAAGCGACTGCCGTGCGGTCAGCGAGCCGATAAAGCTGACCAGCGCGTACAGCCCGCTCGCGCCGAGCGAGACCGCGAAGACACAAACGATTTCCAGGCGCAGCAACCGTGTCTGGCGGTCGTCAAGTACTGATACGTTCTCAGTCACCGTCACAGTATCGCCTTCTCGCCGAACTACTAAGCTGCTGGATGCGGCACCGGAAAGTCCAGAGGTTCACCATGTCGTACACGCCTTATCCGTCCTCCGGGGGCACCGTCCAGACCGAGCGCCCGCCGGCCCCGCAACCGGTGCGCAACGCGGTCAAGCTGATGTACGCGGGGGCGGCGATCAGCGCGATCAGCCTCATCCTGTCGCTGACCACCACCGGCAGCCTGAAGAGCGCGATCAGGTCGCACTACCCGCACTACACGGTCACCCAGGTCAATCACCTGTACAACCAGATCATCGCGGCGGCGATCGTGTCCGCGGTGATCGGCATCGCGCTGTGGCTGGTCATGGCGTGGGCCAACGGGAAGGGCATGAGCTGGGCGCGGATCGTCTCGTGTGTGCTGTTCGCGTTCAACACGATCGGCCTCATCGCGTTCTTCCGGCAGCCGGAGACCGCGCTCAGCCTGGTCTTCGAAGTGCTGGTCTGGCTGGTCGGCCTCGGCGCGATCTGGTTCCTGTGGCGGCCGGAGTCGAGTGCCTATTTCAAACCCGCGTGAACTTTCCTGGAGCGTTGCGCGTCTATAAGAGCGGAGGGTCGGCGTAAGCGGGGCGTCGAATCTCGGCCCGGCGAGAGCGGGGCGCCAGGCCACGGCCTGGCGAGAGCGGGGCGCCGGGTGCCTGGGTTAACCGGCGTCGAGGATCTGGTGGGCACGGGCGATCAGGAGCGGGACCGCCTTGCCTTCCCGGTCGAAGCCGTCGCCCACCGTCTGTTGTTTCAGGTACCTGGCGTTGATGCCTTCGAGAACGACGGCAAGCTTGAAATAGCCGAACGCCATGTAGTACTCGATCCGTGACACGTCACGTCCCGTCCGGCCGGCGTATGCGGCGGCGAACTCCGCCCGGGTATGGAACCCGGGCGCGGCGGTGGCGTTCGTTGACATCGGCAGCCAACCCACCTCGCCGGCCTCGGTCCAGTAGACGAGCGTGAGGCCGAGGTCCGCCAGCGGGTCGCCGAGGGTCGCCATCTCCCAGTCCACGACGGCGGCGATCCGCGGGGCCTGGGCGGTGTCGACCAGGACGTTGTCGATCCGGAAGTCGCCGTGCACCAGGGTGGTGTCACCCTCTGCGGGCATGCCCTGGTCGAGCCTGCTGACGAGGGTGTCGTAGCCGGGCACGGTTCTTGTGGCGGAGAGTTCCCACTGGCGCTGCCAGCGGTCGAGCTGCCGCCGCAGGTAGCCGGCGCCCCGGCCCAGGGTGTCGAGACCTGTGGCGGCCAGGTCCACGGCGTGGATGCTGGCGAGCATGTCCGCGAGCGCTTCGGACAGCTGCGTTGCCTGGTCTTCCGTGAGTGCGGCCGCGGCCTCGAGGGTGCGGAAGATCCGGCCGGGCACGAACTCCATCACGTAGAACGGCGCGCCGATCACCTCGGCGTCCGCGCAGAGCGCGATCGGGCGCGCCACCGGAACTCTGGTTCCGGTGAGCCCGGTCAGCACGCGGAACTCGCGGGACATGTCGTGCGCGGTCGGCAGCACGTGGCCAAGCGGGGGACGGCGCAGCACCACCGTTCGCTCTTCTTTGATCATGACGCGGTAGGTCAGGTTCGACCGGCCGCCGGTGATGAGCTCGATCGACGCCACAGATACCGGCGCGGGGGCGTTGAGCGCGTTGGTGAGCCACTCTTCCAGCCGGGGCACGCTGGCGATTCCAGGAGGAACGGTGTGCATACCGCATCGTAGAACGCGACAGAACGCCAAATCTTCTCGACGCGACCCTCTGGACTAATCACCGATCGTGACGTAAGCAGAGGAAGAGGGAGCCATAAGGTCTAGACCGTTTCGAGCACGTTCGAGCAAGGGAGGTCCGCTGGTGGCGGACGCATGGATGCGCGGAGCTAGATGCATCCGAGCAGGTAATGATGGCGGGCAGATGCAGGGCGGGGCGCCCAGGGTTGTCTGGCTGACATTCGGAACCGATCCGCGAGCCATCTCGGTTACCTCCGCCGCGCAGCGGCTGGTGGCGGAAGGCCGGCCGTGCCATCTGGTGTGGGATCCGGTGACCGGCGACGTCGCGCAGTTGCTGCCGATCGTCCGGGCCGGCCGCGCGCTCGGCACCCGCGAGCACATCGAGTACCTCCAGGATGACTTCGGCCATCCGCTGCCGAGGGTCAATCGCGAGGGCCGGCTGTGCGTGCAGATCGGCGTCCTTGGCACGCCGCGCGAGCCGTTCACCAGCCACACGATGGCCGGGCTCAGCGACATCCTCGGCTGGCTCGACTCCTGGTCGATCCCGCGGCGCTGGCCGGCCGGCCAGCCGGCCTCGTTCCGGCAGGCGGATCAGTCCGCTGGCCTTTCCCGCAGTCGTGCGCTGTGGGCTCGGGGCGGGCACTTCGGCGCGTCCCAGGTGCCCGACTGCACGAACATCGGCCCCGGCTGCATCGACATCGACCAGCTGACCCCCGCGCACAGCGTCACGCTGACCCGGCCCGCTCGTCCGGGTTCGGGTGGCGGTTCGGGTTCGGGTGCGGTTCCTGGTTCGGTTCCGGTTCCGGGTGTGGCGCGGCGGGCTGGCGCGATCGCACTCGGGCAGCGGGGTCCCCGGCCGGCGCGGGATCTGGCCGCGTCAGCTTCCTCGGCGACGCCGGCCCCGTCGTTGACCGCCACCGGCGTCTAGGATCGACAGCCAGCGGCGTCTGACCTTCCGTTATCAGATCGGCACATTCGAGGGCACCGGGAGTAACGCGGGAGGTCGTCATAGTCATAGGCTGTTTGGATGAATGACCGGCTCGTGTGGATCGACTGCGAGATGACGGGGCTCGACATCGAGCGCGATGCCCTGATCGAGATCGCGTGCCTGGTGACCGACGGAGAGCTGAACCTGGTCGACGAGGGCATCGACCTGATCATCAAGCCGCCCGCGGAGGCACTCGAGACCATGCCGGACGTGGTCCGGGAGATGCACACGACCTCAGGACTGCTCGCGGAGCTGGCAGGCGGGATCTCACTGGCCGAAGCGCAGTCCGTAGTGCTCGGATACGTGCGCGGACACGTCGGGGAGGCGCGCAGGGCGCCGCTGTGCGGGAACTCCATCGCCACCGACCGCTGGTTCATCGCGCGTGACATGCCCGAACTCGACACGTACCTGCACTACCGTATGGTCGACGTCTCGTCGATCAAGGAACTCTCCCGCCGGTGGTACCCGCGGGCCTACTTCGCCTCCCCCGCAAAGCACGGCGGGCACCGGGCGCTCGCCGACATCCTGGAGAGCGTGCAGGAACTGCGGTACTACCGCGAAGCGGTCTTCGTGCCGCAGCCAGGACCGGACTCCGCCACGGCGCGCGAGATCGCCGCGAAGTTCACGCAGCCCGGTGCGGCGCGTTCAGGTGCGTAAAGCGGTCTTAGACCGCGAAGTGCCCCCGCCTCCGCCGCGGCGCCGCGGACCGGCGGACCGGCTCGGCGTCCCGGCTCGGCGCCGCGGCCCGGCGTCCCGGCTCGGCGCCTCCGCCCGGCGTCCCGGCGTCCCGGCGCCTCCGCCCGGCGTCCCGGCGCCCGCTTCATGCGTCCGCAGGGCGCCGCGGCCCGGCGGATCGGACATTTAGCCCATTCCGGGCGGGCCGCCGGGCGCTCCAGATGATTGCGGACACTTGCCCTCCCTGTTTGGACTCGTTGGCTTATTCGGGGGTTTGCCCGGGTCGCTGGCTGCCCGGTGGGCCGGCGGCTGGCTTGATGGGCCTCGATAGCGTGGTGGTTTTCCCCTTTGTGGTAGCGGGACCCCTGTTCACGGGGGCCGGTCTTCCACGAAGCCATGATGTCGCTGCGGGTGACGCCGTACCGGCGTGAA
>DASRFJ010000225.1:0-17699 GCA_035651595.1 Streptosporangiaceae bacterium | reverse complement strand
ATCTGGCCAGGAACGCCCGCATCATCGTGGAGAAACCGTTCGGCACGGACCTCGCGTCGGCCCGTGCGCTCAACGACACCATCCACGCCACCTTCGACGAGTCTCAGGTGTTCCGCATCGACCACTTCCTGGGCAAGGAGTCGGTCGACAACATCCTGGCGTTCCGGTTCGCCAATGGCCTGTTCGAGCCGGTGTGGAACCGCGACCACATCCAGTACGTGCAGATCGACGTGCCGGAGACGCTGTCGATCGAGGGCCGGGCCGCGTTCTACGACGCGACCGGCGCGTACAAGGACATGGTGGTGACCCACCTGTTCCAGGTGCTCGCCTTCGTCGCGATGGAACCGCCGGTCTCGCTGTCCGCCAAGCACCTGCGGGACGAGAAGGAGAAGGTCTTCGAGGCGCTGCGGCCGCTCGACCCGCGGCACGTGGTGCGCGGTCAGTACGAGGGGTATCTCGACGAGCAGGGCGTCGCCGCCGGTTCCGCCACCGAGACGATGGTCGCGGTGCGCGCGGAGGTGGAGAACTGGCGCTGGCACGGCGTCCCGTTCTACCTGCGGTCCGGCAAGTCGATGGGCGCCAGCCGCCAGGTGCTGACGCTCGGGTTCCGCGAGCCGCCGCTGCGCATGTTCCGCACCCACCGCAAGGACATCCCGACCGGACGGCTGAACGAGATCGTCATCGACTTCGCCGACCCGGGCTCGATCAGCACCGAGTTCCTCGCCAAGATCCCCGGTCCGGAGCTTGCGCTCGGGCATTCCACGATGGTGTTCAACTACAAGGACTCGTTCGCCGCCGCCAACGCGCTGGAGGGCTACGAGCGGTTGATCCTGCTCGCCATGATCGGCGACCAGTCGCTGTTCACCAGGTCCGACGGCGTCGAGCGGGTGTGGGAGATCTCCCAGCCGCTGCTGGACAACCCGCCCGACGCCGAACCCTACGCGCAAGGCTCGTGGGGCCCCGCCTCGGTGGACAAGCTGATCGCGCCGTACCACTGGCACCTGCCCGACCACTGACGTAGTTGGCGGGCGGGTCGCGGTTACCTGGTGCGGGTGTCTTGGCGGATGGTGAGCTTCCCCCTGCTCATGATGCCGATTCGCTGGGCGTGGCGGACCACGGCGCTGTCGTGGCTGACCAGGATCAGGGTGAGCCCGCGTTCGCGCCACAGCGACTCGATCAGTGCCATGATCTCGTCCCTGGTGTCTTCGTCGAGGTTGCCGGTCGGCTCGTCGGCGAGGAGCACCTTCGGGTCCTTGACCAGGGCACGGGCGATCGCCACGCGCTGCTGCTGGCCCCCGGATAGCTCGGTGGGGAGGTGCAGCGCGCGGTCAGCCAGGCTGACGGATTCGAGTGCCTGGACGACGCGCCTGTGTCGTTCGGAGATTCCAATCTTTAGCGGGATCAGGGCTGCTTCCACGTTTTCCTGCGTGGACAAAGTCGGAACGAGGTTGAACGTCTGGAAGACGAAGCCGAACGAGTCCGCGCGGACGCAGCGGTCGGACGGGTCGCGGCCGGCGAAGTCGATCCGGCCGGCGGTGGGGCGGTCGAGGCCGCCGAGCAGCTGCAGCAGCGTGGTCTTGCCGTGGCCGGTCTTGCCCTGGATGGCGAGCCACTCGCCTTCGCGGATCTCCAGGTCGAGGTTGCGGACCGCGGGGATCTCGCGGGCGCCCTTGCGGTAGATCTTGCTGACATCGGACAGCCGGTAAAGCGTGTTATCCATGGTGTTTAGCCCACCTTCGACAGAGCAACCGCTGGCCGCAGCCGCGCGGCACGCCAGCCGCCGAACGAGCCGGCCAGCAGGCCGCCCGCGACAGCCAGCACGACGGCGAGCACGATCGCTGCGACGGTCACCGACGCGGACATCGGCACGGACACCGTGGCGTGCGCGGTCGCGGCCGGATCGATCAAGCGGGAGACCGGACCGGATCCCGCGCTCTGTGCCTGGAACCCGCCGAAGCTGCTGTTCGCGGCCGGCACCGTGGCGGTCAGCTTCGGCGCCACCTTGTCGATGATCGCCACGCCGGCGAAGCCGAGGCCGATGCCCAGCAGGCCGCCGGCGATGCCGGTGGTCACCGACTCCCCGAGCACCTGGCCGACGATGCGGCGGCCGCGCCAGCCGAGCGCCTTCAGCGTGCCGAATTCGGGGGTGCGGCGGGCGACGGCGGCGAGCGTGAGCAGGCAGGCCACGGCGAACGCGGCGATCAGCACGAGGACCGCGAGCCACTTACCGAGTTCGTTCGCGAGCTTCGCGGTGCTGGCCAGGCTGCCGGTGACTTGGCTGGCCAGGCTCGCCTCGGTGGTGACCGTCGCGCCGGACATCAGCTGCTGGATCTCGCGCTGCACGGTGCCGATGTCGGACGCGCTGTCGGCGGTCACGTAGATCGTGTCGATCTTGCCCTTCAGCGACTTGCTCGTGGCCGGGTCGATGGAAAGCTTCTGCGCTTCGGCCAGCGGGATGTATACGTTGGGCGGGCTGGTGGACTCCGGCTGAGAGACCAGGCCGACGATGGTGAACTTGGTGTTGGCGAGGGTGACCGTGTCGCCGATCTTGAGGTCGTGCGAGGTGGCGTAGTTCGCGTCGGCCAGTGCGTTCGTCGTGTCGCTGGCGGTGAGGTTGCGGCCCTTGGTGAGGTCGGCGTTGGCGATCGGGCCGGCCGTCTCGTGGCCGGGGTCGATGCCGTCGACGCTGACGAAGGTGGGCTGCGGCAGCGAGCCGTTTTCGCTGGTGGGGATCACGATACGGTTGTCCTGGAGGAGCAGGCCGCCGGTCGCGCTCTTCACGTGGGCGAGGCGCTCGATGGCGCTTATCTCGCTGGTGGCCATGCTGCCGTAGTTCATGGCGGCCAGCGTGTCGATGACGTCGCCGCCCTTGAGCGCGTGGCATGTGCCGTTGGTGCACTCCTGGCCGGACGGGCCATTACCGGCGCCATTGTGGATCTGGACGGTGTTCCCCTGGCCGGGGTTGCTGGGCCGCTGCGGGGTCGTGGTGACGGTGAGATCGGTGCCGACGCCGTACAGGTCGGCGAGGACCTTGGCCTGGGCGTGCTTGACGCCGTTGGCGGCACCGATCACGGTGATGACCAGGCCGATGCCGACGGCCAGGCCGGCGGCGATGAAGATCGCCTGGCGCATTCTCCTGCGCAGTTCGCGCTTCAGGTACGTGATGAAGAACATGTGACCTGGTTTTACGCGGCTGGCCGTTGCACCAGGGTTACATCAGCAGGCGGCGCCGACGGGCTTGGTGATGTGGCGGAGGAGGTTCTCGTGCCAGACGTCGATGGTGAAACCGGCCACCTTGTAGGTCTGCGCCGGCGGGCCGAAGTCGGCGTCGAGCGTCCGCGTCCACTGGAAGTGGCTGCCCTGCACGCACGACATGCGGAAGTGCGGCACGACCAGGAACGTCGCGTCGTGCTTGCTGGCGTCGTACCAGGACGGTACCGAGTCCCGCTGGATCGCCATGAGGTGCCCGTTGACCTCGTTCCGGTTCACCGGCCGGACCTGGACCTTGCCGCCGCTGTCCAGCGTAACGCCGCTGGCCTCCCACCACGCCGCCACGCCGTAGTCGAGGTGGCGGGCCGCCAGGAAGGCGGCCAGCTGGCTGTCCGCGTCGGGGGCCGGCGGCTGCACCACGTCGTGCGCGAGCACCAGCCCGTAGCAGGCCAGCAGCGCGGCGAACGCGGCCAGGTGGCGGCCGCTGATGAGCTGCGCGGTCAGCAGGCGGGCGGCCAGGACCGCGCCGATCGGCAGCACGCCGACGATCTCGTGGGGTCCGCCGACGACGTTCGGGCCGCCGGTGACCGTATAAGAAATCAGCAGAACGGCCAGCGCTACCACGAGCACCCGGGTGACCAGGTCTTGTTCGGTGAACCGGCGCACGGCGCGACAGGCCGCCCAGGTGGCCAGCGCCACCCCGGCCAGGCAGATCACCGCGGGGGCGGCGTGGATGTCCTGCTTCCCGGAGAAGTCGGCGCCGTACAGCTTGAGCACGCTCTGCACGGTCACCCAGACGTGCGTGTACAGGGTGTGCACCTGGGCGAACGTGGTGACTGGCGGCGTGACGACGAAGCCGCCCGCCCGTCCGATTAGCCGCAGCGCCAGCGTGCCCGCCCCCAGCGCCACCGCCGAAGCGCCGATCAGCGCGCCCTCGTACCAGAACTCGCGCGGCTGGCGCGGCACCGTGTCGCGATGCCGGTACAGGTGCAGCGCGCAGACGGCCGCGATGGGAAGCATGCCTTCGTAGGTGACCAGGGGGTCGGCGACCACGGACCACGCCAGCAGCACGCCGATCGCCACCGGAACCTGCCAGCGCGGCCGGTCCGCGAACCGGTCGAGGAGGATCCAGACCAGCAGCAGCGGGACCTGGGTGAGGGTGTGGTCCGGGTCGGACAGGAACGTCGCGGCGCCGGACAGCATCGGCGGCGTGAGCATCATGCCGACGACCATGGACACCCGGATCAGGGCCTCGCGGCCGTCTGCCCGGCCCTTGGCGAGCACCGCGGCGCACACCACGACCAGGGTGTAGGTGAGCGCGGCCGCGATGTGCGCCGAGCCGGCGTTCAGCCCGTGCACGGCCTCCGCCAGCGCGTACAGCGGCAGGTCCAGGGTGTAGAACGACAGGTCGGTGAGCGTCCAGCCGTGCAGCAGCCAGTTGCCGTGCAGCATGTCCCAGGCCTGGAGCGCGTTCGACGCCCCGTCGGACTGGATCGGGAAGCTGTCCGCCTGCCTCAGGTAGATGCCGAACAGGACGAGGCCGCCGAGCACGAATCCTGCTGGCCAGGCCCAAGGGCGCCGCCAGAGCGCAGGAGTTACCGCGGCCTTCGGTTCGTCGCTCTGCGCTTTCAGCTCAGTAGCGGCCATGCGGTGGCGCGCTCCTTCTCTGCTTCGTCTTGTGCCCCTGCCGCGACTCGGTTCCCCTGACTAGACATAACGCGACAGTGTGCATGTTAACGCGACACACGGTACGAGCGCAGGCGCTTTGGCCAGGGCGGGCTTTAGCGAGAGGCCAGGTAGATGATGTCGTCGGGGCCGCGGCCGGCTGGGACCCGGGTGATGCCGGCGGTTGCGAACAGGGAGGTGAGCCGGGCCGCGAAGGCGGGGTTCTCGGCGGCCGCCCAGACGGCCAGCCGGCCGTGCGGGCGCAGCAGGTCGCGCAGCCTGGCGAGGCCGGGGTATTCGTAGAGGGCGGCGTTGCCCGGCCGGGACAGCCAGTCCGGGCCGTTGTCGGTGTCCAGGCAGATCGCGTCGAAGCTTCCTGCCGTGGCGCTGGCGGCGTACTCGGCCAGATCGGCCTGGACTACGGTGACCCTGGGGTCGTTGAGCGCCCCCTCGTTGTACCGGCGGAAGTAAGAGCTGCCCCAGGCGATCACGTCCGGCTCCGATTCGACCACGATCACCGTGCCGACCTTGGGCGTCTCGGGCCGGGGCGCGGGCCGGGGCGCGGGCCGGGGCGCGGGTCGGGGCGCGGCGAGCGCCTCGGCCAGCGAGAACCCGGCGCCAAGGCCGCCGATCAGCACGGCCGCACCGTCTCGCTGCCCGTGCAGTGCCACGCGGACGAGTTCGCGCTCCGACGGGCCGTTGCTAGTGGACATCAGGAACACGCCGTTCATGATCAGCTCAAGCTGCCCGTCCTGCGAGCGGCGCAGCACGAGTTCGCCGTGCTCGGTCGCACGGCGCTCCAGGACCTCAGCGGTCACGCGGATTCGGTGCCCAGCGTGAGGTACGCGAACCCGAGCAGGCCACGGTGCCCACGCAGCCAGAAGTCGCGGGCCTTGTCGAGCTGACCACGGACCTCGTCAACCCGCGGATGGCCAGGGTGGGCCAGCAGCCACTCCTCACGGTCGGCCGCAATGCCGGACTCGAAATCCTCCCACTCACCCCGGGTAACCGACTCGATGCGGAGCGGCCGGAAGCCGAGGGCGATCGCCTGGTCCGTGAGCCCGGCGATATCGGTGAAGTCGTCCCGGGACACGCCCGGCCACATCCGGCTCAGCTCGTCGTCCGTGGGCGGGCGCTCCCAGAACTCGGCGGCGAGCAGCAGGCGGCCACCGGGATTGACCAGCGGGCGCAGCATGTTCAGGGCCTCGGGAATGGCGGCGCCGAGCGCGTGCCAGGCACCGATGCTCAGCACAAGGTCGGCGCTCGTTCCCTTGATGTGCTCGGCGGCCGGGCCCTCGATGAACGTGACGCGGTCCGTCAGGCCCCGCGCGGCCGCGTTGTCCCGGCCGCGCGTGATGTCGGGGCCGTAGTTATCGATACCGGTGCCGCGGGCGCCCGGCGTCGCGGCCACGATGCGGAGCAGCAGCTCGCCCCACCCGCAGCCCAGGTCGAGCACGGCTTCCGGCCGTGCATCCGCGAGCTCGGCGGTGAGCCGGGCGGCGCGTTCCTCCGATAGCGGGCTGCCGAAGCTCAGCCGGGATCCCGACGCTACCGCCGGCGGTTCATCGCTGTTGGTCACGATGCGTGAAGGTAGCCCGCGGGGTATGCGTGGCGCAAATGATTTACCCGGTCACGTCGGCCACGATGCACGTGACGTTGTCCGGGCCGCCCGCGTCGATCGCCAGCGCGATCAGCTCCCGCACCGCCTGGTCGGGGTCTTCGGTGCGGCACAGGACGTGGCTGATGGCTTCGGCGCTGACCGTCGCGTGCAGGCCGTCCGAGCACAGCAGATAGCGGTCGCCCGCTCGGGCCTGGCGGAGCTGAAGGTCGACCTCATAGTGGCTCTCCGGGGTAATCGCCCGGAGCAGCAGCATCCGCTGCGGATGCGAGGCGACCTCCGCGGCGGTGATCTTGCCCTCGTCCAGCAGCGACTGCACGACCGTGTGGTCGTGGGTGATCTGGAACACCTCGCCGTCGCGGACCAGGTACGCGCGCGAGTCGCCGATGTGCACCAGGCCGAGCTGCGAGCCGGACCACAGCAGCGCGGTCAGCGTCGTCCCCATGCCGCTCAGCGCAGGGTCGGCGCCCGCCATCTCGCGCAGCGAGCTGCCCGCGCGGCGCACGGCGTGATCCAGGGCGTTGAGCAGCTCGGTTTCGGGCACCTGGGTGTCGAGCGGCCGGAGCGCGTCGATCACCGCGGCGCTGGCCCGCTCCCCCGCGGCGTGCCCGCCCATGCCGTCCGCCACGGCGAGCAGCCGGGCGCCGGCGTACGCCGCGTCCTCGTTGCCGGAGCGGACCAGTCCGGTCTCGGAGGCCATCGCGTACCTGATCGTCACCATGTCCGCCACAGCGGTGTCCTTTCCTGATAGGTATCCGATGAGGAAGGTGGCGAGCTCCCGCCGCTTCGCGGTCTCGGCCTCGATCGTGTCCCAGTACGCGGCCAGTTCCGCCGCCGCCTGCTGCGGCGGCAGCGTGCGCACCGCGCGGATGCCGGCCAGCGGCATGCCGAGGCGGCGCAGCCAAGCGACGAGCCTGGCCTGTTCGAGCTGGGCCGGCTCGTAGAACCGGTACGCGGACACCGGATCGGTGCGGGCCGGCGGCAGCAGCCCCAGCTCGTCGTACAGGCGCAGCGCCTTGCGCGACAGCCCGGACGCGCGCGCGAACTCGCCGCTGCTCATCAGCCCCACCGGCTGCCTCCCTCGTCGCCGGGCGGTTCGTGGTTCGTGCCCGGCGTCACGCCCAGACTGCGGCTGGCCCCAAGGGCCAGGTCAAGCCCGCGTCCCTGCGCGTCCCAGGCGTAGCGCGCGCTTGTCGTGCAGGATGCCCGAAACGCCCACTTTATCCGGTACGTTCGCCACTAGCTCCGGCCCCTAGAAGCGGCTCGAAATTATTGCGGACACTTACCCTCCCAGATTGGGGGGGTAACTGTCCGCAATAATCTGGGGCGCGTCCGAAACGACACTAATGTTCCGATATGGGGGGCGTGAGCAGCGGGATCACGGGATAGGTCCGGGCAAACGTGCAGGGAATCTTCAGCGGGGGGTCGGAGCGGGCGCGAGAGGCTGATGGGAGCAACCGGGCTGGCGGAGACGGGACCGGGGAGCGGCGTTACCGGGGTGCAACCGGAACCGGGGCAGCGTGGGCGGATGGAGGTGCACGCATGCGGGTGCTGGTGGTCGAGGACGACACCGAGATGGCCGACGCGATCGCGACCGGGTTGCGCCAGGAGCGGATGGCGGTGGACGTCGCCAACGACGGGGTCACCGCGCTCGAGCGGGCACTGTTCACCGGCTACGACGTGATCGTGCTCGACCGGGATCTGCCCGGGAAGCACGGCGACGACGTATGCGCGGAGCTGGTCCGGGCGGGCTGCCGCAGCCGGGTGCTGATGCTCACCGCGGCGGCCACGATCGAGGACCGGGTGGGCGGGCTTGGCCTCGGGGCCGACGACTACCTGCCCAAGCCGTTCGCGTTCGCGGAGTTCGTCGCCCGGGTGCGCGCTCTGCTGCGACGCGCTCAGCCGGCGCTCGCCCCCGTGCTCGAGGCCGGCGACCTCCGGCTGGACCCGGCACGCCGGAATGCCAGCCGGCACGGCCGGCTGCTGGAGCTGGGGCCGAAGGAGTTCGGGGTGCTCGAGCTGCTGCTCTCCGCCGGCGGCCGGGTCGTCTCCGCGGAGGAACTGCTCGAGCGCGTCTGGGATGAGATGGCCGACCCGTTCAGCTCCGCGGTCAAGGTGACGATGAGCCGGCTCCGCCGCAAGCTCGGGGACCCGCCGGTCATCGAGACGATGGCCCAGGCCGGCTACCGGATCCTGGCGTGACGCCGGCGCTGGCGAGCCGGCTGCCGCGGCGTACCGTCCGGCTGCGGCTCACGCTGCTGTATGTTGGGCTGTTCCTCGCCTCCGCAGCGTGCCTGCTGGTGATCATCTACTTCCTCGCCGCTCAGCAGTTGCCGAACGTCCGATTCACCAGTTGCACCGGAACGGCCGCTGGTACCGGGAACTCGGTGATGATCACGACTGGCCCAGGGGCCTCGGGGGCGGACACGCCCGGCCCGTCCGGGACCTGCCCGGCCCCTGGCGCCATCGGACCGCAACCCGCCGGCCCGGACAGCGGTTATGTGCTGTATCTCCAGCAGCAGGTGGCCGGGGCGCGGCAGGTGGCGGTGAACCTGCGCGGCGACGCGCTGGACAAGCTGCTGTTGGAATCCGGCATCGCGCTGGGCATCATGGTGGTCGCTTCGGTCGGCCTGGGCTGGCTGATGGCCGGACGGGTACTGCGCCCGCTCCGCACGATCACCGCCGCGGCCCGGCGCATCTCGGCACGCAGCCTGCATCAGCGCATCGCGCTGACCGGTCCCGACGACGAGCTCAAGGAACTGGGCGAAACGTTCGATGACCTGCTCGGCAGGCTGGAGGCCGCGTTCCGGGCGCAGCGCCAGTTCGTCGCCAACGCCTCGCACGAGCTGCGCACCCCGCTGGCCAGGCAGCGGACGCTGCTCGAGGTCGCCCTCAGGGACAAGCAGGCCTCGACCGAGTCGCTGCGCACCGCCTGCCAGCGCGCCCTGGCCGCCGGCGAGCAGCACGAGCGGCTGATCGCGGCGATGCTCACGCTGGCGCAAAGCGAGCGCGGCCTGGACCGCTTCGAGCCGGTCGACCTCGCGGAGGTCGCCGAAGACGCGCTGCTCACGAGCACGACCACGGATCTTACGGTGACCACCGCACTGTCCCCCGCACCGACGCGCGGCGACGAGCGGCTCGCCGAACGCCTCGTCACGAACCTCATCGACAACGCGGTCAGGTACAACGTGCCGGGCGGCCGGATCGACGTCTCGACCGGGATGCGGCACGGCCGTCCGTTCGTCGCCGTCACCAACACCGGACCGCGGGTGCCGCCGGACCAGCTCGGCCGGCTGTTCCAGCCGTTCCAGCGGCTCGATCCGGCCAGGGACGCGACCGGCAAGGGCGGCGGGCTCGGCCTGGGCCTGGCGATCGTCTCGGCCATCGCCACCGCCCACGGCGCCGACCTGTCCGGCCGCCCCGAACCGGACGGCGGGCTCAGCATGGAGATCATCTTCCCGGTGCGCCAGGCAGCGATGTCCGCCGCGGCGCGAGCTCCGGGAGGCAGTCCGGGCGCGCCTGACGACGTGCCCGGAATGGAGCAAATGTGTCGATTGGGGTAGCTGTTCAGCAAGCGTTGCGGGCATGATTGTGGCGCGTGGTCCGGTTCATGATCGCGAAGGGTTTTACCCCCGAAACGGGGGCAAAAGGCTTCGCGATCAACGCGCCAGCAGGGCTGTTACTCGGTTGCCGCGGGGTCGGGGGCGATGTCGTAGTGGGTGATGGTGGAGGGGGCCAGCAGGTACTTCGCGTCTTCGTCGTAGAGGACGGATTGCTCGATGTCGGGGCCGGCGAAGGCCTCGATGGACTCGCGGGAATCCCAGAAGCTGAGCGCGACGATCTCGGCGTGGTCGCCGTCGATCCGGGACATCACCCAGGCGCCGCGGTTGCCCGGCGTCCTGCCGTACTCGCCGCCGCCGGTCGCCCAGACGTAGGCGATGTATTCCGCGACGTGCTCGGCGCGGATGATGCCGCGCCACTGTCTGGCGATCATGACTGCTCCTGTTCTGCGATCCCGCCGCGGCAGGCCTCGGCGCGCGCATGGAAAATCGAACGCTCGCTTTCGTTGCTGGTCAGGGCGGCCGCGCGGGCGAACTCCGCGCGCGCCTCGGCCAGCCTGCCGAGCTTCTCGAGCAGATGCCCGCGCACGGCGGGGAGCTGGACGTAGCCGGTCAGCGCCTGCTGGCCGGTCAGGGCGTCGGCGATCGCCAGGCCGCGGTCCGGACCGTAGGCCATGCCCACGGCGACGGCGCGGTTCAGCTCCACGACGGGAGACGGGGACAGGTGGGCCAGCACCACGTACAGCGCGGCGATGCGCTCCCAGTCCGTGTCCTTGACCGAGACCGCCCGCGCGTGGCACGCGGCGATCTCGGCCTGCACCGCGTACGGACCTGGCGGGGCGTCGATGTCTTCGGCGCGCTCCAGCGCGGCCAGGCCGCGGCGGATCAGCAGCCGGTCCCAGCGCAGCCGGTCCTGGTCGGTGAGCAGCACCGGGTTCCCTGCCGGGTTCGTCCGGGCGGGGATGCGGGAGGCCTGGAGTTCCATGAGCGCGACCAGCCCCTGCACCTCGATCTGCCGCGGCATCAGGCCGGCCAGGACGCGGCCGAGCCGGAGCGCTTCGGCGCACAGCTCCGGGCGGATCCAGTGCTGCCCTGAGGTGGCCGCGTAGCCTTCGTTGAAGATCAGGTAGATGACCTCGAGCACCGAGGCGACCCGGCCGGTCAGCTCGCCGGAAGCGGGGATCTCGAACGGGATCTTCTTGTCTGCGAGGGTCCGCTTGGCGCGGACGATGCGCTGCGCGATCGTCGGCTCGGCGACCAGGAACGCCCGGGCGATCTCGTGGGTGGTGAGCCCGCCGATCAGGCGCAGCGTGAGGGCCGCCCGCGCCTCGGCGGACAGTACCGGATGGCAGGCGATGAAGATGAGCCGGAGCAGATCATCGCCGATGTGGTCGTCCATCGTGTCGACGTCGGGTTCGCCGAACCGCTGGGCTTGAGCTTCCATGTCACGGCCCACTTCCTGCAGTTTCTGGTCATAGCGAGCGCGCCGGCGGACCAGGTCGATGGCCCGGTGCTTCGCGGTCGCCATCAGCCAGGCGCCGGGCCCGTCCGGTACTCCCTGGACGGGCCACTGCTCCAGCGCGATTACCAGGGCGTCCTGGGCAAGCTCTTCGGCCGCGCCCACCTCGCCGGTGATCCGGGCCAGGGCCGCGATGAGACGGGGCGACTCGATCCGCCAGACCGTCTCGATCGCGGCGCGGGTAGCCTCATCAGCCAAAGTTCTCCGGTCCCATCACCTGGAGGATGTCGGTCTTGCCTTCCCAGCCTGGCCACAGGTCACGGTGCAGCTTCATGAACCGGGAGCCCCACTCGATGGCCTCTTCCTTGGACCGGACCTCGTACAGGGCGTAGCTGATCAGTTCCTTGGACTCGGTGAACGGGCCGTCGGTCACCGTCATCGAGCCGCCAGCCAGCGACACCCTGGCGCCGCTGGCGCTGGGCAGCAGGCCCGCCGTATCGAGCAGCACGCCGGCTTCGGTGGCCTCGCCGCCGAGCTTCATGATCGCCTCGAACAGCTCGGGCGGGGGCGGGGTGGCCGGATTGGTACCGGACAGCAGCATCAGGTAACGCATTGCTCTACTCTCCTTCTAGTTAGTGGTGCGACGGTACAGGTGCACGGACACGATGGCCAGCCAGGTGAAGACGGCGGTCACCGCGCCATAGAACGGCAGCACGATCCCGGGCGAGCTGGAACCGGTGGTGACGCCGGCGAAGGCGGCCAGGAACGCGATGCCGGTGACGCGGGAGTAGATCGCCAGGCCGCGGTGCCCGGCGCGGGACAGGTAGCGGGCCACGACGAAGCACGCAGCGATGATCGCGACGAACCCGATGCTCGCCGCCAGCAGGTGCCCGTCCCCGTGCCAGCTGACGTGCGTGGCCCGGCCGGCCGGCGCGCCGGGGCCGAACCCGTCGGCCGGATCGGCGCGGAACACGCCGGCCGCCATCAGGCCGGCGCCGTACAGCCCGATCAGCCGCGGCGCCCAGCGGCTCGTCATCGCGCGCCGCACGCCGATCGCGGCCGCGATCGTCATCGCGCCGGCCACCAGGAACGTGACGATCTGGATCCAGCCCAGCGGGCCGTTGGCGAGCAGGCTCGCGTCGTCGTGCGGAATGCTGAATCCGCGCCGGGTCAGGCCCTGGATGAGGATCGAGCCCACGAACACGGTGCCGGCCAGCGGCCCGTACCCCAGCAGCGACTTGGTGACGCGCGCCTGCGGCGAGCAGGTCGCGGCGGCCGGTGGGGCGGTTGCGGTCTGGGTGGTCATGACGAGGTCCCTTTCGGCTTCGGGGGACCGTCTGCTCGATCCGCCCTCTGCCTATGCCTCGATCGGCCAGACCCAGACTCGACACACCCGCCGGAAATTTTTAGCGTGCTGAGGGAGTGTCGATGTGGTGGGTGTCGAGCCACCGCTCGTTCTGAACATCGAAGGCTGAGTAGGCGGCGGCTTCCTCAGCGAATGCGGCAACCTCGACCGACGGCGGGAGTGGGGCCGCGGGGCTGACCTCGGCGCGGTAGACGTAGGTGGCGTTGCCCTGGAGGACGGGGCGCCAGTCGCGCAGTGACACGGTGGCGGCGCCGCCCGCGTTGTGGATGGTGACCGGCAGGTCTTGCGGGGCGCGGCCGAGCCTGGAGTAGGCGGCGCGGGCGGCGACCATGCCGGAGCCGCAGGACGGGGTCAGGCCGGCGCCGCGCTCGAAGGTGCGCACGAATATGTCGTCCTGGTCGATGGGGTGCAGGTACGACAGGTTGGGGCCATGGCGGCGGGCGAGGATCTCCCCCATCGCGACCAGGTCGGCCTCGACGTACTTGTCGACCAGCGTGATCAGGTGCGGGTTGGGCACGGTCAGCGCGGTGAAGCTGACCGCCTGGTCGAGGTCGGGGACCGTCGTGTGCGTGGCCTGGAAGTCGACGCGGGGGTGCTCGAGGCGGATCTGCCGGACGCCTTCGGGGGTGACCGGGCCGCGGCCGACCGTGTAGCTTGTGCTGCCGGACTGGATGACGGCTTCGGCTACACCGCGTGTGTCGAGGATCACACGACCGAGGCAGCGCATGCCATTTCCGCAGAACTCGGCGCTGGAGCCGTCCGGGTTGACGAACCAGGCTCGCGGTTGTGCGGGCGCGGGATCGTAGAAATAGATGCCGTCGCCGCCCAGCGGGCCGGACCTGTCGCACAGGGCACGGACGAATTCGCGCAGGTCAGCGTCCGTCCGGAAGTCCGCCGGGGTGAGCTGCGCGATGAAGATATCGTTCTTCGAGCCGTGTGCCTTGAGGATCTCGGTCATCAGGGGCCTAGCGTATCCGAGCTTGCGCGCACAGGTGTATACCAGGATTTGGCACGAATCATGAGAAAGCCGGTGGGACGTGTCCGCACACGGGGAAACCGAGAGCATTCTCGGCAAGGTCGGGCGGGTCACTGTTTCCATCCCGGCGGACGGACCCGGGGAGGTGCTGCTGCCCGTGCGCGGCGGCAGTGAGGCATTCGCGGCCTGGTCCGACGAGCCGATCCGACGGCATACCCGCGTAGTTGTCGTCGAGAGCATTTCGGCGCGGTCGGTATTCGTGACTCCTGTCTTCTTAACCATGAGGGGAGTTTCGTCATGCTTTTCTGGCATGTACCGGCACCTAACGAGGCGCTGCTGATCTCGGGCTCGAAGCGGCGCAAGAGCGATGCGCAATTCCGTATCGTCACCGGGCACGGCAGCTTCGTCCTGCCGGTCAAGCAGAAGGCCCGGATGCTGTCGCTCGCGCTGCGCGAGGCGGTCATCGAAGAGGAGTGCATCACCAATCAGGGCATCAGGCTGAACGTCCGCGCGGTGGCGGCATTCAAGGTCGGCGACGACCAGGTGTCGATCGCCAACGCGGCCCGGCGGTTCCTGTCCGAGCAGGACCGGATGGAGGAACTGGTCGGGCGGATATTCGCTGGCCACCTTCGGTCGATCGTGGGCGGTCTCACCGTCGAGGAGATCATCAAGGAACGCGACCGGGTCGCGCAGGAGGTCAAGGACGGCAGCCACGGGGAGATGGAGAAACTCGGCATCGTCGTGGACGCGCTCCAGATCCAGGAAATCGAGGACGCCACCGGGTACATCAACAACATCGCCGCGCCGCACGCGGCGGCGCAGGCCTCGCAGGCCAGGATCGCCAAGGCGCGGGCCGACCAGGAGGCCACCGAACGCGAGCTCGAGGCATACGCGATGAAGGCGCAGTACGAGCGCGACCTGGCGATCAAGCGCGCCGGATTCGAGGCGGAAAGCTCCGAGGCCAAGGCGCGCGCGGGGCAGGCCGGGCCGCTGGCGGAGGCGCGAGCCTCCCAGGAGGTCATCACGCAGCAGACGCAGCTCGCGGTGCGGCAGGCAGAACTCGCGGCGCAGCGGCTCGAGGCCGATGTGCGGCGGCCGGCCGACGCCGAGGCGTACCGCAAGCGCACGCTGGCCGAGGCCGAACGCGACCAGGCCCGGTTCACCACCGAGGCCGAGGCATTCCGGAAACGGTCGATCGCCGAGGCCGACCGGGACCAGGCGCGGCTGGTGGCAGACTCCGAGGCCTACCGGAACACCACGCTGGCCACCGCCGAGGCGGAGGCGGTGCGGGTCCGGGCGGAGGCTTCGGCCGCCGCGGAGCGCGTGTCGGCGGAAGGGCTCGCGGACGCGAACCGGGCCAAGGCCGCGTCGCTGCGCGAGGGCAACCAGGAGCTGATCGCCGCCAACCGGCTGATCGAGATCCTGCCGTCGCTGGTCGAGGCCGCGGCGCGCGGGCTGGCCGACTCGAACGTGACGATCCTGAACGGGACCGAGGGGGTCAACGAGCTGATGGCCGGGCTGATCGGCCAGGGTCTGACGATCCTGGAAACGCTGAAGAAGTCGTCGGCCGTGGCGCCCGCCGCGGCCGCCGCGGCCGCGGCCACCGCGGACGGCGAGCTGGTGAACGGCCGGCGAGCTTAGGATCGGTCCGGCGCACCTGGGGCGTGGGGCGGTTATGAGGCCAGGTGCGCCGGACCGAAGGCTGGATACGTGGAGAACCGCAGGCCCGCGTCGTAGTGCCGGAGCGCCACCCGGGCGCGGTCCAGCATGTTCGTCGGGAGGTCGCCGAACGGGAACCACTGAGCCGCCGCGGGTTCACCCGCCCAGCCCGCGACGGCGAGGAAGAACGCGATCCGGCCGTTGCCCGACACATCGTGCATGACGTGCGCGAGCGTGACGTTCTCAGGTTCGATGGTGACTCCGTTCCTGTCGCCGATCCGGATCGCGGTCTCCACGATCGTCTCCCGGTCGGCGAGTTGCCCTGACGGAGGCTCGTAGGCGCCATCGCCGTAGCCAGTACCGTCCCGCTGAGTCAGCAGCACCCTGCCGTCCTTAGCGAGAAGCAGGTAGACGTCTACGACCACCTTGCGCCGTTCCACTAGTTCCACGGCCACTAACCCCACCCTGCCCGTAAAGGCATTGCGCCCGCCTGAGGCACTCCCTGAGCCCCTGCCCTATGCGATCCGTTTCATCCGCACTGCCCAGGAAAAAGCACGCTACCTCCGGCAGCTTGTGGATCGCCATGTGCACAAGCGGCATCAGCCTGTGGACGGCGGGGGTTCTGACGGTGCGCGGCTGTGGATCGGGCGGAGCCGCAAGCCTGAGCGGAGTGGCATTGCGGACTGTGGATCGCCCGTTGGGGGATGTGGACGACGAGCAGGCAAACCGCTGAGCGATAATTTCCGGCGCTGCCGTTCGTCGTGCCCCGCGAGGAGACCCTTCCGCATCGCCGGCGCCATGGCCGGCGGCGCTTGACGCGCTGGCGGCGGCGTACCCGGCGTCTCCGGGGCCCATATGCCCATATGTCGGGCAGGCGCCGGGCGGGCTAGATTATTGCGGACAGTTACCCCCCCAATCCGGGAGGGTAAGTGTCCGCAGTAATTTCGGACCGTCCAGTAATGGCGGGATTGGCGTCGAACGTAGTAGGGTCGCGGGCGGTCTGGGCGATGCGCTGGAGGGCGGCGCGCAGGCCCTCCGCGTCGGCGGCGAAAAGCTCCTCATCGAGGTCGACCGCTATGCGGATCCCCTGGCGGACGAGGTCGCGACCCTCGTCCGTGGGACGCAGGCGCTTGACGCGGGCATCGGCCGGGTCGGGTTCCCTGGTGACCAGGCCCCGCTCCGCCAGCGTCTGCAGGACCTTGGATGTCATCATGCGGTCGGCGCCGGCGTAGTCGGCCGCTTCCTGCTGCGTCGGGGGCTGGCCGGTCGTCGCGGTCAGCCAGCCCACCGAGGACAGCAACATGAACTGGGTCGACGTCAGGCCGAGCGCCCGCAGCCTGCGTTCGAATAGCTGCTTCCAGGCGAGAGCCGCGTGATGCAGCCAGAAGCCCGGGCTCATCAGCGGACCGCGTGGCTCAGCCACGACGGCGGGCCTCCGCTTCCAGGGCGGCGAACGTCTTGTGCATGTCGGCGCGCATCCTCTTCTCCCAGATCAGGTGGAACAGCGTGCCGAACGGACCGTGCACCTCGACTCGCTTGCTCACCTTGATCGTGCCATCGCCGGCGGGCTCGTACCGGTTCTCGCCACGCAGGTGGCCGAACGGGATTCCCGCGCGGCTCGCCCACATCCGGCCGGGCTCGACCTCGGTGATCGTGAACACCCCGGCCGGCGCGCCGGCTGGCTTCGACCACCCCTTTGTCCCTGCCGCGAATTCGCCGTCGATCCGCGCCTTCTCCTCGTGCGGGTCCCAGGACGGCCAAGCGGGCACGTCGGTGGCGGTCGCCCAGACCGCGTTGATGTCGCCGCTGATCGAGGCTTCCTCGGTGAACGAGTACATCATTGTCCTTCTCCCTCACGTATCTGTTGTCGTGACAACAACATACATGTAGTCGCGACAACAGTCAACGCGGTTCTGGAAAGGGCTTTCGGAAGGGGGGTTCGGGGGCCACGTACCCCCTCGCGCTCGGACTGGCCGGAGGATGCGTGGCCCCCGACGCTCCTTAGAGGGGGGCTCGGGGGCCACGCTCCCCTTTGGGCGCCGGGTGGAGCCGGCGGTGGCCGGGTCGGAGCGGGCGGCGCTGGTGGCCGCGCATGTCGCGCGGCTGGAAGCGGCGGGCGGGACGGTGCTGCGGCGCACTGCGGATGTGCGCGGAACGTACACGGTGATGCGGGACCCGGAAGGTAA
>DASRFJ010000224.1:0-9870 GCA_035651595.1 Streptosporangiaceae bacterium | reverse complement strand
CCACGATCAACCCGGGGAGGGCCGGGTGGTCGTGACGATCGAGCCGGTCAACGTCTATCCCGTGGATATGCGCGGGGGCTGATTCAGGAACGGCGATCTGGGCAACAGCAGGCGTATGCGCTCCGGTCGCGCGCTCGCCCTCGCCTGTCTGTCGTCGCTCTGTCTGATCGGCGTGCTGGCCGCCGCGCCCGGCGGCGCGCTCGGGATCACGCTGACCAAGCGCGCGGTGGCGACCGGACGCGACGGCGCCGTCGCGTCCGACACGATTCAGGCCACCCGGGCCGGCCTCAGCATCCTCAAGCGCGGCGGAACCGCGGCCGACGCGGCCGTCGCCGTGGCCTCGACCCTCGGCGTGACCGACCCGTTCGTGGCCGGGATCGGCGGCGGCGGCTTCCTCGTCTACTACGACGCGCGCACCCGCCACGTGTACACGATCGACGGCCGGGAAACCGCGCCGGCCAGCGACACGCCGAACCTGTTCATCGACCCCGCCACCGGTAAGCCGCTGAGCTTCCCGACCGCCGTCACCAGCGGCCTGTCCGTGGGTGTCCCGGGCACGCTGATGACCTGGCAGCAGGCCCTGCGCAGCTTTGGCACGATCAGCCTGGCCGACGCGCTGCGCCCGGCCGAGCGGGTGGCCAGCCAGGGCTTCCCGGTGACCGCGACGTTTAACGAAATGGTGCGCGAGAACGCGTTCCGGTTCGACCAGTTCTCCTCGACTAGCGCGCTGTTCCTGCCGGGCGGCCAGCTGCCCGCGGTGGGCTCGATCTTCCGCAACCCCGACCTGGCCGCGACCTACGCCGAGATCGGGCGGCACGGCGTCGGAGACCTGTACGGCGGCCCGCTCGGCGCCGCAGTCGTGAACACCGTGCACAACCTGCCGCTCGCGCCCGGCGCCACGCTGGTGCCGCGTCCCGGGTCGATGCAACTCTCCGACCTGGCCGCCTACACGGCGCCGCTGCGTGCTCCGACACACGTGAGCTATCACGGCCTGGACGTCTACGGCATGGGTCCGCCGTCCAGCGGCGGGATCACGGTGGGGGAGTCGCTCAACATCCTGGCCAACTTCGACCTGGCCCACATGACCACGGTGCAGGCCCTGCACCACTACCTGGAGGCCACCCGGCTGGCGTTCGCGGACCGGAACCGCTACATCGGCGACTCGTCGTTCGTGGCCGTCCCCGAGCAGCAGCTGCTGTCCGCGGCGTTCGGGCGGCAGCGGGCCTGCCTGATCGACCCGGCCAAGGCCGCGACCAGCCCGGTCGCGCCCGGCGACCCGTTCGCGGGCTCGGGTGGCTGTGTGCCGGCCCAGCCCGCTGCCACCGGGCAGCCGACCGACGGCGCCAGCACGAACAACCTGGTCGTGTCCGACCGCTGGGGTGACGTGGTCAGCTACACGAACACGATCGAGGAACTCGGCGGCAACGGCGTCGTGGTGCCCGGCCGCGGCTTCCTGCTCAACAACGAGCTGACCGACTTCGACTTCACGCCGCTCCAGGCGGGCGTCCCCGACCCGAACCTGCCCGCCGCCGGGAAGCAGCCGCGGTCGAGCATGGCGCCGACGATCGTGCTGCGCGACGGCCGTCCGTTCCTCGCGGTCGGCTCGCCGGGTGGCGCCTCGATCATCACCACCGTGCTTCAGATCCTGCTGAACCGGCTGGACTTCGGCATGACGCTGCCGCAGGCCATCGCCGCACCTCGTGCCTCCCAGCGGAACGGTGCGACGACCCAGGCGGAGCCGGACTTCATCGCGTTGCCTTCGACACCGGGCCTGGAGGCGCTGGGTCAGTCATTCGCCATTTCCGACACGTCGCCGCTGAATCCGTCGATCATCATTCCGCCGACGATCGGCGCGGCGAACGGCCTGGAGTTCCTCGCTCGTAACCGGGTGCTGGTCGCTGCCGAGCCGGTGCGCCGCGGCGGCGGCGCTGCCGCCGTGGTGCATCCGGACTCCTAGTGACCCTGTTCGTGACCGGAGTCGAGCCACTCCTGGAACGTCGGGCCGGCGAGCCGGGCGCCGGGGCCGGGCAGCAGCCCGCCGGTCGCCTGTAGTTCGGCATCCGGGTCCGCCGGGTTGCGGACGCCCTGCACCTTGACCGGCGTCGTGGCTGGCGTCTTGGCCGGCGTGCCGCGGCGGCCGGCGAGCAGCGTGGCGAGCGCGACGGCGTCCTCTTCGCGCGGGCCGGCGATCTCGACGACCTCGTTCGGTCCGCTGGCTTCGGTCGCTTTCTCGACGATCAGCTCGGCGACCGTCCGGGCGGCGACGATCTGCGTCCGCATCTCGGGGACGTACGCCACGTCGCCCTGGGTACCCCAGTCCAGCAGCTGGGCGACGAACTCGTGGAACTGCGCCGCCCGGACGATGCAGACCGGGATCGGGCCGGCCTGCCAGGCGGCCTCGTGCGCGATCTTGGCGGCGCCGTATCCGCCGGTGAACTTGTCGGTGCCGATGATCGACACGACCACGGCCCGCTTGACGCCGGCGCGCACGCCGGCCTCTTGGAGGTTGTGCGCGGCCGTGACGAAAAAGTCCGTGGCGGCCTGCTGTTCCGGCGACGGGCCGGTGGCCGCGTCAACGATGACCTCGGCGCCCTTGATGGCGTCCGCCAGCCCCTCGCCGGTGATGATGTCAACGCCGGCCGCGCGCGAGATCGCCGCGACCTCGTGCCCGCGCTCGGCGAGAACCTCAGCGATGTGCCGTCCGAGTCGTCCGGTGGCCCCGGCAACCGCGATCTTCATGGTGTGCTCCTCCGTCATTACCGTGTTGTCACCGCTATGACGGAGCGCGGGCGGCGGAGGTAACAGCTCCCTGAAGCGCAGGTTCAGCGTGGCGAGGCGCTCGGGGTCGGCGATGCTGTCGATCTCGACGATCCGGTCGGCCACGACGGTGAACGCCATGACCGACATCGGGGTGCCGTCCGCCGTCGCGGCGAGCACTCCGGGGGTCCCGTTGACCAGGACCGGCCGTATGTTCGCCGCCAGCTGGGCGAACATCGCCGCGCGGCCCGCGACGTCCCGCGCGCCCACGGCCAGGACCGGCCCGGCGGCGGTGTCCGCGCGCAGGACCACGTCCGGATCCAGCACCGCCACCAGCGCGTCGAAGTCGCCGTACCGGGCCGCGGCGAGGAAGGCGTCCACGACGGTGCGCTGCCGCGCCACGTCGATCTCCCCGGCGGGGACGGCCGGGACACCCCGAACCCGTCGCCGCGCGCGGCTGGCCATCATCTTCGCCGCGTCGGCCGAGCGGCCGAGCACGTCCCCGATCTCGCCGAACGGCACCCCGAACATGTCGTGCAGCACGAACGCGAGACGCTCGGCCGGGTTCAGCGTCTCCAGCACGACGAGTAGCGCGAGCCCGACCGAGTCGGCGAGCAGCGCTTCGGCCTCCGGGTCGGTCTCGTCGCCGTAGGTCACGACCGGGTCGGGCAGCCGGGTGTCGAGCGAGTCCTCGCGGCGGGCTGCGCGGGCGCGCAGCATGTCCAGGCACACCCGGCCCACCACGGTGGTCAGCCAGCCGCTGAGGTTCTCGATCGCCGCCTCGTCGCTGCGGGCGAGGCGCAGCCAGGCCTCCTGCACCGCGTCGTCGGCTTCGGCGAGCGACCCGAGCATCCGGTAGGCGACCGAACGCAGCCGGCCACGCTCGGCGTCGAACCGCCGGGCCAGCACGTCATGTTCGTCCATCACCCCGCCTTTCCCGTGTCGTCGCGACGATGACCAGCGATACTAACGGCAGACGGCTCCGTGCTCGGGAGTCAGTGCTCGGGAGGGGGACAATGCCTAGTTCAGGTGATGGCGCGGACCGCGCCAGGTGGCACCTCGGCGGCTTGCTGACGATCAGGGCGGCGGCGCAGGACACGAACGGATCCCTGGCGGTCATCGAGGAGCGCGCGGCCCGCGGTTACACCACGCCGCCGCATGTGCACCGGCGCGAAGACGAGACCCTGTTCGTCATCGACGGGACGCTCGAGTACACCGTCGGCGGCGGTGCCGCTACGGTCACCGCCGGCGAGGCCGCGTTCCTGCCCAGGGGTGTGCCGCACAACTTCGCCGTGGTCTCCGACCAGGCGCATTACCTCGTGATCGTTACGCCGGGCGGCTTCGAACGGTTCTTCAGCGAGGTCAGCCCGCCCGCGGCCGCGCAGCGGCTGCCCACGCCCGCGGACCACCCGCACACCGATCCGGTCCGCATGGCCGCCTCGGCTGCCCGGCTGGGCACCACGGTGTTCGATGCGTCCGACCGCGGGGCGCTGGCGGCTGTGCGGGTCGCTCTGGTATCACCCTCACTCCACGAGATCACCGGTGCGTACCGGGTCATCGAAGACGCGGTGGCGTCGGCGGGCCCGCTGGCCGATGCGGTGGTCGACGCGCTGGCTCTGCGGCTAGCTGAGGTTGCGGCCGCGCGCCTGTCCGAGCATCCCGTGCATGCCCGCTCGCTGATCCTGCTGGGCATTCTCGCCGAACGCGCCGGGCGAGACCTGCCGATCGGGGTACCGGCGCTGGTCGCGGCCGTCCGCCCGGACTGGCCGGAAGCGACCGCGCTGGCGGCGGCCTACCTGCTCGCGCACTTTCCTTCTGACGCCGCCGCCATCGAGTCCGCGCTGCGCGTGACTTTGCTGACCGAGCCGGATCTCGGGCGGCTGCGGCGCTGCCTCACCGAGCCCGGATCGGTGGAGCAGCTAGGCCGTGTCTGGCCGTCGCCGACGATGTGGACGCTCGACCCCGCCGAGCGCGACCTCGACCGGCGGTGGCGGGCGGCGCTCCCGGTGACCGCGGAGACGGTGAGCGAGCTGTGGCGTTCGGAGACCGTGGCGCTGCTCGCCTACCTGGGCGCCAAGGCCGAGCACGCGGTCGAAACGGCGCTGCGCGATGCTTGACATGCTCGCCGAAGACTGCCGGGACGCGTTCGCCTGCCCGAACTGCCTCGGGCCGCTTCGGGTGAGTTCCGAAGGCCTGGCCTGCCCGTCCTGCCAGCGGGTATACTGTGCCGCCGACGGCTACCTGGACTTCGCACCCGACGTACGGATGAAGCCCGGGCTGGGCCCGTTCTACCTCCAGGATCCGCTGCACGTACCGCGCTACGAACGGCAGACGCGGTCGGCCTTCCTCGACATCATGGGCGCGAACTGGGATCGTGCCTTCACGCCCGAAGACGAGGACGACTACCTCCGCGCGCACCTGCGTCCGGCCGCGGGCCTGGTTCTGGACCTGGGATGCGGGGCGGGCCGGTGGACGCGGACGATCGCGCGGCAGGTCGGCCCGTCCAGGCTCGTCGGTCTGGACCTGAGCGTGCCCATGATCGAGTTGATCCGCCGCGAGCTGCCCGAGCTGTGCGTGGTCCGCGGCACTGCGCTCCAGTTGCCGTTCGGCACCGGGTCGCTGGGGGCGGTCAACTGCTCGAACGCACTGCAGCTGATGCCCGACCCGCGTGCGGTCGTGCACGAGGTTGGCCGCTGCCTGCGACCCGGTGGCGTGTTCACCGTGTTCACCTTCCGGCAGGCCGAACGGCCCGCCTACCGATATTTCCAGCAGCGCCACGAGGAGACGTTCAACGTCCGTGCGTTCCAGCCCGCCGAACTGGTCACCTGGCTCGGCAGCGCCGGACTGGACCTGCTGGATTTCCGCACACACGCCAGCATGATCCTGTTCACCGCCCGCCGCTAACCGCCCCGCTGACCCTATTGGGAAACATGCGCACCACGCGCCACACCCTTAACGCTACAGTTGTCTTGGTACCCGGACGGCGGGGACAAACCGGCATGTAACACCCCACCGACGTCGACGAACGGGTACAAAGACACGTGTAGCCATAACGCGCCCGGTGCCTTCGCTCGATGTCCTCGCTAGGGTGTCGAGGGCGACTGCGGGGCGCGCGGGCTCATACTCCCGGATGCGTCGGTCGTTGGAATGATGTCCGCCAGCGAACCCGCCGAGGTCGCTGGAGCCCCAGGAGCCGAAGGGGCAGCGGGAGCCGCGGTCCCAGGCGTGCCCAGCCCGGACGTAGTCCCGGTGATCTGCGACGGCTGAACTGGCGCCGGGTGCGTCGGCGGGCGAGGCTTCGCCGATCCCGTCGCCGGTGACCGCGTCGGCGGCGTTGACCGCACCGCCCTCGGCCCCCTCGGCCCCCTCGGCCCGGTCGGCTCCGGCCGCGCCGTAGGCTCCGACCGCGCCGTCGGCCCCGGGTGCGTCCCCGGCTTCGGCCGCACCGCGGGACCCGAATACCGCGCCGCCAGGTTCAGCACGGCGTTCACGTACCAGCCCGCGTGGTTGTAGGCGTAGATCGCCTGGTACAGGCCCGACTGCGACCCGCCCCGGGCGCCCGTCGCGCAGAGCATCCGTGCGGCGGTGTAGATCGCGTCCGCCGGGTTGTACGGGCTCACCGCGTGCGCCCGGTCCGCCCGGACCGCATATGCCGCGAAGGTGGCGGGCTCGAATTGCATCGGCCCCTCTGGGCCGGCATAACCGGCATAACCGGCATGACCGACGTGACCGGTTGGCGCGTGCACGCCCGGCGCGGCGGACCGGCCATGATCCGACTCGATCGATCCGATCGCGGCGAGCACCTGCCAGGGCAGGCCCGGGCAGGTGCGCGCGGCGCGGATGTAGAGCGTCAGGTAGGGCGGCGGGATGTCTGCCCGCGCCGCGGCCGACGGTCCGGCCGCCGGCGACAACTGGGCCAGGGCTTGCGTCGGGACCGGAATCAGCAGCATCATCCCGCCGACCGCCACGGCAAGCGGCACGGCTCGTCTGACCATCGCTAGAACCCCCGTGACACAGAGTTAATTACCGTGCGTGATCGAGATCGTTACCATACGTGCATCGAGCCGTGTTCGCTAGCAGGGGAAACCGCAGCCTAGTCGACTATTTACGACAGCAATCAGCTATTATCTAGACATGACGACCGCTGGAATGCCCGACCCGCGGCTGTATATGCGACTTGCCGCAACCCTCCGCTCCCAGATAGACGATGGGGTATTCGGCAGGGGCAGCCGGGTACCTACCATTTCCGAGTTGTGCGAGAAATACGAACTGTCCAGGCAGACGGCCGGAAAGGCGCTGCGCCTGCTCGAAGGAGAGGGCGTCATCCACCGGGTACCCGGCTTGGGATATCACGTCAGCTGACCAAGGCTGACCAAGGCTGACCAAGGCTGACCCGAACCTGACCCGAAGCCGGTCAAAGCGCGCCGGGGGTGTATTCAGGTACACCCCCGCGGACCGGTGCTTAGCACCACTGCGCTGTACCGCGAGGTCCGTCACACTGAATTCAGGGCATCCCAGCAGTGTGGAGGCAGGACATGACCGGCGGAGCGGGACGGGCTGTCCCGGCATCGGGGGAAGCGTCGTCTCGATGGCCAGGAGCGCGGCGCTGTCGGTCTTCGCGGCACCCGCCGCCGGGTCCGGACTGCGCGGCATCGAAAGAAGACTCGCCGCGTTCGACGGGCTAATCGCCGTCTCCAGCCCGCCGGGCGCCCCGACCGCTGTCACCCTGGAGCTCCCCTGTGAGCTGGGCACCCCGCAATGAACAGCACAATGAACAAGGGAGGTGAGCACATGGACCCAGGGCACCGGACATCGCCGCGCGCACGGGCGACTCAGGGCGTGGTGGCGGCCACCCACGGCGCGAGCCTTGTCGTGATCGCCTTGGCCGGGCTCGGCTCGTTTGCCTTGCTGCTGCTGTCGATCGCGGGTCCCGCGTTCCTCGCGGGCTTCGCGGTGGCCGGCCCCTCGTGGGAGGGCAGGACGCAAAGGTTCGTGCTGTTCGGGCTCGCCGTGCTGGCCCTGGCAACCGTGGTCCCGTTGCTGCTCACCGCGATCTTGACGATGATGCGCGGCCTGGCGAACGCGACCCGGCGGCTGGCCGCCGACTGGTGCGGCATCCCGATTGCTGCCGCCTACCGGCCACGACCGCATCAGCGCGGCATCCGAGCCAGGCTCAGCTGGCAGCTGACCGACCCGGCGACCGGGCGGGACCTGCTCTGGATGGTGACGAACGGACTGGCCGGCGTGTTCCTGGCGGCCGCTCCCGCGGCGCTGACCCTGCTCGGCTTCCTCGGCGTCACCAGACGTGTACTCGGCGGCGGCCCGTTCGCCGGTGCCGCGGGTCCGCTGGGCGGCGACCAGTTCGAATGGCTGGTCCTCAGCCTGCTGATCATGGCGGCCGGCGTCGGCTTCGCCCCGGTCCTGCTCCGCGGCCACGCCCTGCTCGCCAAGGCTACCCTGAGCCCGAGCAACGCCGCCGAACTCGCCAGGCGCGTGCAGCACCTGTCCCAGACCAGGACCGAGACGATCGACACCGGCGCGGCGGAGATCCGGCGGATCGAGCGCGACCTGCACGACGGAGCCCAGGCCCGCCTCGTGGCGATGGGCATGACGCTGGACGCCGCCGGCCAGCTGATCGACGAGGACCCGAAAGCCGCCCGCGCCCTGCTGCTCGAGGCCCGCGACAACTCGGCGAAGGCCCTCGCCGACCTGCGCAACCTGGTACGCGGCATCCACCCGCCGGTTCTCGCCGACCGCGGGCTGGCGGAGGCGATCAAGGCCCTCGCGCTGGACACCCCCGTCAAGGTGCACCTGGCCAGCGACCTGACCGGCCGCCCCCAGGCGCCGGTGGAGTCCGCCGCGTACTTCGCGGTCAGCGAGCTGCTCGCGAACGTGACCAAGCACGCCCAGGGCAGCCAGGCGTGGGTCGACATCAGGCACGCCGACGCCATGCTGAAGATCAGCGTGACCGACGACGGCCACGGTGGCGCCGATCCGGCCCACGGCAGCGGCCTGCGCGGCATCGAACGAAGGCTCGCCGCCTTCGACGGCGTGCTCGCCATCAGCAGCCCGCCCGGCGGGCCCACCGCGGTGACGTTGGAGATCCCGTGCGAGTTGCCATAGCCGAAGACTTGTTCCTGCTCAGGGACGGTCTCACCCGCATGCTGGAGGCGCACGGCCTGGCGATAAGCGCCGCGGTCGACAACGGGGATGACCTGCTCGCCGCGATCCGCGGCGACAAGCCCGACGTGGCCATCGTCGACGTCCGCCTGCCGCCCACCTTTACCGACGAAGGCCTGCGCGCCGCCCTGCAAGCACGCAAGGAGATCCCGGGCCTGCCGGTCCTCGTGCTATCCCAGTACGTGGAGCAGCTCTACGCGCGCGAACTGCTCGCCGGCGGCACGGGCGGAATCGGCTATCTGCTGAAGGACCGGGTGTTCGACAGCGCCCAGTTCGTCGACGCGGTCCGCCGGGTCGCGGACGGCGGCACCGCGATGGACCCGGAGGTGATCTCCCGTTTGCTTGCTCGCAACACCGGCGACGGCAGCCTGTCCGCGCTCAGCCCGCGCGAGCGCGAGGTGCTCGCGCTGATGGCGGAGGGCAGGTCGAATGCCGCTATCGCCCAGCGCATGGTGATCACCGAACGCGCCGTCGCCAAGCACACCGCGTCCATCTTCCTCAAGCTCGACCTTCAGCCTTCCGACGACGACAACCGCCGGGTCCTCGCCGTGCTCGCCTATCTGGGCGGTTAACCAGGCATAACCGCGGCGCTCCTGGGCAGGAGTGGGCTATGAGTGTCCCGGAGCAAACACCTGCTCCCGAGCCTGCGCCAGAAGCCCCGCCGACGCAGCCGGGCCAGCCAGCACAGCGGCCAGCGCGGGTCGTTCACCGCACCCGGATCAGCGGACTCTGGATCGCCATAGGGTGCTTTGCCATCATCGTCATCTTCCTGCTCATTTTTATTTTGCAGAACGACCAGCACGTTGACATTTCCTACCTCGGCTTCCACGCACGGATGCAGGTCGGCATCGCGCTGCTGTTCGCCGCGATCGGCGGCATCCTGCTCACCGTCCTGGCCGGCACCGCCCGCATCCTCCAGCTCCGCACCGCCGC
>DASRFJ010000223.1:0-14379 GCA_035651595.1 Streptosporangiaceae bacterium | reverse complement strand
CGGCGGGGTGGGGCTGGCGGGGCTGGCGGGGCTGGCGGTCGGCGGGGTGGGGCTTACGGACGGCGGGCGGCGGCTTGCGGGCAGAAGAGCGGGGGCGGTGCTGGAGCGCGCCGCGGGGATGGGGCATGGGCTGGCAACGGGTAACGCATTTGGGCGAATTTATCGGAAATGTGCAACATGAAATGAAAGGTACATCGAGTGGCTTGGGCGCAGAGGGTTAAACGCAGGGCGGTTAGGCGCAGAAGAGAATGGCCCAGACGGCCTTGCCGCGACCGGTAACGGGGCTCCAGCCCCAAACGTCGCTCAGTGCGTCGACCATCTGCAGGCCACGGCCCGCTTCATCGGTACGGTTCGGCTTACGCAGCACCGGCGCGCTATCGCTCGGGTCGAGCACCGCGCACATCACCTCACCGGTCCGGCGCAGCAGCCGCAAACCGAGCTGCATATGCGGTCCGGCGCCCCTGGCGGCGTGCGACACCGCGTTCGCCATGAATTCGCCGACGATCGCCTCTACGTCGTCTGCCAGCCCGGACAGGCCCCAGTCCTGGAGCGTTTCCCTGGTGAACCGCCGTGCCGCCCTGGCAGACTGAGCGGTCGTGCCGAGCGCGCAGGCCGCAACCGCGGGCGAATCCCACCAGTCAGACGGCATCCGCACCACCCGCGGCCGCTCCGGCGCGCATTCCAGCCGAGCGGAAAGATCGAGTGGCTCCCGCAACGAAGGATCGAGCTTCGTGCGGGTGGGCAGTCCTACCTGGTTTAGGCTCATCGCGATCCCGAAGCGGTATCCGCGCCGAATCCCGGCTGACCGACGCACAGCAATACTGCCCGAAATCTCACACCTTATGCAAGACCATATGCACGTTCATTTGACACGTGCAGCAAGTAATGTCACCTGATCACTGTACATTTCAAGCAAATATCCGGGCACCCGCGCCGTCGCGGGCGCATCTGGAGCATCATGGGCGAGGTGTGCGGTTCTGGGTACAGAGCCTCCTGGGCACAGCACCCGACACGGGAGAACACGGGAGAAACATGGAGGGCGCGATGCTCGTCGCCGGCGTCGATTCGTCGACACAGTCCACTAAGGTCGTGCTCTGCCGCGCCGAGGACGGCACCGTCGTGGGGCAGGCTTCGGCCCCCCATCCGCCCGGCACCGAGTGCGACCCCGAGGACTGGTGGCGCGCGCTCACCAAGGCCGGCCGGGACCTGCTCGACCGCGCCGACGCCATCGGGGTGGCCGCTCAGCAGCACGGCATGATCGTGCTGGACGAGGACGGCCAGGTGATCCGGCCGGCGTTGCTGTGGAACGACCTGCGTTCGGCGCCGCAGGCCGTCGAGCTCATCGGCGAGCTGGGCGGGCCGGGCGAGTGGGCGCGGCGGACCGGCAGCGTGCCGAGCGCCTCGTTCACCGTCACCAAGCTCCGCTGGCTGGCCGAGCACGAACCCGAGGCGGCCGCCAGGACCGCGCACGTGCTGCTGCCGCACGACTGGCTCACCTGGCGGCTGGCCGGCGCGCCGCCCGGCGGCCAGGCCACCGACCATGGCGACGCGTCCGGCACCGGATACTTCGGGCCGGCCTCCGGCGGCTGGCTGCCGGACCTCGCGACCGCCGCGCTCGGCCACTCCCCCGCGCTGCCCCGCCTGGCCGCCCCGGCCGAGGTCGTCGGCCACCATAAGGGCACCGGCGCCCCGCTGTCGGCCGGCACCGGGGACAACATGGGCGCCGCGCTCGGCCTCGGGCTCCTCCCGGGCGAGGTCGTCGTGTCGATCGGCACCTCGGGCACCGCGTACGCGGTCACCGCCAAGCCGGCCGCCGACGAGACCGGCGCGGTGGCCGGCTTCGCCGATGCCACCGGACGCTTCCTGCCGCTGGTCGCGACCGTCAACGCGGCCCGGGTGCTGAGCGTCACCGCCGGCCTGCTCGGCATCGACGTCGCCAGCTTCGACCAGCTCGCGCTCACCGCGCCGCCGGGCGCCGAAGGCCTCACGCTGCTTCCCTACCTGGACGGCGAGCGCACCCCGAACCGGCCGGAGGCCGCCGGTGTGCTCCGGGGGCTCACCAGCGCGAACATGTCCCCGGCGAACCTCGCCAGGGCGGCGGTCGAGGCGGTGCTGTGCTCCCTCGCCGACGCGATCGACCACGTCACCGCCCTCGGAGTGAGCGCCGAGCGGGTCCTGCTGATCGGCGGCGCCGCCCAGTCCCCGGCGGTCCGGGCGATCGCGCCCGCGGTCTTCGGCGTGCCGGTGGTGGTGCCGGAGCCGGGCGAGTACGTCGCGCTCGGCGCGGCCCGCCAGGCGGCCTGGGTGCTGACCCAGCCGGACGCCGCCGAGCCGCCGCCGTGGCCGCGCGCGGTCACCGAGACGTACTCGGCCGAGCCCGGCACGGCGCTGCGCCGCCGGTATGCCCGGCTCCGCGACGACACCGCGGGCTGGCGTGAAACGATGGACTGATCGCAAACCGCGCCAGGAAGGACACCATTGTGACCGATAGTTTCGAACCCAGCCCGGAGGACCGTTTTTCGTTCGGTATATGGACTGTCGGCTGGCAGGGGACGGATGTCTTCGGGACCGCGGTCCGCCCGCAGATGCCCGCGGACCGCGCCGTGCGCAAGCTCGCGGAGCTCGGCGCCTATGGCGTGAATTTTCATGACAACGACGTGTTCGACTTTGACGCCACGGAGGCGGAACGGGACGAGCGGATCGCCGCGTTCCGCAAGGCGCTGGCCGAAACCGGCCTGGTGGTGACCACGGCGACCACGAACCTGTTCGGCCACCCGATGTTCAAGGACGGCGCGTTCACCGCGAACGAGCGCGAGGTGCGCCGGTTCGCGCTCGCCAAGGTGATGCGCAACCTGGACCTGGCCGCCGAACTCGGCGCGAAGACGTACGTCTTCTGGGGCGGCCGGGAGGGCGCCGAGTCCGGCGCGGCCAAGGACATCCGCGCCGCCCTCGACCGGTACGCCGAAGGGCTCAACCTGCTCTGCGAGTACGTCCGCGACAACGGCTTCGAGATCCGCTTCGCGATCGAGCCGAAGCCGAACGAGCCCCGCGGCGACATCCTGCTGCCGACGCTCGGCCACGCGCTGGCGTTCATCGGGTCGCTCGAGCACGGCGAGATGGTCGGCATCAACCCGGAGGTCGGCCACGAGGAGATGGCCGGGGTCAACTACGCGCACGGGATCGCCCAGGCGCTGTGGCACGGCAAGCTGTTCCACATCGACCTCAACGGGCAGAACGGGCCGCGGTACGACCAGGACCTGCGGTTCGGCGCCGGGAACGCGCGCGGGGCGTTCTGGGTGGTCGACACCCTGGAGGCCGGCGGGTACGACGGGCCGGTCCACTTCGACTACAAGCCGCCGCGCACCGAGGACGACGAGGGCGTGTGGCAGTCGGCCGCCGCGTGCATGCGGAACTACCTGATCCTGCGGGCGAAGGTAAGGGCGTTCCGCGCCGACCCGGAGGTGGTCTCCGCGCTGGCGGCGTCCCGGGTGGCGGAGCTGTCGTCGCCGACGCTCGAGGCCGGCGAGACGTGGCGGGACGTGCGCGGCTTCCGCCCGGACGCGCAGGCCATCGACGCGCTGGCGACCCGCGGCATGGGCTACGAGCGGCTCGACCAGCTCGCCCTAGAGCACCTCTACGGCGTCCGTTGACCGCTCCAGCATGCCAAATACGCAATCGAGCCGCCTAGAGCGTGTCAATACGGGGACGCGGTGCCGGGCCGTGCGCTCAGACACGCTCTAGCGGGCTCAACTGCGCAAATGACACGGTGGGGAGCGGGGTGAAGGTCAGCCGGCGTTCTCGTCGCTCGCCACCGTGGCGGGAGTGGCCGACGGGGCGGGCGACGACGGCCCTGCCGAGTTCGCGCGGAACGCCCGCATCTGGAAGAAGATGACGACCGCCACGAGCGCGATCGTGAAGTACAGCCCGTAGTGCGAGATCGTCTTCGCGACCGACACCGCGGGGTGCCCGATCGCGTACCCGAGGCCGGCCAGCATCCCCGCCCACAGCAGCGCGCCGAACACGTCCAGGATCAGGAACGTGACCAGCCGCATCCCGGCCCAGCCGGCGATCACGTAGATGATCGCCGTGGGAATCGGGATGAAATAGCTGACCACCACGGCGGGCCACAGGAATTTCCGCCCGGCCACCCGGACCCGGTGCATGTATTTCACCCCGCGCTGGCTCTTGCCGGACAGCAGGATGACGATCTTCTCGCCCCACAGCCGGCCCGCCCACCACCAGATCACGTCGAATTTCATCAGTCCGGGGATCGCGGCGAGCAGCGCGACGATGAGCGTGCCGTGGCCGGTCCTGGCGAACGCCGCCGCGGAGATGATCGACTCGGTGCTGCCGTTCAGCAGTTCGGAGAGCACCGGGTGGGTGCCCACCAGCGAAGCCCGCCACGGGATCAGCACCAGGTAGAACAGGCCGCTGCACACGATGCCGAGCCAGCACAGGATGTCCTGCGTGCGCGGCTTTCCGGCCCACGGCAGCCGCGGATCGCTCCACGGGTCCGGCTCCGCGGGCTTGGCCGGTTTGGCCGAAGCCGCGGTGTCCGGTTCCGTCTCGGGCGTGCTCATGAGGCGATCTCCCAAGGTAGCGGAATGCGACCCGGGATACCCCAGGGCCGCACCCGTTGGCCGTCTAAGCGATGATAGTTCGCCGTGACCAGTGATCCATTCGAAGCGGCCGAGGCGAGTGCCGCGCGGCTCGGCGAACTGACCGGCCAGCCGGCCCACGACGTCGCCGTTGTGCTCGGCTCCGGCTGGGCTCCGGCCGCCGACGCCCTCGGCACGCCGGACGCCGAAGTCCCGCTCGCCGACCTCGGCGGCTTCCCGCCGTCGACCGTGGCCGGCCATACGGCGACCGTCCGCACGGTCAGCGTGGGTCCGGTGCGCGCCCTGGTCTTCCTCGGCCGGGTGCACCTGTACGAGGGCCTGCCGCCGTCGGCCGTCGTGCACGGCGTCCGCACCGCGGCGCTGGCGGGCTGCCGCGCGATCGTGCTGACCAACGCCGCCGGCGGCATCCGGCCAGGCCTGGAGGTTGGCCAGCCGGTGCTGATCAGCGATCACCTGAACCTGACCGGAACGTCACCGCTTGCCGGTCCCCCGCCGTCCCGGGGCCAGCGGTTCACCGACCTCACCGACCTGTACTCGGCCCGGCTCCGTTCTCTGGCCCGCGAGACTGACCAGGACCTCGCCGAGGGTGTCTACGCGATGCTGCCAGGGCCGCACTACGAGACGCCCGCGGAGATCGCGATGCTCGGCCGGCTGGGCGCCGACCTGGTCGGCATGTCGACCGCGCTCGAGGCGATCGCCGCCCGGCACCTCGGCGCCGAGGTGCTCGGCATCTCGCTGGTCACGAACCTGGCGGCCGGCCTGGCCGGCCACGGCCTTAGCCACGCCGAGGTGGTGGCGGCAGGCAAGGCGTCGGCACTGCGGATGGGCGCCCTGCTCTCGACCGTCATACCCCGGATCTCCTAACGAGGTCTCCTAACGACGTCGGCGCGACTAACGGGACATGTGATCCGCCAGCACGGCATGGTGGTCCGCGCCTTCGGCGGGATACGGGTCGGCGTGGACCGCGGCGGCGACCAGCCGCGGAATGGCGTGGATCAGCGCGTGTTCGGCCTCGACCGCCACGTGATGTGCCGTCGTTGCGGTGGCGTCCGGGTCGACCTGGATGTCGCATTCGGCGCGGAGCCGGTGGCCGATCCAGCGCAGGCGGACCTGGCCGGTGCCCAGCACGCCGGGCACCGCGCGCAGCGTCGTCTCGGCCGTCTCGGTCAGCGCCGGATCGACGCTGTCCATCAGCCGCCGGAACACCTGACGCCCGGCCTGCCAGCCGACCCCGAGGATCGCCGCGGTGATCAGCAGGCCGACCGCGGGGTCCGCCCACCGCCAGCCCAGCGCCGCTCCCCCGGCGCCGAGCAGCACGGCCAGCGAGGTGAAGCCGTCCGTCCGTGCGTGCAGCCCGTCCGCCACCAGCGACGCGGAGCCGATCCGCCGCCCGGTGCGGATCCGGTACCGCGCCACCAGTTCGTTCCCCGCGAACCCGAGCCCCGCGGCGACCGCCACCGCGGCCAGGTGGGTGACCGGGCGCGGATGCAGCAGGCGCTGTGCCGCGGCGGCCACCGCGCCCGCCGAAGACAGCGCGATCACCAGCACGACCACGATCCCGGCCAGGTCCTCGGCTCGTCCGTACCCGTACGTGTACCGCCGGTTCGGCAGGCGGCGGCCGAGCACGAACGCGACGCCGAGCGGCACCGCGGTCAGCGCGTCGGCCGCGTTGTGCAGCGCGTCGCCGAGCAGCGCGACCGAGCCGGACAGCGCGACGACCGCCAGCTGCGCGCACGCGGTCAGCCCGAGTGCCGCCAGCGAGACCCGCAGTGCCCGCATGCCCGCCGCGTCGTCGGCGTCCGGCTCATGCGAATGGTGGTGGTGGTGCCAGTGCTTGTGGCTCACCTTGCCAGCATCGCCCACAAACCCTGTTGCAGCACCTCGACACCAGCCACCCGCCCGCTCCTGCAACATCGTCGCGGGACCGCTCGCGCACGTCCCCGCGGGCTGGCGGCGCAGGGTCCCGACGGGAGGAACGCTTGTCGTTATGATGCCAAGATGGAATGCCGCGAGACCGCAGAGGCCATGGCGACTGCCGCGTCGCGACTGCTGGGCGCGCTCACTGGGGCGCAGCGGGAGAAGATCTGCTTCGACTTCGCCGACGAGGCGCAGCGGCGCGACTGGTCGTTCCTGCCGGTGCCGGAACGGCTCGGTCTCCAGCTCGGCGAGCTGGACGACGGGCAGCGCAAGCTCGCGCACGAGCTGATCGCGGCCGGGACGAGCATGCCCGGCTACGCGAAGGTCGTCTCGGTGATCGCCATGGAGCACGTGCTGCGGGCGCTCACGATGGCGACGCAGCCTGACGTGGCCCGCCGCCTCTTCGATCCCGGGCGGTACAGCCTGAAGATGTTCGGCACCCCGGGGGATGCGGGTGCGTGGGGCTGGCAGATCGCGGGGCATCACGTCTCGCTGAACTACACGGTCGCCGGCGGGCGGTACGTCTCCCCCACGCCGATGCTGCTCGGCTCCCAGCCGTCGTCGTTCGGCACGCTGGCGCCGCTGTCGGATGACGAGGAGCTCGGCTACCGGTTCGTGAGCTCGCTCGACGACGCCCAGCGGAAGGCAGCGGTGATCCACCACCGGCCGCCGCCCGACCTCGCGACGCGGATCGTCCCGCGGATCGGGGACGTGGAACGGCCCGATCCGGTGTTCGCGCCGGAACCCGGGTACGTGATCGACGACGCCGAACGGGACATCCTGAGCTACGTGCGGCACGGTCCGAAGGGGGTGCCCGGGCACGCGCTGAACGCCGGCCAGCTCGGCGAGCTGGAGGCGCTCGTCGCGGCTTTCACCGGGCGGATGCCTGACGACGTGGCCGCGGCGCAGCTCCGGCTCATCGGCGAGGCCGGCCTGGAGAACCTGTGGTTCGCCTGGGCCGGTGACACGGCGCCGGGCGGCCGGCATTACTTCCGCGTGCAGGGCCCGGTGCTGCTCATCGAGCACGACAACACCCAGGACAACGGGCGGCACATTCACTCGGCATGGCGGAATCCGGTCGACGACTTCGGCGACGATCTGCTGGGGGCGCATCTGCTGCGCGAGCACGGCCTGCCGTCGTGAGCGCCCGTCCGGGTGACCTCACGCTGACCAACTGGGACATGGGCGGCGAGCCGTCCGCGTGGGCGTACCTGCATGCCGGGACGCTGTTCCCTTCGGTGGAGATCCCGCCCGCTGGGCCGGTCCTGCCGCTGGCGGAGGATGAGCTCGCGACGGTCGCCGGGTTCGACACCGGCGCCGGGATGTCGCTCGACGCGTACGTGGCGGCCGCGCCGGTGAGCGGGATCGTCGTCGTGCGCGGCGGGCGGATCGTCTTCGAGCGGTACCCGCGGATGCGGCCGGACGACCGGCACCTGCTGATGTCGGTCTCCAAGGTGTTCGCGTCCGTGCTGGTCGGGCTGCTCGAGGAGCGCGGCCAGGTCGACCTTTCGCGCCCGGTGGATGCCTACGTCAAGGAGCTGGCCGGATCGGGCTGGGCCGGGGTGCCGGTGCGGGACGTGCTCGGCATGGCCTCGGGCATCGACTGCCGTGAGGTGGGCAATCCCGGCGCGTACACCGACCCGGCCGACCCGTTCTACCGGTTCGAGGCCACGCTCGGCTGGCGGCCGCCGGTGCCGGAGACGGCGTACTCGGTGGTGTCCTCGCTGTCGTCGGCCGGCCCGTCGGGCGAGGTGTACGAGTACACGTCGGTGAACACGTTCGTGCTCGGCTGGCTGGTCTCGCGGGTGACGGGCCTGTCGCTGGACGCCGTGCTCGCGCGCGAGATCTGGTCCCGCGGCGGGTTCGAGGCGCCGTTGTCGCTGTGCGTCTCGGCGGACGGCGCGCCCGCGATCCACGGCGGCCTGTCGATGCGGCTGCGCGACCTGGCGCGGTTCGGCATGCTGTTCACCGCCGCGTCCGTGATCAGCGCGGAACACCTGCGGCGGATACGCTCGCGCGACGGGCTGGCGCTGCGGTATCCGGGCGCCGAGCCCGTGGTGCCGTGGCCGCCGAGCCGGCAGTGGAACTGCGTGTACGAGGACGGGGATCTGTTCAAGAGCGGCTTCGGCGGCCAGGGGCTGTATGTGTCGGTGTCGCGGGACCTGGTGATCGCGTACGCCGGCACGCCGCGCGAGGACGGTGCGGTACACGAGCTGGGCGCGATCAGCCGCCGCCTCGCTCTAGCCCTGTTATCACCAGAAGCCCTCGTGGACCTGCTTCGCTTGCTCGGTGAGGAGGGGGCCGGTGACGTCGACCCGGCGCTGGCCGCGGGCGAACACCTCGCGGCACGGCAGCGCCAGGGTCCGGTTGTCCGGGTTATCGCCAGTAATCGTGATGAGTTCGGTCTCGGCCAGGCCGTAGACGACGCTGGCGACGCCGGTCCAGTAGATGGCGCCCGAGCACATCGCGCACGGCTCGGTGCTCGTGTACAGGGTCGCCCTGGTGAGCTGGTCGTCGCTGAGCTTCGCCTCGGCTTTGCGGACCAGGTTGATCTCCGCGTGCCCGGTCCGGTCCCGGCCGGTGACCACCGTGTTCTCCGCCTCGAGCACCTGCTCGCCGTCCACCACCAGCACGGCGCCGAACGGGTGGTTGCCGTTCGCCCGTGCCCGCCGCGCCACCTCGATCGCGGCCGCCAGATGCCGCAGGTCATCACTGTGGTTCACGTGCCCGCGGGGTGCCAGACGGTCTTTGTTTCCAGGTAGGCGAGCATGCGGTCCAGGGACGGGGTCCTGGACCAGTCGCCGTCGGCGAGGCGGACCACGCGCTTGAGGTTGTCCGTCGCGGCGACGGCGAGGTCGTCGGACAACTGGTCGCCGGCCCCCGACAGATCGATGGCGTTCACGTCCATGTGCGAGGCCAGCCACGGCGCGATCTCCGCCAGCCGGCCGGTCAGCACGTTGACCACGCCGCCGGGGACATCGGAGGTGGCGAGCACCTCGGACAGCGAGACGGCGGGCAGCGGGTGCCGTTCCGACGCTAGGGCGACCACGGTGTTGCCGCTCACGATGGCCGGCGCGACCACCGAGACGAACCCGAGCAGCGGTGCCTTGGACGGGGCGAGCACCGCCACCACCCCGGTCGGCTCGGGCAGGGAGAAGTTGAAGTACGGCCCGGCGACGGGATTCGACGAGCCGTGTACCTGGGCGACCTTGTCGGACCACCCGGCGTACCAGACCCAGCGGTCGATGGCGGCGTCCACTGCGGCCTCCGCCTTCGCGGCGGACACACCTTCGGCGGCGCGGACCTCCGCGACGAACTGCCCGCGGCGGCCCTCCATCACCTCGGCGACCCGGTACAGCACCTGCCCGCGGTTGTACGCGGTCGCTCCGGACCAGCCGGGAAACGCCTTGCGCGCCGCGGACACCGCGTCCCGCGCGTCCTTGCGCGACGCCATCGCCGCGTTAGCGAGGAAGCCGCCGCGATGGTCGGTTACCACGTAGGACCGTCCGCTCTCCGATCTGGGGAACGCGCCGCCGATGTACAGCTTGTACGTCTTGCGCACGGCGAGTCTTATGGCGTCAGACATCGAGGTAGGCCTCCAGCCCGTGCCGGCCGCCCTCGCGCCCGTAGCCCGACTCTTTATATCCGCCGAACGGCGATGCTGGATCGAACCGGTTGAACGTGTTCGCCCACACAACGCCGGCCCGCAACCGGGCGGCCATCCACAAGATCAGCGAGCCCTTCTCGGTCCACACGCCGGCGGACAGGCCGTACGGCGTGTTGTTGGCCTTCTGGATGGCTTCCTCCGGGGTCCGGAACGTCAGCACGGACAGCACCGGCCCGAAGATCTCCTCCCGCGCGATCCGGTGTGCCTGCGACACGCCGGTGAAGATCGTCGGTGGGAACCAGAAGCCGTGCGCGGGCAGTTCGCACGGCGGCGACCAGCGTGCGGCCCCCTCTTCCTCACCGACCTTCGATAGCTCGCGGATCTTGGCCAGCTGCGCGGCCGAGTTGATCGCGCCGATGTCGGTGTTCTTGTCCAGCGGATCCCCGATCCGCAGTTTTTCCATGCGGTGCTTCAGGGCGTCGATGACCTGCTCGTATACCGACTCCTGGACGAGCAGCCTGGATCCGGCGCAGCACACGTGGCCCTGGTTGAAGAAGATCCCGTTGACGATGCCCTCGACCGCCTGGTCGACCGGGGCGTCCTCGAACACGATGTTCGCGGCCTTGCCGCCGAGCTCCAGCGTGTTCTTCTTGTGTGCGCGCGCACACGCCTTCGCGATCTGCTTGCCGACCTCGGTGGATCCGGTGAAGGCTACCTTGTCGATGCCGGGGTGCTCGACCAGCGCGCGGCCGGTGTCCCCCGCGCCGGTGACGATGTTCACCACGCCAGGGGGCAGGTCTGCCTGCTGGCAGATCTCCGCGAACGCCAGCGCGGTCAGCGGCGTGGTCTCGGCCGGCTTGAGAACCACCGTGTTGCCGCAGGCCAGCGCCGGTGCGATCTTCCACGCCAGCATCAGCATCGGGAAGTTCCACGGAATCACCTGTCCGGCCACGCCCAGCGGCTTCGGCGACGTCCCGTAGCCCGCGTATTCGAGCTTGTCCGCCCAGCCCGCGTAGTAGAAGAAGTGCGCCGCCACCAGCGGGATATCGGTGTCCCGGCTCTCCCGGATCGGCTTGCCGTTGTCGAGCGACTCCAGCACGGCCAGCTCGCGGGCCCGCTCCTGGATGATCCGCGCGATGCGGAACAGGTACTTCGACCGCTGGGCAGGCGGCATCGGGGCCCAGGTCTGCTCGTAGGCCCGGCGCGCCGCGGTCACCGCGCGGTCCACGTCCGCGGGACCCGCCTCGGTGACCTCGGCCAGCACCTCCTCGGAGGCCGGCGAGATCGTCTTGAACATCCGGCCGTCGACCGTGTCGGTGAACTTACCGTCGATGAACAGCCCGTAAGATTCGGCGATGCTGGCGATCGACCGCGACTCGGGCGCTGGCGCGTACTCGAACTTGGGCATGTCTCTAGTCCAGCGTGTAGTAGTCGGGGCCTTCGTACCGGCCGGTCTTGATCTTGGTTCGCTGCATCAGCAGGTCGTTCAGCAGGCTGGACGCGCCGATCCGGAACCAGTCCGGGTCCAGCCAGTCCTCTCCCGCGGTCTCGTTAACCAGGACCAGGTAGCGGATCGCGTCCTTGCTGGTGCGGATGCCGCCGGCCGGCTTGACCCCCACCTGGCGGCCGTGCGCCTCGCGGAAGTCGCGCACCGCCTCCAGCATGATCATCGTCACCGGGAGCGTGGCCGCCGGGTTCACCTTGCCGGTCGAGGTCTTGATGAAGTCGGCACCGGCCAGCATCGCGAGCCACGACGCGCGGCGCACGTGGTCGTAGGTCGCCAGTTCCCCCGTCTCCAGGATCACCTTGAGATGGGCCTGCCCGCAGGCTTCCTTCACCGCGACGATCTCGTCGTGTACCCGGCTGTAATCTCCGGCCAGGAAGGCGCCGCGGTCGATGACCATGTCGACCTCGTCGGCACCGGCCGCGACCGCGGACTTCACGTCGGCGAGCTTGACGTCCAGGCTGGACCGGCCGCTGGGGAACGCGGTGGCGACGCTCGCCACGTGGATCCCGGTCCCCTCCAGTGCCTGGGCCGCGACGTGCGCCAGGTCCGGGTAGACGCAGACGGCGGCCACCCTCGGCGCGGTGGGATCGGCCGGATCGGGCAGCTTGGCCTTGGCGCACAGCGCGCGGACCTTGCCCGGCGTGTCCTGGCCCTCCAGCGTGGTCAGGTCGATCATGGAGATCGCCAGGTCGATCGCCCACTGCTTCGCGGTCGTCTTGATCGACCGGCTGGCCAGCATGACGGCCCGCGCCTCGGCGCCGACCCGGTCCACACCGGGCAGCCCGTGCAGGAACGTCCGCAGGCCGGTCCCCACGGCGGTAGTACCCATAGCCACCATTCTGGCCCACCGATGCTGTGGTACACACAACGACCATGGGGTATGAGATCAGGCCCGTCACCGCCGACGAGGCCGACGAGTTCGTCCGTGCCATTCCCGGCGGGGCCGGCCTGCCGACTGCGGGAGCTGAGGCCGGGGGCGCTGGACCGGCTGACCGCGATGCTAGCCCAGGCCGACGCACCGTGGACGTTGTTCGGGTTCTGAGGTCACACTGGTGCGTATGTACGACTTTGACGTGCTGGTGATCGGCTCGGGGCCGGGTGGCCAGAAGGCCGCGATCGCCGCGGCGAAGCTCGAGCGGCAGGTGGCCATCATCGAGCGCCGCGACATGATCGGCGGGGTCTGTCTCAACACGGGGACGATCCCGTCCAAGACGCTGCGTGAGGCGATCCTGTACCTCACCGGCCTGGCCCAGCGGGAGATGTACGGGCAGTCGTACCGCGTGAAGGACGAGATCACCATTGCCGACCTGGCGGCCCGCACCAGCCACGTGGTCGGCCGCGAGATGGAGGTGGTCCGCAGCCAGCTCTCCCGCAACCGGGTCACGGCGCTGACCGGCACCGGCAGCTTCGCCGACCCGCACACGGTCGAGGTCGACGACAACGGCCGGGTCCGCGCGGTGACCGCCGACAAGATCGTCATCGCCACCGGCACCAAGCCAGCCCGGCCGGCCAGCGTCCAGTTCGACGAGCGCACGGTCATCGACTCCGACGGGATCGTGCACCTCGAACGCGTGCCGCGCTCCATGGTCGTCGCGGGCGCGGGGGTCATCGGCATCGAGTACGCGTCCATGTTCGCCGCGCTCGGCACGAAGGTCACCGTGGTCGAGCAGCGCGACCGGATGCTGGAGTTCTGCGACGACGAGGTCGTCGAGGCGCTGAAATACCACCTGCGCGACCTCGCGGTGACGTTCCGGTTCGGGGAGACGGTGTCCTCGGTCGAGGCCCACGACGGCGGCGCCATCGCGACGCTGCTCAGCGGCAAGAAGATCCCGGCGGACACCGTGATGTACTCGGCCGGCCGGCAGGGCATGAGCGACGAGCTGAACCTCGAAGCGGCGGGCCTGACCGCGGACGCGCGCGGCCGGATCCACGTGGACGACTTCTTCCGTACCTCGGTGCCGCACATCTACGCGGTCGGCGACGTCATCGGCTTCCCCGCTCTCGCCGCGACGTCCATGGAGCAGGGACGGCTGGCGGCGCACCACGCGTGCGGCGAGCCGCTGCACGAGCTGGCGCCGCTCCAGCCCATCGGCATCTACAGCATCCCGGAGATCAGCTTCGTCGGCCGTACCGAGGAGCAGCTCACCAAGGACAGCGTGCCGTTCGAGGTCGGGGTGTCCCGCTACCGTGAGCTGGCCCGCGGTCAGATCATCGGCGACTCGTACGGCGTGCTGAAGCTGCTCGTCTCGCTGGAGACCCGGACGCTGCTCGGCGTGCATGTGTTCGGCACCGGCGCTACCGAACTCGTGCACATCGGCCAGGCGGTGATGGGCTGCGGCGGAACCGTCGATTACCTGGTCGACGCCGTGTTCAACTACCCGACGCTGGCCGAGGCCTACAAGGTCGCGGCGCTGGACGCGATGAACAAAATCCGCCAAATCGCCCGCTACTCCGAGTCGCCGTAGTCGGCTCGAACACCCCCGCCAATCATTGCGGACACTTACCCCCCCAAAGTGGGAGGGTAAGTGTCCGCAATAATTTCGACCCCGAGCGCATATCCGCAAATGTCGTGAAATGTCTTTGCGGGCTGGGGGGCCGGGCGGGGCGGCGGGCGGCGCAGGCCGGCGCGGCCGACGGGGGGCGGCTGGCGGCGCGGCGGGCACGGGGCCGGCGCGGGGCCGGCGCGGGGCGGGCACGGGGCCGGCGCGGGGCGGGGCGGGGGCGGGGCG
>DASRFJ010000222.1:0-13726 GCA_035651595.1 Streptosporangiaceae bacterium | reverse complement strand
GTCCCGGCCGACTCCAGCAGGCCGAACTGGGCGGCCAGCCGCCCGAGGTTGGGCGTCCAGCCGACGCCGAACACCGACGGCGACCAGAACTTACCGGTCGGGTCCCACAGTTTCCGCTTGGCGCCGTCCACGGTGGGCGGGCGCAGGTCGTACGGGATGAACCCGGCGATCTCGCCATGCCAGGTCCGCTCTTCGGCGGGTTTCTTCAGCTCGGTGGCGACGGCCACACCGATGGCGGCCAGGCCAGCCGCGATTCCCTTCGAACGCATACCCTCAGGCTACTCCGACTCCGGCTCCTCGACGGGGGCCGGGCGAGGCACCGGCGCCGCCTGCTTCACCGCGGCGGTCTTCTTGAAACCCAGCCGGCCGTGCTTCATCACGCCGATCCGCTGCGCCCGCCGGGCGACCCAGCTGTCGTGGGTGACCAGCACCATCGTGAGGCCGTGCTCGCGCCACAACTTCTCGAGCAGCCCGATGATCTCGTCCCTGGTGTCCTCGTCCAGGTTCCCGGTGGGCTCGTCGGCGAGCAGCACCTTGGGCTCCTTGACCAGGGCGCGCGCGATCGCGACCCGCTGCTGCTGGCCGCCGGACAGCTCGCCGGGGACGTGCCGCAGCCGGTCGCCGAGGCCGACCGTCTCCAGCGCGGCCGCCGCCCGCTGCCGCCGCGACGCGGCGGGAACCCGTAGCGGGACCAGCGCGGCCTCCACGTTCTCCTGCGCGGACAGCGTCGGCACGAGGTTGAACGTCTGGAACACGAACCCGATCGAGGCCGCGCGCACCCGGGTCACCTCGGCCTCCCTGAGTTGCGCCAGGTCACGGCCGTCGAATTCGACCATCCCGCTGGACGGCCGGTCAAGGCCGCCGAGGATCTGGAGCAGGGTCGATTTGCCGTGCCCGGTCGGGCCCTGAATGGCCAGCCACTCGCCGTCCTCAACCACGAGGTCCACGCCACGCAGGGCCGCGACCGCGCCCCGCCCCTTCTGATAGTTCTTCGTGACATCGCTGAGCTTGTACATCGAAACCGTTCCCTCCGTAACCTGGTCAGCTGACCTTGGCCAGCGCTGCGGCGGGCCGCAGCCGCGCGGCGCGCCATCCGCCGAACATTCCGGCGATCAGCCCGCCAGCCACGGCGAGCAGCACCGCGAGCAGGATGGCCGTCGTGCTCACCGACGCGGACAGGTGCACCCCGACCATGTGGTTGGCCGCGTCTGCGGCCCGCGCCGCGCTGAACCGGCCGGCGCCGTTCCCGTTGAATCCGCCGCCGGTGCCGTTGCCGAACCCGAAGTTCCGGGCGCCGCCCGGTGTGGCCGACCCGGTCGTCTGCGGCAGCGTCGCCGACAGCTTCGGGGAGAACTTGGACACCAGCCCGGCTCCGGCGAAGCCGAGGCCGATGCCGGCGACGCCACCGATCACGCCCATCGTCAGCGCCTCGCCCATCACCTGGCCGATGATCCGCCGGCTCTTCCAGCCGAGCGCCTTCAGCGTGCCGAACTCGCGCACCCGGCGGGACACGGCCGCCATCGTCAGCAGCGAGGCGAGACCGAACGCAGCGACCAGCACCGCGATCGCCAGCCACTTGCCGAGGCTGTTGGCCAGGCTGGACGCGTTGCTCAGCGAACCGGTAACCTCGCTGGCCAGGTCGCTGGACGTGGTGACGGTGTCGCCAGGCAGCGCCTTCTCGATCGAGGTCTGCACCGCGCCGATGTCGGCGGAGTTCGCGGCCGCGACGTAGATCGTGTTGACGTCGTTCTTCATGTTCGCGAGGTTCTGCGCGACCGCCAGCGGGATGTACACGTCCGACGGGTTGTCCCCGGCCGGCTCGCTGACGATGCCGACGACCCTGAAGTTCGTCGCGGTACCCGAGCTGTTGCCGATCTGGATCGTGGACCCCACCGACAGCTTGTTCTGCGTGGCGTACGAAGAATCGAGCACGGCGACGTCGGACGTCGCGTCCGCGCTGGCGAACGTTCGCCCGGAGCTGAGCTTGCCGGCGCTGAGCGGGCCGAGTTCGCCGTTGTCCAGGTCCACGCCCTCGACGCTGAACGAGCCGAAGTTGAAGCTGCTCCGGAAGTTCTGCCCGCCCGAGCCAGAGCCAGAGCCAGAGCCAGAGCCAGAGCCGGAGCCAGAGCCGGAGCCGTCGCCGCTGCCCGGCCCGCCACCGTTGAAGTTGATGGCCGGCATGGTGCCACTGATCGTCGTGTCGTTCAGCGTCAGACCGCCGGCCGCCGCCGCGACGTCATGCACGTCGGCGACGGTGCTGACCGCCGAGGAGCTGATCGAAGCGAGCGCGGCGCCCTGCCGCAGCGTGGTGTTGTTGATCTTGGTTCCGGCCGCGGGCCGCTTGCCGGTCCCGGTGCGGAAGCCGAAGCCGAACTGGCCGGGGGTGAACGACCCCGCCGCGGGGGCCTTGGTCACGGTCACGTCGGTGCCGACGCCGTAGAGCGCGTGCAGCACCGTGCCCTGGGCGTTCTTGACCCCGGACGACGCCGCGGTCACCGTGATCACCAGGCCGATACCGAGCGCGAGGCCGAGCGCGATGAACACGGCCTGCCGCATCCGGCGCCGCAGTTCACGCCGGAGATAGGTGAAGAACATCTGGACTCCTGGAGGACCGCGGCGCCGGCACCGTGCGCCGAATGCCGAGAGCCGACATGGCGGCGCCGGGATCCGCCGGGGTCCGCCGAATACGGCCGCCCCGGTCAGATCCAGCGCCAGTCCAGATCCTGATCCTGCTTGCTGAATGGCCCCTGAACGCTAACTCCGGAAACTCCCCGACTTCCTGAGTGCCAGCGGCTGCGCTCAGCCGCGGAACGCGCGGATGGACTCCTTCAGGGATCCGACCGTCGCCAGCACGGCCGAAGGCTCGTACCCGCAGTGCGCCATGCAGTTCGCACACCGGGGATCCTTGCCGCGGCCGAACGCGTCCCAGTCCGTTTCCTCGATCAGTTCCTTCCAGGACTTGGCGTACCCGTCCGCCATCAGGTAGCACGGCCGCTGCCAGCCGAGCAGCGAGTACGACGGGATGCCCCACGGCGTGCACTGGAAGTCCTGCTTGCCCTCGAGGAAGTCAAGGAACAGCGGCGAGTGGTTGAGCCGCCACTTCTTCCGCCGCCCCTCCGCGAACGCCTTGCGGAACAGTTCCCGCGTCTCCTCGACGCCGAGGAAGTGCTCCTGGTCCGGCGCCTTCTCGTAGGCATAGGCCGGCGAGATCTCCATCTCGTCGATGCCCAGGTCGTCGTTCAGGTAGTTCAGCACGTCGATGACCGTCTGCGGCGTGTCGGTGTTGAAGAACGTGGTGTTCGTGTTGACCTTGAACCCGCGCGACTTGGCCAGCTTGATCGCGGCCACGGCCTCGTCGAACACGCCTTCCTTGCAGACCGACTCGTCGTGCCGCTCCTTGAGCCCGTCGATGTGCACGACGAACGCGAAGTACGGGGACGGCTTGAAGTTGTCCAGCTTCTTCGGCAGCAGCAGCGCGTTCGTGCACAGGAACACGAACTTCTTCCGCTTGATCAGCTCGTTCACGATCTCGTGGATCTGCGGGTGCATCAGCGGCTCGCCGCCGGCCAGCGACACCATCGGCGCGCCGCACTCCTCGACCGCCGCGAGCGCCTGCTCCACCGGCATCCGCTGCTTCAGGACGGTGTGCGGCTGCTGGATCTTCCCGCAGCCCGCGCACTTCAGGTTGCACGCGAACAGCGGCTCGAGCTCAAGCAGCACGGGAAACTTCTTGTTCCCCTTGAGCTTCTGCTTGGCCAGGTACGAACCCATGCGGACAGACTGACGCAACGAAACAGCCATTAGTGCCTTACCTCCTTGGGGAGCCCAAAGCGGATCGACTCGGTGGTCGTCACCCGCTCGGACACAGAAACCGGGCCGAGCCCGGACAACGCCGAAATGATCTCCGACACCACGGCCGGCGGCGCGGACGCGCCCGCGGTGAGCCCGATCCGCGTCACGCCGGCCAGCCAGGACAGCTCGATGTCCGACGCGCCGTCGATCAGCCGGGCCGGAGTCCCGGCCCGCTCGCACACCTCCACGAGGCGCACCGAGTTCGAGGAATTCGCCGACCCCGCGACCAGGACCAGCTCAGAGTCCGCCGCGACCGCGCGCACCGACGCCTGCCGGTTCGTGGTCGCGTAGCAGATGTCGTCGCTGCCCGGCGCGCGCACCTGCGGGAAGCGCGAGCGCAGCGCGCCCGCCACGTCCGCCGCCTCGTCGACCGACAGCGTGGTCTGCATCAGGTACGCGATCTTGTCGCGCGATTCGAGTGCCGCCACGTCCTCGGCGGTCTGCACGAGGACCATCGAATCGGGCGCCTCGCCCAGCGTGCCCTCGACCTCCTCGTGGCCGGCGTGCCCGATCAGCGCCACCGTGTACCCGTCGGCGGCGAACCGCCGCGCCTCCGCGTGCACCTTCGACACCAGCGGGCACGTCCCGTCGATCACCGACAGCCCGCGCCCCGCCGCCTCGGCCCGCACGGCCGGCGACACCCCGTGCGCGGAGAACACCACGGTTGCCTCGTCCGGCACCTGCGCCAGCTCGTCCACGAACACCGCGCCGCGCCCGGCCAGGTCGGTGACCACGCGCTTGTTGTGCACGATCTCCTTGCGCACGTACACCGGCGCGCCCTGCTGCTCGAGCGCCCGCTCCACGATCTCGATGGCCCGCTCCACGCCGGCACAGAACGACCGCGGCCCGGCCAGCAGCACGTCCCGTGACGCACACGCCGAGGCCCAGCGCTCCACCGCCGGCGCCGCTTTGCGCAAGGAACGCAGCGCCGCGAGCCCGCCGGACACGATGCCGGCCACCGGCCGGTCCGGGTTGTCGGAGACCGCGCGCACCACCGCGACCGGCCGCCCGCCCGCCGCGCCGGCCAGCGGCGCCGACTCCATGTCCACGAGGATCGCACCGGTCTCGGCGAGTTCGGCCCGTTCGGCCTTCCGGACCAGGTGGTCCACGGTCACGATCGGTCCCAGGTGAACGGTCAGCCCGGCCCGCCGCAGCTCGGCGGCGAGCAGCGCCGCCGACGGACAGTCGATGTCACCGACGCGAGTGCCTACTACCAGGTCTCCCGGCTTGAGGTCGGTGCTCAGCGCACCGCCGACCCCCATCACCACGAGTTGGCCATAACGGCGGTGGCTAATCTCCTGGGCAACGCGCCCCGCCCGCACGGTGCCGTACCCGGTGCGCAGCACGGTCGTGTCCGAGGAGGTCAGGCCGCGCCGGACCGCCCGGGCCTCGAACCCAAGCGGCGTGCAGATCAGCAACCCGTCAGTCATCAGGTTTCCCTCAGGTACCGGCCGAGCGCGCTCACCGGGAAGGCCAGCCGGTAGAGGTGGTAGTTGATGTAGAAGTCACCAGGGAACCCGGTCCCGGTGAACCACGGCTCATCCCAGGAGCCGTTCGGCAGCTGCGTAGCGGCAAGCCAGCGCACGCCGGCCTCGACCGCCTTGCCGTCTCGCTCGCCGGCGGCGAGCAGCGCCAGCAGCGCCCACGCGGTCTGCGACGCGGTGGACTCGCCCTGGCCGCCCAGCGCCGGGTCGTCGTAGGAGCGCAGGTCCTCGCCCCAGCCGCCGTCCTCGTTCTGGTGCCGTTCCAGCCAGGCGACGGCCCGCCGGATGCACGGCTTGCTTGGCTGGACCCCGGCCGCGATCAGCGCGGGCACGACCGCCCCGGTCCCGTACAGGTAGTTCGCGCCCCACCGGCCGAACCATGATCCGTCCGCCTCCTGGGCCTTCAGCAGCCACACCACGCCGCGCTTGCACGCTTGCGAGGTTGCCTGGCCCTCGGCGGCGAACGCCTCCACGATGTGCGCGGTCACGTCCGCCGACGGCGGGTCGATCACCGCGCCGAAGTCGCAGAACGGCAGCTTGTTCACCAGCGCCCGGGTGTTGTCCGCGTCGAAGGCACCCCAGCCGCCGTCCTTCGACTGCATTCCCGTGAGCCACTCCAGGCCCCGCTGTATCGCTCCCTGATCGGCCACACGTACCCGGCGCAGCGCGAGAATCACCTCGGCGGTGTCGTCGGTGTCCGGATAGTTGTCGTTGTCGAACTCGAACGCCCAGCCGCCCGGGGCGACGTTCGGGCGGCGCACCTGCCAGTCCCCCGGACCCCGGATCTCCTCACCGAGCACCCAGTTCGCGGCGCTCTCCAGGGCCGGATGGTCGCCGGGCAGGCCCGCGTCGGCGAGCGCGATCATCGTCAGCACCGTGTCCCACACCGGCGACTGGCACGCCTCAAGGCGGCGCACCGTGCCATCCGGGGTCTGTTCGGTGATCGTGAACCGGTCCAGGCCGGCCAGCCCGCGCGCCATCACCGGGTGCTTGAGGTCATAGCCGAGCAGGTCGAGCGCCATCAGCGAGTACACCCACGGCGGCTGAATGCCGCCCCAGCAGCCGTCCTTCTCCTGCCGGGCGATGATCCACTCCGCACACCGCCGCAGCGCGGCTCCCCTAACCGACTTTACCGGTCGGTAAAGATGGAGGAGGCGATCGAGGGTGTTGAAGGCGCGCGCCCACGGATCGGCCGGCGGACGAACCGGCGTACTCTGCTGGCCGGAGCTGGCTGTCTTCAGCTCGTCGATGTCGAACGACAGCGGTCGCGACGGGCGGAACGACTGCACGACGGCGAGCGCCACTATCGTCTGACGCGCCCAGCAGCCCCAGTCGTAGATGTTCAGCGGGAACCAGGACGGCAGGTAGATCAGCTCCGGCGGGATCACCGGCAGCTCGTCCCAGGACCACTTGCCGGACAGCGCCAGCCACATCCGGGTGAACACCCGGCTCGCCTCGACGCCGCCCTGCCCGCGGATCCATGCCGAAGCGCGCCGCATGTGCGGCTGGTCCGGCTCGTCGCCGGCCAGGCGCAGCGCGACGTAGGCCTCGATGGTGGTGGACAGGTCGCCGGGCCCGCCGTAGAAATTCGCCCAGGTGCCGTCCGCCCGCTGCTGCGAGCGGATCCACCGGCCGGCCGCCGCCAGCGCCGCCTCGTCCCGGATGCCGAGGAACTCGCGCAGCAGCAGGTCTTCGGCGTCCATCGTCACGTTCGTCTCGAGCTCGCCCTGCCACCACCCCTCGGGATGCTGGAGCGAGAGCAGGTGCTCGCTGGCGCGCTTCAGCGCCGTGTCCGCCTCGGCCCGCACCCCGCCGGGGGACAAATCCGACATTTCGCGATCTGGGGTGTGGGTGTGTTCGGCTACCACTGGCGCGCCGTGATGAACTCGGCGATCGCGGTCAGCTCGGCGCGCACGTCGGCCGGCACCTCGACCTCGGCCAGGCTAGCGTTAGCGGCGGCGAGCTGTGCGTCGGCCTCGTTTTCCGCCCACTGCCGTCCGCCCGCCGCGACGACCAGGTCGGCGGCGCGGAGCAGTTCTGCTTCGGACAGCACGTCCGGGCTGAGAAGCAGAGTGCGCAGTTCGGCGGCCTCGGGCAGTCCGCTGCTCAGCGCGGCGACGACCGGCAGCGACTTCTTCCTGGCGCGCAGGTCCGCGCGGACCGGCTTGCCGGTCACCTCCGGCGCGCCCCAGATGCCGAGCAGGTCGTCGGTGAGCTGGAACGCGAGGCCCACGTGCGCGCCGAACCCGGCCAGGCCCATCGCCAGCGCCGGCGGCGCGCCCAGGTGCACCGCGCCGATGCTGCACGCGCAGGCCATCAGCGCGGCCGTCTTGTCACCCGCCATGTCCAAGCACTCGGCCAGCGTCACGTCGTCGCGCTTCTCGAACGCGAGGTCGTTGCCCTGTCCCGCGATCAGCCGGGTGACCGCCGCGGACAGGCAGCGGGCCGCCCACGCGCCCTGCGGCGCCTCGGACTCCAGCAGCAGTTCCTGCGCGAGCGCGAGCAGCGCGTCGCCGGCCAGGATCGCGGCGCCGACGCCGAACACGGTCCACGCCGTCGGCCGGTGCCGCCGCTCGGTGTCGCCGTCCATGATGTCGTCGTGCAGCAGCGACCAGTTGTGCACCATCTCGACCGCGACGGCGGCGGTGACACCGCGCTCCGGGGACGCACCCGCCGCGCGCGCGGAGAGCAGCGCCAGCGCCGGCCGCAGCGCCTTGCCACTGCCGCTCCGGATCGGGTTCCCCTCGGCGTCGGCGAAGCCGAGGTGGTAGGCGGCAACCTTGCGGACTTCGGGGGTCAGCCGGGCGATCGCCGCCTCGGTCGCGGGACCGACCAGGTCTCGCGCCAGGGCCACACCCTCAGGCATCACAGCAGTCACGGACTTACCCCCAACGAATCGGAGTTAACGGTTACCTGCGGACTTCTGGTCCGGTACATCTCGAGCTCGGCCGCGGCGGCCAGGCCGCTGCGGACCGCGCCCTCCATCGTGTCTGGCCACCCGGTGTCGGTCCACGCGCCGGCCAGGACCAGCCCGGGCAGCCTCGTCGCCGCCGCGGGCCGCAGCGCCGCGCTGCCAGGTACCTGGCGAAACGTCGCTCGTCGTTCCCGGGTCACGAAGAACTCGGCAACGTTAGCATCGCGCGCCTTCGGCAGCAGATCCGCCAGGGCAGGTACGAATATCTCGCGTAGTTCCGCGACCGGCCGCTCCACCCACTCGTCCCCGGCCGACTGGGACAGCGCGAGGTATTGCGCGCCCGCAGTGGCGAGGCCGGAGATGGCCGTGCGATCGAAGATCCACTGGACCGGCGAGTTCACCGCCGCGGCGAACGGGAGGTCGAGCACCGTGCGGTCGTAGATCACGTGCACGTTGAGGATCGGCGACGCGCCAAGGCCAGACCAGCCGGACACGGTCCGGGACGGCAGCGCGTCCGCCGGGATCAGCTTGGCGGCCTGCTCCGGCGTGACGGCCAGCACCACCGCGTCCGCAGGGATTGTGGCCGGTCCGCCATCTCCCGCCTCACCCCTCCCCAGTTCGATGCGGAACGGATCATTCTGTTCCGCGCCGACGGGGTCAGCGACGGGGGGTTGCGCGGGGTGGATGGCGGCGACCTTGGCGTTCAGCTGGATCGTGGCGCCCAGCTTTTCCAGGACGCGGGCGGCGGCGTCGCCGTGCAGCTCGCCGAGCGGCAGCGCGGGGACGCCGATGTCCGCGGCGTCGTTCTTGCCGATCAGGCCGGTCTTCACCACCACCGCGGCGAGCGCCAGGCTGGCGTCGTCGCCGTTGACGTTCAGCGACGAGACCGCGAACAGGTCCCAGAGGTTACGGCGCGCGTGCTCGTTCTGCCACCGGGCGCCGAGCCAGTCGCCGAAGCGGACGTTGTCCACCGCGGGGTCCGTTTCCTTCACGCGGCGCATCGCGAGGGCGGCCCGTCCAACCACAGCTCGTTCGGACAAAGTCAGAAACGGGTACCTGGCGAGGGCCGGCAGCATGTGCAGCGGGCCAGGGAGCGCCGTCCTGCGCAGGCGGCCGGTCCGGCCGCCGGGCGACAGGACCGTGACGTCGAAGCGCGGCTGGATCGGCGCGTGCTCGGTCATGCCGAGCGTGCCGAGCAGGTCCTGATAGGCGGTGCAGCAGCGCAGGAACACGTGCTGGCCGGTGTCCACGGTCAGGCCGTCGCGGCTGAACGAGCACGTCGCACCGCCGAGGCGCGGCTTGGCCTCGAGCACGGTGACCTGATGGCCGGCCTTCGCCAGTCCGATCGCGGCGGTCAGGCCGGCCAGGCCGCCGCCGATCACCACCGCCCTCACCGGATCCTCCCGGTCAGCGCGCGGACGGCGACCGATGCCTTGGCCCGGCCCGGCAGCGCGACCCGGCCGCGCAGCACCGACGTCGGCTCCGCGGCGATGCGCTCGAGCAGCCGCCGGTAGATGCCGGCCATCGCGCCAGTGCACGCGGCGCTGCGCCGGTCGAGCAGGGACAACAGCGGCCAGCCGGCGGCGTACCAGTCGCGGGCGCGTTCCACCTCGAACTCGATCAGCCTGCGGAACTGCGGCTCGTGCGCGCCGTCGTCCGCCATGCCGATCGGGCAGTCGAACTTCTTGAGGTCTTCGGCCGGCAGGTACACGCGGCCGTTCGCGTGGTCCTCCCGGATGTCGCGCAGGATGTTCGTCAGCTGGAGCGCGACGCCGAGCGAATCGGCCAGCAGCGGCGCCTGCTCGTCCTGGTAGCCGAAGATGCCAAGCGACAGCCGGCCGATCGAGCCCGCCACGCAGCGGCAGTAGTAGTGCAGGTCGTCGAACGTCTCGTAGGGCGTGCCGCGGACGTCCGCGACGCAGCCGTCGATCAGCTCGCCGAACGCATCGAGCGGCACCTGGGGGAAGTGCTTCGCGGTGTCGTCGAGCGCGAATAGCACCGGGTCGTTGTCGTGTGCGCCGAGGTGCGAGAGGCTCTGGCGGGCCTGTTCCAGCTGCTCGAGCTTGGTGTCCGCGGGCAGGTCGCCGTCGCCGATGTCGTCGATCCGGCGGGCGAACGCGTAGATCGTGGCGAGACCGCGCCGCTTCGCGGGCGGCAGCAGCCGGATGCCGTAGGCGAAGTTCCTGGCTTGGGACCAGGTAATGCGCTCGCACTCGCGGTACGCGTTCGCCAGCTCTTCGGTCAACGCGGTGGCGGGCATGGTCTCACCTCCCCCTCAGATAGGCCTTGGCCAGCTCTTTTATCATCACCGGCTTGCGCGGCCGGGGGGTGACACGCAGCACGTCGTAGTCCTCCGCCTCGATCGCGGCCAGCGCGGCGCGGCCGCCGGCCACGTAGCCGGCCACCGCCAGCCGTGCTGATTTCCTGAGCGTTCTGACCAGGGGGGCGCCGTCGTCGAGCAGCTGTTTCGCCCGGGCCACCTCGAAGGTCATCAGCTGCTTGGTGACCGGGTTCGTGGCGGGCTGCGCGAGGTCCTCCTCGGTGCAGCCGAACCTGGCCATGTCCTCCTGCGGGAGGTAGATCCGGTCCGCCCGCAGGTCTTCGGCGACGTCCTGCCAGTGCTCGACCAGCTGGAGGGCGGTGCAGACCCGGTCGGAGAGCGCGATGCGTTCGGGCGTGGCCTGGCCGAAAATATAGAGCACGACCTCACCGACCGGGTTGGCGGACAGCGTGCAGTACTGCTCCAGCTCCTGGTACGTGGGGTAGCGGGTGACCCGCTGGTCCTGGCGGTTGGCCTCGATCAGCCTGCGGAACGGGTGGTCGGGGATGTTCTTGTCCCTGATGGTGGTCGCCAGGGGCGCGAGCGCGGGGGTGCGCGGCTGGTCGCCCGCGTAGATGCGGTCGATGTCGGCTTCGAACTCGTCGAGGAGCTTGAGGCGCAGGGCTTTCTGGTCTGCGGCCGGGTCTTTTGCCTGGTCGTTGGCCTCGTCACCCAAGTCGTCGGTCATGCGGGCGAAACAGTACAGCGCCCAGAGGTGCTGCCGGTAACGGCCGGGGATCATACGGAGCGCGACGGGAAAGTTCTCGTTCGTAGCATTGACGACCACTTCTTCGGCACGCGTCACCGACGGGCGAACTTGCTCACGCTGAGCCACCCGTTGCGTCCCGCGACTTCCCCCAGTCACGCCGCCATTTTCCCGTGAGTGCGCAATTAATTGCAAACAATGACGCGCGCGTCACATGACGTTGACGTCGGTCAACGCGCGCCTAGCCGGACCCGTTGGAGTCCAGTATCGCAGCAGGTCACTGCCCAGGAAAATAGATTGCACCGGGGAACAACGGTATGGTACGTAATGCGCCTGACGCATATGTCAGTTAACGCTGACGTAGGCGTCAGTAAACGCCGGAATCGCGATGCGGTTATGACCCGATTCACAATCCGGTAACGACACCATCGCTCGGCGTGGCGGCCGCTGAGTGGCTGATGTGATTCGAGATGCCATTGAGCCCAGCGATACGAGCTTCCCCTGGTGGAAAAGGGCCTCGTGTTAAAAAAGGCGCCCCAGCCCGGCTCGCCCAGGGGCGTTCGGCCTCGCATCCGGGACGGCTGTCCGGCGCCCGAAGCTCCGCGCCTGCGCTCGCGCCCGGCCCCCGGACCCCGCGCCCGCGCCAGCACTCGCACCCGCACTCGCGCCCGCGCCGACCCTGGTGCCCGAACCCGAAATATCCCCGTTCCAGGCGCATCGCTGGGGGCTGGACTATTGCGGGCGGTTACCCTCCCGATCTGGGTTCTGCTGGCTTGTTCCGGGGCTGGCCGCGTTCACTGGCCGCCCGGCGAGGTCAGCGGACGGCTTCGATGGACGCGGCGGCCCCGTTAACGTGGTGTTTTTGCCCTTCGTGGTAACGCGACCCCCGCCCACGGAGGCCGATCTACCACGAAAGGCAAATCGACCACGTTGCTGACGGGCCTGCCGGTCCGCCCGTGTCCCGGCAGCCGCACAGTCCACTCCAGACACAGGCGGCGCACCGCCCGCCGCACCGTCCGCCGCACCGCAGCGGCGGGCCGCCGGCGGCCGCAACGGCTGCGCGTACGCAATCAGCCGGCAGGACCAGATCGGGAGAGCAAGTCGGACATAAGCGGTCACTTCGGGCAACTTGCCGAACGCGCGCGCCGGGCAAGGGGTCGCCTGCGGGCCTGCCGGGCGGGCGGCTAGTCGGGGCGGGCGGGTGAGGTTCGTGAGCCAGTTGGGGGCCTAGCGGGAGGTGCTCAGGTGCCGCCAGATGAGGACCAGGGCGCAGTCGTCGCTGGCGCCCATCTCGCGCTGCATGGCGGTCACCAGCGCAGGGGCGCCGGCCTTGAAGCCGGTGCCGACCATGCGTTCGGCCTCGCCGAGGAGGCGATCGGTGCCCGCGTCGATGTCCTTGCCGGGCGACTCCACCATGCCGTCGGTGTACAGCATCAGCGCGTCACCGCGCTGGAGCACCCCGCGCTCGGTGTTCGTCGGCACCGCGGACAGGTCCTCCACCACGCCGAGCACGATGCCGTGTGCCCGGGTCAGCCGCCAGCGGCCGCTCGCCCCGTCGTAGTGCACGGCCGGCGGGTGACCGGCCGAGTCGATGACGTACTCTCCCGAGGTCAGGTCCAGCGCCAGGTGCACCGCGGTGACGAAGCCCTCCGCAGCCGATCCGCGCCGCAGGTACGCGTTGCACGCGGGGAGGAACCGCTCGCGCGGCACCGAGCCGAGCAGGCCGCCGAACGCGCCGGACAGCAGCAGCGCCCTGGTCCCGGCGTCAATGCCCTTGCCCGACACGTCGACCAGGGCCACCTCCAGCGTCTTCATGTCGCAGGAGGACACCACGAAGTCACCGCCGAACGAGGACCCGCCGGCCGGCCGGAGCACCACGGCCGAGGCCCAGCCGTCGCCGAGGTCCGGCAGCCTGCCCTGGGCGCGGATGCGGTCCCGCAGGTCGAGCAGCATCTGGTCGCCGCGGAGCCCGAGAAAGCCGAGCTTCTCCCTGGTCTGGGCCAGTACGTCGGCGAACACCGCGGTCACCACGATCGTGGCCACGATGCCCACGCCCGCCTTGTCGTCGGCGATGTCGTAGCCGATCGCGGCGGCCGCGATGACGAAGTAGATGCGCAGCGCCCGCGGCCACAGCAGCAGGCCGCCCGCCAGGATCGGCAAGATCATCACGCCGGGCGAGAACCACCACACCGAGACGTGCACGGCGGCCACGGCGATCGCCACCGTCACCACGCACAGCACAGCGGCCATCCGCCGGTTCCGCGTGATGAACTGCTTGCTCATCTGCGAGCGGAGGGTACGGAGGGCACGCCGGAGGCGCGGTGGGGCGGAAACCATGATGGGCGAACTGTATGCGATCGGGCCCCAGCGTGGATAAAAGCATGCTGATAATCGCTCGCGAATCCGGGCCCGGCAGGGTAGGAACGGCGGTATGGCTCAGCGCGAACCCG
>DASRFJ010000221.1:0-17761 GCA_035651595.1 Streptosporangiaceae bacterium | reverse complement strand
AAAAATCACCGCAGCATCCGGGCCGCTGTAATCAAGCTGATGACGTACCGGGAACGGTCTGCGGATCCCATGGCCGGCGCTTTCTGATTAGAGTTCTGGTTGAGTCTGAGGCAAGGCCTCATCTTCGGAGGGGTCAGGTCTGGTGATTGCCGGGAGTCGCGGTGCCTGGAGTGACCGGCGGGGGTGCGGTGTTCGGGGCTCGGCTGTCCGCATGCCGACGATCCGCCGGGCTGACCCAGCAGGAACTGGCCATCCGGTCGGGATTGAGCATCCGGGCGATCAGCAACCTTGAGACCGGCCGCGCCCGGTCGCCACATCCCAGCACCGTGGACCGGCTGGCCGATGCACTGGGGCTGGACGGTGATGCTCGGGCAGGACTCCTGGCGGCCGCGGAGCGCCGCCTAGGCGGAGGTGCGGCTGGACCGGCGCCGGGCGACGGACCGGGCCAGGTGAGCGGACCGGTCACGGTGGACGATCCGTCGCGGGTCGGCTGGGCAGGGGAGCGAGGCAGGCTGGAGACGCCGCGTCAGCTGCCGGCCGGGGCATCGCATTTCGTAGGCCGGAACCCTCAGCTGACCGAGCTGTCCCGGCTTCTCGAGGAGGTCGGCCGACCCGGCCAGACGGCGGTGATCTCGGCCATCAGCGGTATCGCGGGAGTCGGCAAGACCGCGTTGGCGGTGCACTGGGCTCGCCAGGTAGCGGGAGCTTTCCCCGATGGGCAGTTGTACGCGGACCTCCGCGGCTTCGACCCGGTGGGCCTGCCCGTAGCGCCGGAGACGGTCGTCCGTGACTTCCTCGGCGCGCTCGGCGTCCCGCTCGCCAGGATTCCGGCCAGTGTCGAGGCGCAGGCCGCGTTGTACCGGACGGTGCTGGCCGCCAAGCGGGTGCTGATCGTGCTCGACAACGCGCGCGACGCCGATCAGGTGCGATTGCTGCTGCCGGGTTCATCCAGCTCCTGTGTGCTGGTGACGAGCCGTGCCCGGCTGATCGGCCTGGCGGCATCCGAGGGCGCGCACCTGTTCACCCTGGATCTGCCTAGCGTCGGCGAGGCCCGCGAGCTGCTGAGCCGCAGGCTGGGGCCCGAGCTGGTAGCGGCCGAGCCCGAGGCAGCGACCGAGCTGATCCGGCTGTGCGCCCGGCTGCCGCTAGCGCTAGGCATAGTGGCCGCCCGGGCCGCGGCCAGTCCGGGTGCCCAGCTGGCCGCGCTGGCCGCGGAGCTAGGCGACACGGCCGGACGCCTGGACGCGCTGGACGCGGCGACACCGGTCAGCGGAGTCCGGGCGGCGTTTTCCTGGTCATGCCGAGGATTGCCCGGATCAGCGGTGCGGATGTTCCGGTTGCTCGGAGTCCATCCGGGCCCCGACATCTCGGTCGCGGCCGCGGCGAGCCTGGCCGGCGTGGCCCGGTCAGCGGCGCGCGCGGCGCTGCGGGAACTGACTCAGGCCGGCCTGGTTGGCGAGCATGTCCCCGGCCGCTTTGCCCTGCACGACCTGGTTCGCATGTACGCGGCCGAGCTGGCCGAAGCGAACATGGTCGCGGCGCGAGCCGAGATGGACAGCGTGGATCAGCCCGGCGCCGCCTTCAGCCGGCTGCTGGACCACTATCTGCACACCGGATACGACGCGGCGCTCGCCCTGCACCGGCACCGGGCACCGATCATCATTTCGGCCCCCCAGTCCGGGGTTGTGCCTGAGCAGATAACCGAGCACGACCATGCCGCGGTCTGGTTCGAAACGGAGCGCCGGGTGATCGAGGCCGCGATTGCCGCCGCGGCCGCGGCCGGATTGGACCGCTATGCCTGGCAGATCGCTTGGACCTTGGTCGATTTCCTGAACTGGCGAGGCTACTGGCCCACCCTCATCGCGATTCAGGACGTCGCGCTTGCCGCGGTGCGGCGGCTGGGTGAATCGGCCGGGGAGGCCAGCGTGCACCGGGGGCTCAGCTGCGCATACGCGCAGATCGGCAGGCTCAGCGAGGCCGGCGACCACTTGTGCCAGGCACTAGCGATTTACCGTGAGCTAGCCGATGTCGTCGGTCAGGGTCATGCGCACATGGGTCTTTCCGTGGTCAGGGAACAGCAAGGCCGCATCCCCGAGTCACTTCATCACGCCCGGCATGCCCTGGACCTCTACCAGCGCGGCCGCCACCAGCCGGGACAAGCCGCCGCACTGAACGCCGCCGGCTGGTGTCACGCCCTGCTCAGGCAGTTCGAGCAGGCGTCCCGGCACTCTGAGCAGGCCCTCGCGCTGCACCAGACGATCGGCGACCACGCTGGCGCGGCCTATACCTGGGACACCCTCGGCTATATCCAGCACCATCTCGGCGAATACGCGCAGGCCGAGGCGTGTTACCAATCGGCGCTCGGATTGTTCCGCGAGCTGGGAATCGCTTACCGGACCGCTGACACCCTGACCCATCTCGGTGCTACCTATCGCGAGAGCGGCGACATCGAAGCGGCCCGGAATTCCTGGGAACAGGCCCTGTCCATTCTGCGCGACCTTGAGCATGCGGACGCGGCAGATGTCCAGGCGAAGCTGTCCGGCCTCGTGACCTCGCACAGCAGGTCACGCTTACATATCCGGGCTTCTGGCAGGCCGCCTTATCGCTAAGGCACTTAATGAAAATGCTAGTCAAACTGCCGGTCAGACTTCCTGGAGCCTGAGCTGGCCTTGTGGTCTACTGAGTGGGAATTAGCTGCTACTCGCCAAGGTAAGGAGAAGAGCGTGCTGTGCTCACTTTAATTATGAAGAAACTCCGTGGCCGGTGCCTGGCCCTGGTAACAGCAATAGCCTTGGTGGCGGGGTGTGTCGTCGCAGCCAGCGCGCCGCCCGCGTCCGCCCAGGCCGCGAAAACCGCCCAAGTCTCGAGAACCGCCCAAGTCTCGAGAACCGCCCAGGTGGCAGCGCCAGCCGTCCATGCCGCACTGGCAATTCCTGGCGGTTCCGAGCAATTGTGCCTGGCCAATTCGAACGGGAACTGCGTCGGTGTCCCTATTGACGAGATCTTCCATGGCGTGCTCGCGGCAGCCGACACGGTAGCGGCCTGGGTCGCAATCTGGCTCACGTGGCGAAGCAAGGGCACGGCAGATGGCGGCCAGCAGGGAGAAGAGCAGGATACCGGCGCTGCCGGCGATGGTGATCCCGACGCGGGTCTGTGTCTCGCGGACACTGGCGGTGACGCGTTCATGACGGCTTGCGGAGCCAACGGAACGGTGTGGATTGCCATTCCGCACAATGACGGAGTCTGGCTCTACAGCAGATACACCGTCAATAATCACAACCCAGAGGTTCTGACCGCCAATACGGCTAATCCCGGCGCCCCGCTGTACGTCACACTTTCGGATTCCTCGCCAGGTGGCCCGTGGCAGACCTGGAATTGGTACAGCACCAGCCACACATAGCCGGGCAAGACATTCAGCAAACCGGGCCCGCCCGGCCAGGCAGCCGGGCGGGCCACCCAGCGGAAACCAAGGCAGGGTTCTGGAGGGTGACGATGGCAGAGCGTGCTGGTGCTCCGGTATTCGTGCTGTGCGGCGCGCGGTCCGGATCGACCCTGCTCCGGTTCATCCTGGACGCGCACCCGGAGCTGGTCTGTCCGCCCGAGACGAACATTCCCGCGCTATGCGCGCAGCTGGCCACGGTCTGGTCGCTCATCGAGGGAGCGCCGCTGTCACCGGAGCGGGGTGCGGAGCCGCCGGAGATACCGGACGCCGCGATCGCCGGTATCCGGCACACCGTGGACATGATGACCGGTTCGTATCTGGCGCGCCGAGGCGGGCAGAGGTACTGCGACAAGAGCCTGGCCACCGCCCGCTTCGCGGACCTGCTGATGCGGATATACCCCGACGCGAAGTTCCTGTGCCTCTACCGTCATCCGATGGACATGGTGGCTTCGGGCATCGAGGCATGCCCGTGGGGGCTGTCCGGCTACGGATTCGATCCCTACATCGCCGGCAGCCCTGGCAACATCGTCCTGGCTCTGGCCCGGTACTGGAACGACAACACCGCCGCGATCCTCGCCACCGAGGAAAGGTTCGCGGGGGCGTGCCACCGGGTGCGTTACGAGGATATGGTGACTGACCCAGAGAGCACCGCCGAAGACATCTTCGAGTTCCTGGATGTGCAACCGGCGCCTGGCATCACCAAGCAGTGCTTTACCGCCGAGCACGAACGTTCCGGGCCTGCCGACTACAAGATATGGCACACGTCCGTGATCAGCGCGGCATCGATAGGGAGAGGCTGGACGCTCCCCGCGGGACGCATCCCGGCCCCCGTGCTCGACCAGATGAACGAGATCGCCGGCCAGCTCGGCTACCTCCAAGTGGACGGCCAGTGGGGAACAACGACGGTACCCGGCGATGTCCGGGCTGCCGGCGAGCCGGCCGGCTCGGCGCGGGGATACCGGGCGGCCGGCACCGTGTACGGCATCGACTGCCCCGGGGCGGCGCTCGTCGCCGAGCGTCTCGGCGCCGGGCTCGCGCGGCTGGACGAGCGGTTCGGCCGCCACTGGGGACCCATTGCCGCGGCGCCCTTCGGGATCATCAGCCACGGTAGCGACGGGCACGAGGTGCGCTGGCGGGTAGACCTCCCCGGCCGCAGCGTGACCGGGCCCGCCGGTGACGAGCAGGGCGGAACCGAGTGGGACGTGCTCGGCGCGGACAAGGTATGGGAGGCCGTGCTCAGCGGCAGCGCGAACCTCGGCGTGGCGCTGCGCAGAAACGAGCTGCGGTATTGCGACACCGGCGATGACGAGAGGCCATTCACCGCCGAGTCACGCGTCGACATGCTCGCCGAGATCCTCGGCCTGGCCACCTGACCCGCCGCAGCGGCGGGCGACAGCACCAAGGAGAAACCCGATGGACCAAGAACAGTACAACGACCGGCCGTCGCAGGATCAGGGTCCGCCGGCCACCCGCAGGAAGTTCCTGCGCCAGATCGGCATGACCGCGGCGGCGACGGCGGCCGTCGCCGGGATTGCCGACATCGCGGGGATGCAACCTGCCCGCGCGGCGGCCAACGGCGCGCCCGGCAACAGCACGCTGGTCCGCTCGGCGCCACCCGGAGTCCGCAAGCAACTCCAGGAGATACGGGTCCGCCGTGGCATCGCGGCCCCGGCCGGCTACAACACTGATTTCTGCCGGCTCGATGTGGGCTTCTGCAGCGGCGGCGGTTGCAAGGGCGGCAAGTGGTGCCACGACTGCTGCTTCACCGTAAGCTGCCGGTGGTCTACAAGAACCGGCTGTGCGCTCGAATGCACTGGCGGAGAATACGACTTCTGCTACGGCATCTTATGAGCCTCTGCTGATGATGAACGATGCGGGCTTGACCGGAACAGCGGCCACCATCCTCCTGATCATGCGCTTGTGCATTGCGGGCGCGTTCGTCCGCGCGGGCGCCGTTAAGCTGGCCGACCTCAACGAGGTCCGGCTCGCCATTACGAACTATCAGATCCTTCCGGCCGGCCTGACCGGCGTCGCGACCGTGTCGGTCCCGGCGGTTGAGGTCACGGCTGGCCTGCTTCTGCTGCTCGGAGTCTTTCCCGCTGAGGTCGCCGCCGTCCTCGCCGCGCTGCTCGTGTGCTTCTCGGCCGCCATCGCGGTCAATCTGGCCCGCGGGCGGGTCTTTGACTGCGGCTGCGGCGGCAGCGCCGCGCCCCGGATGATCAGCTGGCAGCACGTCGCGGTCAATACGGTCCTGGCCGGGTCGGCGACCGTGATCGCTATAGTCCCGCCGGCCAGCCTGGACCTGTTCCGCGGCACTCGAGGAATCGTCGCGGTAGCGGTCCCGGGCGGCTCCGTCCTGCCCGTGACCCTGGCGGCGGCGCTTGTCTTCATACTGACCCGCCTGCTTGCGAGCGCCACCGCGCGCGGGGCACTCCGGGTACGGCGAAGCTAGGAGGTAATCATGCCCACCGGCTGGGCCATCGTGGTCATCGTGCAGTGGCTGGCCATCGTCGCGCTCGCTGCCGTCGTGCTCGGCCTGGTGCGCCAGGGGGCGCCCGCGGCGGAGCAGACGGCCGAATCGCGTGAGCTGCTCTTCCAGAATCAAGGACCGGCCGTAGGCAGCAAGCTGCCTCCGTTCACCGGCCGTGACGGCAGCGGCGGGACCCTCAATGCCGCGCAGATAGTCGGGCGGCCGGCCGTGCTGCTGTTCCTGTCCGCGACTTGCCTGCCCTGCGTACGCCTGGCCGACGAGATAGCAGGCTCGGATCCCGGCGATCTGGCCGACTCCCTGATCGTCGTGACCGCTCCAGACGGTCACGAGAAACTGCGGCTGCCGGCCAGCGTGCGGGTCCTGGTCATGCCGGACAAGGAGGTCGCGGAGGTGTTCACGATCAAGGGCCGGCCATTCGCGATAGCGGTCGGCGCCGATGGGGTGATCAGGACCAAGCAAGGAGTGAACACCGTCGCCCAGCTGGGCGGCATCACCGCTTCCGCCACGTCGTCTAGGTCACCACAGGTCGCCGCCGGTTAGCACGTACAGGAACGGCACGAACGGGATGAGGCCGAACAACGCCCAGGCCAGCTTCGCGCCGCCGCCGATGTCGCGGCGGGTTGCCAGGTCAAGCCACATCAGCACGACGGCGACGGATGTTGGCTGCGGGAAGGGACGGGTCTGGTTGGGCGGGCGGGGTGCAGGTTCGGTGTTCGCGCGGTGCGGGTGCCGGGACGGGCATGGCGGGCGGAAAGGAGCATCGTGCCCGCGGCTGGCTGAGCCTGGGCATGGGAGCTGGTATTTCAGCATCGACTTGCCCAGGCACGTCGACGGCGGGAGACAGAGGCTTCGCCGGGGTGGCTACTTGAGCCCCGAGGCGGCTGCCGCCGAAAGAGACCGGCTCAGCGTCCCCGTGCCGGGTGGTCCGGACTGCGATGTCTACACGGTGGCGGAGTGGCTGGAGACGTGGGTCGGCACCCGGGCGCGGCTGCGCGATAGCACGCGGCGCATGTACCGCAGTCATATCCGGCTGTACTTCCGCCGGCTGCTGGACGGGGTGTTGCTGCGCGAGCTGCACATTGGCCACGTGCAGGACGCGTTCCAGCGGCTGTTCGACGAGGGGATGACCGCGGCGACGGCGCGGCGGCTGTTCTCGACGCTGCGGTCCGCGCTCAACGCTGCGGTGCGGGAACGGCTGATCCGGGATAATCCGGCTAGGTACCTGAAGCTCCCGAAGGGGCGCAGGCCGTTCGCGGTGGTATGGACTAGGCGGCGGGTCGAGGAGTGGCGGCGGACGGGGGAGAGGCCCGTGGTGGCGGTGTGGACGCCGGATCAGCTCGCGGAGTTCTTGTCCTCAATTGCCAGTCAACGGTTGTTCGCCGCGTATCGCCTGATCGCGATGAGCGGGCTGCGGCGCGGCGAGGCGTGCGGGCTGATGTGGGATGACCTGGATCTGGACGAGGGGGTTGCCTACATCTCCCGGCAGCTCCAGCAAGATGCCGGCGGCCAGCTGCGGGCGTGCCCGCTGAAGACGGAATCGAGTCTCCGCGCGGTCGCTCTGGACCCGGAGACTGTTATCGTCCTGCGTGCGCATCGCAGCAGGCAGGACCGGCAGTTCGCCAAGGCCGGGATCACGCCCAGCGGGTGGGTCTTCACGCACGAGGACGGCGAGCCGCTGTCCTCGTCCTACCTGACTCACAAGTTCAGCGATCTCGTCGAGGAGACTGGCCTGCCGCCGGTACGGCTGCACGATCTCCAGCACGGTGCTGCCACCCTGATGCTGCTCGCGGGCGAGGATCTCAAGACGATCGCCGACCAGCTCGGGCACTCCAGCGTGGTTCTGACCGCGGACACATATCTGAGTGTCGCGGTCGAACTGGGCCTGAAATCGGCAGCTGCTGCCGCGCGGCTGGTGCTGAAAGCGGGCAAGAGCCCGCCGGGTGGCGGCAGCATCCGCAGGCGCAGCGCTCCCGTGCTGGCCGATATCACCAACTGACCATCAGGCATCCCGGGAACGCGTCGGTGACGGCGCGTGGCCCCACCCTGCCCGTATCGACCCGAGGACCCGGACAACGCCTACCCGGCGCGGCAGCCGGGCCTCCAGCAATCCTGTGGAGAGAAACGAAAGTTCAGCCGACCAGAAGCTGGTCCCACGTGGGACCCACCACGGTCCCACCGGCCGACATAAAAGAACGACCCGGAGCCGAAAACTCCAGGTCAGAACGGGTGCGCCGCCAGGGACTCGAACCCCGAACCCGCGGATTAAGAGTCCGCTGCTCTGCCAGTTGAGCTAGCGGCGCGTCACAACGCTGTGATCCTAGCAGGCTCCAGCGCGTACAGCGAATCGCACCGTCGGGCGCGGCAGGGACCCGGGAAGTGGAACCACAGGCCGTTCTGAACAAAATCTTTAAGAGCTCTCATTTGTGCAGAACGACATGGGTGTCACCACTGGGACCTGCGCTCACCAGCGAGGATTTCCGCCACGGTGCTGCCCGGTAATGTCCGAATAGCGGTGAGTAGCGTTGTAGAGTCGATCTTCATGGCCGCCACCACCACGACCGTGACGCCGCGTGCGCAGCGACTGGCTTGGCTGGACGCGCTGCGTGGGATCGCCGCGCTGGCCGTGGTGTTCGACCATTTGAGCCCGTATCTGCTGCCGGGTGTGCGGGGACACGTGTACCACTGGCTGGATACCGGGCGGTATGGCGTGTTCGTGTTCTTCATGATCAGCGGCTACATCGTGCCGGCCTCCCTGGAGCGGAAGGGCAGCGTCCGCACGTTCTGGGTGAGCCGCGTGTTCCGGCTGTATCCGCTGTATCTGCTGGCGATCGCGTGCGCGCTGCTGCTGTGGGCGATCGGCTACGGCAACCTGCACGGCGCGCAGGGCGATCCGACCACGTCCGTGCTGTCGCAGTTGCTGATGATGAGCAACGTGCTGGCCGGGCCGAACCTGCCGAACGTGGTCTGGTCGCTGTCCTACGAGATGGTGTTCTACCTGCTGCTCACCGCGCTGTTCATCGGCGGCGTGCACAAGAGGAGCGGCTATTACGCTGTCGGGTTCGGCGTCGCCGCGGTGGTGCTGGGCGGGATCTTGCCGCAGCAGTACTTCTCGCACCGCATGTCGAGCCCGCAGCTGATCGCCGCGGCCGCGGACCTGATCCTGCTGACCGGGCTGGCGATCGCCGTGCTGCTGCGCGGCAAGGCGCGGCTGCTGGGCGCGGCCCTCGCCGGGCTGGTGGCGGTGCTGCTGCTGGCGTTCAACGGCGGCTGGATCTATCCATGGGAAGGCCTGTCCATCCTCGGACTGATGTTCACCGGGACCGCGCTGTATCGCGCTGAGCAGGGGCAATACACCTGGTTCCGGGCCGGCCTCGTGGCGGTGACGACGATCGGGCTCGCCATCGCCGCCGGTCTGTGGCACAGCCATGCCTGGGGCATTTCCGCAGGTGCCGAACTGCTGTGGGAAAGGCGCTGGTTCTTCGCCTTCTTCCTGGCCGGGCTCACGTTCGGTGCCGGGCTGCTGCTGCGGCACATGTGGATCCCGAAGTGGCTGGCCTGGCTCGGGCTGATCAGCTACTCGGTCTACCTGCTGCATCCGCTGCTGATCGAGATCGGCTACTACTCGCCGCTGCGGTTCCACCACAAGCACGCGACCGGCACCGACCTGCTGATGACCGCGGGGTTCCTCGTCGTGCTGATCGCGTTGTCTTCGGTGACGTACCTGCTGGTGGAGCGGCCCATGCAGTCGCTTGGGCGGCGGGCCGGCAAGTGGCTGGACGCACGGTACGGGCCTGATTACGAGCCGGCGCCGGTGGTACGGCATGCTGAGGTTCGTGACTCCTCCTCCGTTGCCGACCCGGCGTGACGCCGGCGAACCGTACCGCGTATGCCTAGTCTGCCTGGGTAATATCTGCCGGTCGCCGATGGCCGAGGTCGTGCTGCGGTCGTCCATTGACCGGGCGGGGCTTTCGTCCCAGGTTGTGGTGGATTCGGCGGGTACGGGGGACTGGCATCTGGGGCAGCGGATGAACTCCGGTGCGCGTTCCGCGCTGGCCCGGCGAGGATATGACGGGTCGGGGCACCGGGCGCGGCAGATCGACGCCTCGTGGTTCGATTCGCGTGACGTGCTGCTGGCGATGGACCGGTCCAACCTGCTGGCGCTGCTCCGGATGGGCGGCGCGCCGGATCGCGTGCTGCTGTTCGGCGACGTCGCGGGGTCGGGTGCGGAGGTGCCGGATCCGTACGGCGGCAGCCCGGCCGACTTCGACCGTGTGCTCGGGCAACTCGAGGCGGCGGCGCCGGAGGTGACGTCGCGGCTGGCGCGGGTGGTCGCGTCCCCCTCGGCATGAGCTCCGTCGCTGACCGTCTCGCCGGGCTCACCGGACGGCCGGTGCGGGCGGTGCGGACGGTGGGCGCGCAGCACGGGCATGCGCACCTGGAGATCGAGTTCGCGGACGGTACGCGCGGGTTCGGCAAGGTGGGCGGGGCTTCCGGTGCTGGAGCGAGCCCGTTCCTGGCCGAGAAGGTGGGCGGTGCCTCCGGTGCTGGAGCGAGCCCGTTCCTGGCCGAGGCGAACGGGTTGCGGTGGCTGGCGGAGGCGGGGCAGATGCCGGTGCCGGAGGTGCTCGGCGCCGACGAGGCGGCGCTGGTCGTCGCGTTGGTCGCGCCGCTCGAGGCGGCTTCCGCGGCGGCGGCGAACCGATTCGGCGGTGACTTGGCGCGGCTGCACGCGGCGGGTTCTTCGGGGACCGGCTTCGGCGCGCCGTGGCCCGGGTTCATCGCGAGCCTGCCACTGGACAACTCGCCGGGCACCTCCTGGCCGGCCTGGTACGCGGAGCGGCGGTTGCTGCCATTCGTGCGGATGGCCGTGGAATCGGGAGCGCTTCGGGCGGCGGACGGTGCGCTGGTCGAGCGGGTCGTCGCGCGAATCGATTCGCTCGCCGGTCCCTCCGGGGCGGAGCCCCCGAGCAGGATTCACGGCGACTGCTGGTCCGGCAACGTCCTCTGGTCCGGCGGACGGGGCTGGCTGATCGATCCGGCGGCCCACGGCGGCCACCGGGAGACCGATCTGGCGATGCTCGCGCTGTTCGGCGCGCCGCATCTGCCCGACATCCTCGCTGGGTATCAGGATGCAATGCCGCTCGCCGCGGGCTGGCAGGCGCGCGTCCCGCTGCATCAGCTGCACCCGCTGCTGGTACACGCGTGCTTGTTCGGCTCCTCGTATCGCTCAGGGGTGTGCGCCGCCGCGCGGGCCGCACTGGGGTTATCAGCTTGGCAACTTCCCGGCGTGCGGAACGTCAGGCTCGTATTATTGGTGCGCGATGAGGCGATAGGTCGGAAAAGCGCAAACCGGGGAAGCTGACGCGATCGTGAAACAGCGCGACGAGAGTACGCAGAGTGCGAGCCCCGCCGCTGTGCCGCCGAGCTTCGGTGGGTTCACCGCAGCGGTAACGCCGTCCACGCCGGAAGAGAGTGCGGCGTCCGCTGAAGCCGGCACGCCGGCTGCCGTTGCCGCTGCCCCGCCGTCCGTGCCGGCGGCGCCGTCCGTGGGTGCGGCGCCGGCCGCGGGGGCGGCGCCTACCGCCGCGGCGACATGGCAATCCGGTTTGACGCTCGGTGCGCCGCCCGCCGTTCCCGTGTCGGCGTCGGTTCCGGTGTCGGCGGTTCCGGCGTCGCCGTCGGTTCCGGCGTCGCCGTCGGCCTCGCGGCCCGCGGACTGGTATCCGTCGACGCCGGGCGGCTACAGCCCCTCGGCAGGACCCTACGCCGCCGCCGGTCCGTATGCCGCGTCCGGCGGTAAGAGCGGTCGTGTGCAGATCAGCCTCCCCGGCCGGGGCAGGCTGCTCAACATCCTGATCTATGGCGTCGCGCCGCTGGTCCTGGCCGGCATCGTGGCGATCGCGTTCGTGCTGAGCTCGCCGGGCAAGAGCGTGAACTCCGCGCATACCGGCTTCAAGGCGGGAACCGGACCGAGCTCAGGCCAGCAGCAGCCGCAGGGCGCGGGCAGCACCTCGGCCAGCGCGCCGGGGTCAGTGCCCAAGGCTCCGCCGAACGGCAAGACGACAAAGCCCGGCAAGCGGTCCTCGATGCCGACCGGACTCCTTCCCGCGCCGTCTACCGGGACGTCCAGCGGCCCCGGCACGAAGCCGAAGCACTCGACCAAGCCCAAGCCAAGGCCCGCAGGTCCGGTGACCCCCACCGACCTCGGCCAGCCGAACTTCGACGGCTACTGCGGCCACATCGGCCAGGGTTCCGCGATTACCGTCAACAGCACCGCCTACGGCTGGGCCTGCTCGTCGCAGAGTTCGATAGCGCTACAGGTGAACAACGCGTGCGCGTGGACCTTCCACCTGAAGGCCAGCCAGGTGATCAACGTCACCACGGACTTCCACAGCACGACGTCGTGGCAGTGCTGGCGCACCAACGGAATGGTCGGGTTGCTCAACATCACCGCCTACTGCGCATCGGCCGGACTGGGTACCGCGAAGCTGACCGCCGACAACGCGTACGGCTGGACCTGCGGTGGTATCCCGGTCGACACCAACGCGGGCTGTCAGGCACAGTTCGGCAACAGCAACGCGTTTTCCCGGTTCGAGATTTTCACCGACCCCAACACCTGGCAGTGCTGGGCCTGACCGGCCCACCCGGCGCCGCGCCTTCGCATCCCCAGCCTCGCCGGCCCGCGCGCGACCCGCTGCCCATTTGTCCGCATTATCCTGATTCGCTCGCTAGCCTGCGACGCTGCGGGCATCTTCCATGTTAGAAAAGTGCTCCTTGTTGGAAAAGGGTGCAGATCTGGCGCCTTTCTCTACACTAAGCACTTTTCTAACACGGGAAGAGCTGCTCGTGTGTCGCTGGGGAATCATGGATAACTCTAGTCGCAGAGGCGCGACGCGCTAGCCCGCCGGGTGAACCCGTGCTGCCCGGACTAAACCGGACAAATAGTTCTGCTCGGTTGCCGTGGTAAGTGCGTTTCCGCGGCAGCGGGTTCCTGCTCTTCGTCGTCGGAACCTTCGGCCTCGGGGGCGAGGGGGAGGGCGACCCGGAACGTGGCGCCCCGGCCCGGTGCGGTCCGCACCGACGCGACGCCGCCGTGCGCGGCGACCAGCGCGGCAACGATCGCCAGGCCGAGCCCGCTGCCGCCGGTCGTGCGCGTTCTAGCCTGGTCCGCGCGGTAGAAGCGCTCGAACGCGCGCTGCGCCTGCTCGGGATTCATGCCCGGGCCGTGGTCCTTGACGTCGAGGATCACCGCCGGCTGCGGGACCTTGGCGCGAGGGTCGAGGACACCCGACTTGATCGACACCTCGATCGGCGTGCCCTCCGGGGTGTGCGTCCGCGCATTGCTCATCAGGTTCCCGATGACCTGCCGCAGCCGCGGTTCGTCGCCGACGACCAGGAACGCGGCGCCGGGCTGCACCTGGAGGTCGATGGTCCGGTCCGGCGCGATCATCCGGGTGTCGTGCACGGCGTCGGCGGCCAGCGAGAGCAGGTCGACCGGGTTGCGAGCAAGCGGCCGCTGCTGGTCCATCCGGGCGAGCAGCAGCAGGTCCTCGACCAGCAGGCCCATCCGGGCGGCCTCGGCTTCCACCCGGTGCATGATGCGGTCCAGATCTTCCGCGCCGAGCCCGCTGTTGCTGGCAACAGGCGTCTCGTCCTCGTCCCACTGCTGGACCAGGCCGCCGCGCTGGCGGTAATACTCGGCGAAGCCGCGGATCGCGGTGAGCGGCGTGCGCAGCTCGTGGCTGGCATCGGCGATGAACCGGCGCATGCGCTCCTCGGACTGGTGCGCGGCGGCCTCGGACTCCTCCCGAGCGTGGAACGCGGTCTCGATCTGGGAGAGCATCGTGTTGAGCGAACGGCCCAGGCTGCCGATCTCGGTGCGCGGGTCACGTTCCGGCACCCGGCGTTCGAGGTGACCCTCCGCGATCTCCTCCGCGGTCTCCTCGATCTCCACCAGCGGGCGCAGATTTGCCTGGACCAGTGCGAAGCCCACCACGGCGAGCACGAACACGATCGCCACGCTGACGATGATGTCCAGTCCGGTCAGCTTACGCATGGTGGCATAGACGTCGCTGAGGTCGCTCGCCGCCACTATGTAGCCGGGCGAGACGGTCTGTCCGGACGGATCCGGGATGTTGACGTTGAGTACGTAGAACCGCCATTGGTCGCCACCCGGCTGCACCGTGACGGTCTGGAACTGTCCCGAGTTCAGGTTCGCGTTGGCATTCGCCGCGAGCCAGGCGGCCGTGACCGGCAGCGCCGCGATCGGGACCTGCTCGTCCTGGCCGGGAGCCAGGTTCTGGATCCAGGCACCGGACTGGCTGTAGAGCTCGACCACCGTCCGGAGACCGATCTGCACGCCTGGCGACGGGTGCGTGATCTTCTGTCCGTTGCTGGTCGTGAAATCCTGAGCCGCCACCTGCAGCTGCGCATCAGCCTTGCCTATGAGGTAGCTCTTGAGCTGGGTGATGCCGACGAAGTCGATGACGACGAGCGCGGCGATGACGAGCACGAGCAGGGTCGCGACGAGCTTGGTGCGAAGGGACGTGCGGTTGGACACGCCGCGCATCGCATGCCATGTGCGCTGTGCCCAGTTGCCTGTCCGGGCTTCCGGCTGAGGCTCCGCTCCTTCAGCAGTCATGCCAGAACGCTACGACGGGAGTCTGAGGACGTACCCAACGCCGCGGAGGGTGTGGATCAGCCGCGGTTCCTTGGTGTCCACCTTGCGGCGCAGCACGGACACGTAGGACTCGACGATGCCGGTGTCACCGCGGAAGTCGTAGTCCCAGACGTGGTCGAGGATCTGCATCTTCGACAGCACCCGGTTGGAGTTGCTCATGAAGTAACGGAGCAGCTTGAACTCGGTGGGGGAGAGCGAGATCTGCTGACCGTCTCGCCATACCTCGTGGCTCTCTTCGTCCAGCTCCAGATCCGCGAACGTGAGCCGCGGCGTCGGCTCGGTGCCGTCGCCGCGGGTCCGGCGGAGCACGGCCCGGATCCGGGCGATGACCTCCTCCAGGCTGAACGGCTTGGTGACGTAGTCGTCTCCGCCGAGCGTCAGGCCCCGGATCTTGTCCTCGGTGGCGTCACGGGCCGTGAGGAAGACGACCGGGATACGGGCACCGCCGCCGCGCAGTCGCCGGATGACGTCAAACCCATCCATATCGGGCAGCATGACGTCAAGCACGATCAGGTCGGGGCGGTGCCGCTGAGCGGCCTGAACCGCCTCGGTCCCAGCCGCCGCCGTGACCACGTCAAAGCCCGCATAGCGCAGGCTTGCGGACAGCAACTCGAGGATGTTCGGCTCGTCCTCGACCACGAGCAGCCTGGCATCCGGTCGCTGGCGCGAGTCGGTCAGCGTATCCATGTTCTGTATTGTCACCCGCGACGCTGAGGATAACCTGAAAGCCCGCTGGATATGATCTACGGCCCGATAAGGGCCGCTCCGTCAGTAAAACCGCTGGTGGGCTACCTGTGGCTGCGCCAGAGGGCGATCGCAGCCGGCCGCGAGCCGACGCCGAGCTTGGCGTAGATCCGCCGGACGTGATTCTTCACCGTCTTCTCGGCCAGGAACAGCTGCGCCGCGATCTCGCCGTTGGTCTGGCCGCCCGCGATCAGCGACATTACCTCCGCTTCGCGAGCGGAGAGTCCGTGGTTAGCCGACGCCACGGCGGCTCGTGTTCCGTTCATTGCCTCGCCGACATCAGATCCCTGGACTATCCCGGCGTCCGCCCCCGAAGCCATGTGATGATCGTCTCCGGATGCCTTGCGATCGCCCATATGACCTCCGGTCGGGCCGGTGGAGGTGTGCCGCAGCGAACGTATCAAAGGTGGTGGCCGCCACGTCAACCCCATGAAGCTTGATGCTTCATATACATGTAAATCTTGGAACATATGCCTAAATACCGCTACTTGTTCGTAGCTCATACCCAAGGTTCCGCGTGCGCACTCCGTGACTTTCGCGCCATGTGAGAAGTTCTAGCCGCCCCCGAGCCGCGCTCAAGCCCTCCAGCCACCTCGCGGCGTCCCACCCCGACGGATCCGGTGCGAACGCCACGGACGTCTAGCATTTATGCAATGGGTAAGTTGTATCCAGCCACGACACCATACGACCACGGGATGCTCGACGTCGGCGATGGCAATCTTGTCTACTGGGAAACCTGCGGCAACCCGGCTGGTAAACCCGCCGTCATCGTGCATGGCGGTCCCGGCGGGGGGTGCAAGCGGGGTCAGGGCCGTATCTTCGACCCGGACCGCTACCGTGTGGTCCTGTTCGACCAACGCGGCTGCGGCCGGAGCACGCCGCACGCCAGTGACCCCGCCGTCGACATGCGCGTCAACACGACAGCGCACCTGATTGCCGACATGGAGCGCCTGCGCGAACGCCTGGGCATCGACCGCTGGATGCTGTACGGCTACTCCTGGGGCTCCACCCTCTCGCTCGCGTACGCCGAGCAGCATCCGCACCGGGTGTCCGAAATCGTGATCGCGAGCGTGACCACGTCCCGGCGTTCTGAGATCGACTGGCTCTACCGGGGCGCGCGCCGTTTCTTCCCCGAGCAGTGGGAGCGGTTCGCGGACGGTTCGGGCCTCCCGCGCGACGCGGACATCTTCGACATCCTGGCTGCCTACGCCCGGCTGACCGAGCATCCCGTCGCCGCCGTCCGGGAGAAGACGACGGCCGACTGGAGTGCCTGGGAGGACGCGGTGCTATTCCACGAGACCCAAGGCGCCAGCAACCCGTTCGGCGACCGCCCCGGACCGGCCGGTCTCGCCCTGGTCCGGATCTGCGCGCACTATTTCTCGAATGCCGCGTGGCTGGCGGAAGGCGTCCTGATCCGCGAAGCCCATCGTCTCGCGGGAATTCCAGGCGTACTCGCCCACGGCCGCCTGGACATAAGCGGCCCGCCGGACACGGCCTGGGAGTTGTCCCGCGCTTGGCCCGGTGCCGAACTCCGGGTCTTCGACGATGCCGGCCACCTGGGCAGCGACGCTGAGACCGATTTCATCATGGCCACCCTCGCCCGCCTGGCGGCTTGATCTGGCACCCCAACGCCGGGGTGCCAGAAACAGAGTCATACGGGGTGAGTGAGGGGACTCGAACCCCCGACACCCAGGACCACAACCTGGTGCTCTAACCAACTGAGCTACACCCACCAAGGATTGCCGCCCGCGAACGAACCCGCCGGCAACAGAACGCGCGCTGACCATGAGGTCATCGCGCGGCTAACGATGAGTATAGCGTGCACGGCACCCACTCCGCACCGCGAGCGGCCGGCCCCGCCCTCGAGCGCCGTCAGCATGTCAATTGCGCGATTGAGCCCACTAGACCGTGTCTATGTGCATCGCCGAGCCCCCCGGAGCGCGACTCGACGATGATTGCGGATACTTACCCCCCGGTCTGGACTCTGTTGGCGAATGCGCACGCGCGCATGGCCCGTGCCGGCCGCTGGGCCTGGCCGCCGGGTCTGGCCGTGTGCGCGCAGCCTGTGCCTGGAGTGCAGCATGCGGCTACCGGGAAAGGAGCGCACCCGCAGTCCGTCAGCAACGTGGAAGATTTCCCCTTCGTGGAAGACCAGCCCTCGTGAACAGGGGTCCCGTTACCACAAAGGGGAAACCCACCACGCTATCGAGGCCCATCAAGCCAGCCGCAGACCCACCGGGCAGCCAGCCATCCGGGCAAACCCCGGAATAAGCCAACGGGGTCCAGTCCGGGGAGCTGTTCACCAGGCGTCACAGGCGTGTTTTCGGTTGCTGGTTCGGGCGGAGCGCGCGTTGTGCGGATCGTCCAGGGCGAGGCGCCGGGAGGCGGCTCTCAATACAGGGGG
>DASRFJ010000220.1:0-8700 GCA_035651595.1 Streptosporangiaceae bacterium | reverse complement strand
CCCGGCGGCGGTGCCCGCCCCTGGCCCGGTCAGGGTGTCCAGGGTGCGGCGGCCCGGCGCGCAGCCGTGCGCGGCCGCGGCGCCGTCCTGGCCCGCGACGCTCAGGCACCACCGGGCGGCAGGGCTGTCCCCGGCCGCGGCCAGCAGGTCCATCGTGTCGTGCTCGTCGACCAGCCCGAACCCGGGCAGCTCGGCGGGGCCGGACGGCCCGCCCACGCTGGGGTCCCACGGCACCAGCAGGACCGGGTTGACCGCCCAGCCGCCGCGCCCGCCCCCGCGGCCGGTTGCGCTGTGCGTGTCCTGGTGCGCACTCCCGTCCGGGGTGGGCCCGTCCGGGGTGGGCCCGTCCGGGGTGGGGTGCGTGTCCTGGCGCGCACTCTCGCCGGGGACGGCACGGCCGAGCAGGAAATCGAGCGCCGCTTGAACCTGGAGCTGCCCGGCGGTGCCCTCGGCGCCGGCGGCGTGCAGATCCAGCGCGCGCCGTTCGATGTTCGCCCAGGCGAGCACCGCGTCCGCGGCCGGCATCTGCCGCGCGACCAGGCCCGCGTTGCCTTCGTCTTCCTGCCAGATCCGCACGTACGCGTCCTGACGCGCACGCGCCTTGCGACGGGCGGCGGCGTCCGGGTCCAGCCGCATGACCTGGCGGCGGGCGAAGTCCCGCAGCCCGGCCGGGTTCTTCACCTGGCCGGCCGCCGCGAGCAGCACATCCGCCTTCGCCACGTCGGCGTCAGACAGCTCGGCGGTCTGGGTCTCGATGATCTTGGCCTTGTAGTCCGAGACCTGGCCTTGCCGCATGGCCTCCAGCGTGCACGGCAGCCGGCTGGCCAGAGTGACCGCGCGGGTCAGCTGGTCCAGCATCCGCGGCCACGTCTCCGTAGTCGCCCAGGCGGCTTCCTCGGCCGCTTCCCGCGCCGCCCGCGACCTCGCCGCCGCGCCGGGCCGGCGGCGGGCGAACTCGGCCAGCCCCGCCAGCTGCACCCACGCCGCCCACGCCGCCATCCGGCAGCCGGCCGAGACCACGCCCAGGACCTCCTGGTCCCCGAGCCCGGCCAGCCCTGCCCCGCGGCCGTCGGCGACCGCGGCCAGCAGCCTCGCCAGCTCGGGTCCCGGCGCGAGCACATCCGCCGGCCCGTCCTCGGCGAACCCGCCCGCCCGGCCCGCCCCCGCCTTACCCGCCCCGGAAGACGAAGACGGCGAGGAGCCTTGCTCCTCGCCGTCCTGCTCTGGCCCGGGTATCTGTCTGCTTCCCATGAACCGCCCCCTGTTCTAAGGTAACCATCCTCTCCGTAATTGATACGCTACCATGTTCGATAACGCGACTCAACTTTGGCTAGCCGCGCATCAGCTCGTAGGGTCGGGGCTGGCGAGTGAGCCACGCCCAGAACGACCGGAACGGCGGGCGCGCCTTGATCTCGCCGCTGCCGACCTTGCCGGAGATCTCGACCCGCAGCACTTCGGGGATGTCGGGCCGCCATGGCGACTTGACCCTGATGTGCCCGCTGCGCACCGCCACGTCGTCGGCGTCCACCACGATGCCCGGCTTGGTGATCAGCCTGAGGTGGCCGCTGCGGACTTCGGCGCTGATCCGGAGCATGGGCGCGGCGATGACGGCCTCGGTGAAGTCGAGCACCACCGACCCGCTGGTCACCTTTACTTCCATGCGCTGCGGCACGATCCAGCGGCCGTCCCGCTTGGCGTGGCCGCTGCGGCAGTCGATGCGGATCAGATCCTTCGGCTTGGCGGCGGTCCCGGCGAGCGCCGCCGCGCTGGCCGCTGGCAGGTCCACGACGAGTTTGGCGAGCTCACCGTAGGTGCGGGCACGCAGCGCCAGCTCCAGCCGCTGGTCAAGCTCCTCCGCGGTCAGGCGGCCGTCACCGGCCGCCACACGGAGCTGCTCAACGACCTTGTCCCGGTCGTCGTGTGAGGCGCGCAGCTCGCTCCGGGCAACCTCGGTGCTGTGATCCTCATCCGGCATGTCCAAAACTGTAACGCGGCAGAAGGCTATCCGGAGCGCTGGGTAAAGCTGTACCAGTTACCCGAATCGTCCCGCAGCACCGCCTCGATGCCGTACGGCCGCGTGGTCGGCGGCTGGGTGAACTGGACGCCGCGTCCGGCGAGCTCTTTGTGGTCTCCCCGGCAGTCGTCGGTGGCCAGCACGCCGGGCGACAGCGCGCCCTTGGCGATCAGCGCGCGCAGCTGTTCGGCGGTCTCGGCATCCAGCATCGAGCGCGCGGGGTCCATGAGCAGCAGCTCCTGGCCCTTGCTGCCCGGCGGGCGGACGGTGAGCCAGCGCATTCCGCCGTCGAGTTCGATGTCGTTGGTGACCTCGCAGCCGAGCTTGGTTGTGTAGAAGTCCTTGGCGGCGTCCTGGTCGAGCACCCAGACCGAGACGATCGAGATCCCGGTGATCACCCGTCGGCTCCAGCTGGGTCCTGCGTGATCAGCCAGTTGTCGCCGTCGGTCAGGTCCGCATACGTCTTGTCGGTGTCATCGCAGCTCAGAGCCAGTTTGCTGGAGCCTGGCGGACTATCCATCGGGTAGTCGAGCTTGACGCTGAAGCCCAGCGCGTTCACGTAGAAGTCCCTGGCCTTGTCCTGGTCCGTGACCATGGTGATCTGGTTGAGTGTCATGGCTGCGACGGTAGCGGAGCGCGCCGCGCCGAGGCTTATCCGGAAGTGATGTGTCGCGGCGCCCCACCTGACACCCCGCCCGGCGCCGGGATGCCCGTGCGCCACATGAGAGCGAAGCAACCCGGGATGGGCGCTGGGCCGCCGCGCTCTGCCGCGGTGCGCCGGTACACGGTCGGCGACATGCCGGTGACCTCGCTGAAGCGGGCGCTGAAGCTGCCCAGGCTGGCGAAACCGACCAGGTAGCAGATCTCGGTGACGGTCAGGTTGGCCGCGCGCAGCAAGTCGGCGGCCCGCTCCACCCGGCGCTGTGTCCGGTACCGCCCCGGGGTCTGCCCGTACGCGGCGCGGAACGCCCTGATGAAGTGCTCCCGCGAGTAGCCCGCGTCCGTCGCCAGCGTGGCTATGGGTATCTGACCTGCATAGTCGCGGTCGATCCGGTCTCTGGCCTCGCGGAGCAGCCGCAGCGTGACCAGGTCCGGGGAGCTCATGTGAGCAAGCGTACCGAGTGCTATAGTTACTGAAACGATCGTTTCAGTAGATCGAGGAGGCGTCGATGTCCACGGGAAAGGCCACCATCCGCCGGCTGGGCCGGCCGGGTGATCTGGGCTGGGTCGTGATGGCTCATGGGGAGCAGTACGACAAGGAGTTCGGCTGGGACGCCAGCTTCGAGGCGCTGGTCTGCCGGATCGTCGCCGACTACGCCGCCTCGCACGACGACGCCAGGGAGGCGGCGTGGATCGCCGAGCTCGACGGCCGCCGGGTCGGCTGCGTGTTCTGCGTCGCGGCCGACGACCACACCGCGCAGCTGCGCATTCTGCTGGTCGAGCCCGCAGGGCGCGGCCGGGGCCTCGGCGGCCGGCTGGTCGACGAGTGCCTGGTGTTCGCCAGGCAGGCTGGCTACAAGCGGGTGAAGCTGTGGACCAACCACCCGCTGACCGCCGCACGCAGGATCTACCTGTCCCGGGGATTCCGGCTGACCGAGGAGGAGCCGCACCGGAGCTTCGGCGCGGACCTGACCGGCCAGGTGTACGAACTCGACCTGGCCCAGTGAGTCGTGGTACGGCCCGGCTGGCTCGTGCTGGCCGTCACCGCGTTCCTCATCGCGCTACTCGGCGGAATGCTTGCCCTGACGCCGGGCAGAATGTGCTCGTGACCGCGGCGGACGACGACATGGAGACCGGTCAATCCGGTTCCGCACGCAAGCGCGAGTTGCTGGAGGCCGCCTACGGCTATGTGCTCAGCAACGGGCTGGCCGAGATGTCGCTGCGCCCGCTGGCCAAGGCGATCGGGTCCAGCCCGCGCGTGCTGCTGTTCTTGTTCGGCTCCAAGGAGGGACTGACCCGCGCGCTGCTCGCCCGGGCCCGCGAGGACGAGCTCAGCTACCTCGACGCCTTGCGCAATGCCCGCCACCCAGCGCACGGCGATCAAGCCCTTGCCGAGACCGGCCGGGAGGTCTGGTTCTGGCTGGCCGACCCGGCGCATCGCGCGCTGCTCGCGCTGTGGACAGAAGGCTATGCCAGGTCCCTCCAGAGCGAGCCGGGCCCCTGGGCCGAATTCGCCCGCGACACCGTCAGCGACTGGCTCGACCTGCTGGCCGCGCGGCAGCCACCCGGTAAGGCAGGGCCGGACGCGCGAGCCGAACGCACCCTGCTGCTCGCGGTGCTGCGCGGCGCGCTGCTCGACCTGCTCGCCACCGGCGACCACGACCGGGTCACCGCGGCGGTCGAGCGCCACCTCCGCGCGCTCGGCGGCTGACGCCCGCTGACGCCCGCTACGGAACCCCGCGGCTACTCGATCCTGGTCGCGATCGGCGTGCCGCGCTCGACGGTCACGCCGACGGTGCACAGCCGGTCGTGCGATTTGCGCACGATGTCCGGGAGGACCTCCCTGGCCTTGTCGCCGTCCGCGCCCTCGGGGAACCTGACCCGGAACGTCACCACGATGTCGGACAGGTAATTACCCGTCGCGTCGTGCACCTTCTCGGCGTCGACCGTGACGTTGAACTGCTCCGGCTCGGCGCGTCGCGAGGTGACGAGGTCGACGTCGACCGCGGTGCAGCCGGCGATCGCCGCCATCAGCAGCTCAACGGGGGAGAAGTCGGCGCTGTCCCCGGAGGCCATCTTCAGCTGGCCGCCCCTGACGTTGGTCGCGACGTACTCGCTGTTGGCTACCCGCTCGATGCTCACGCTGCGGTGCGAGGACTCCCGTGCTGGTGTCGTCATACCGCAAGCCTGACAGAATGGCCTGGTGATCGCGGACGGCGGCCCCTCCATGACTGCCCGGCGGGTGGCCGCGCACCGGCTGGACTTCGGCCGGCTCGAGGCGCCCTACGGCGACCCGGCCGCCGACGACGCGCTCACCGCCGAAGTTGCCCGCGGTATCGAGGTCGCGGACGGCAGGATGCACCGGTACCTGGCCGCCCGCACCGCGTTTTTCGACGGCGTCGTGGTGCACGCCATCAAGGGCGGCGTCCGGCAGATCGTCGTGGGCGGCGCCGGCTACGACGGGCGCGCGCTGCGGTACGCGGCGCCGGGCGTGCGCTGGTTCGAGGTGGATCATCCGGCCACCCAGCAGGACAAGCTCGCCACGCTGCGCCGGCTCGGCCTGGACGTCAGCGAGGTGCGGTTCGTCGCCGCGGACTTCGGCACGGACCCGGTGGCCGGCCTGCTCACCGCCGCCGGACTTGACCCGGCGGAGCCGGCGGTGTTCCTGCTGGAGGGCGTCGCGGTGTACCTGACCGCTGGCACGCTCGAGCACCTGCTCGGGCAGTTCCGCGACATCGCGGCGGCGGGCAGCCGGCTGGCGATCAGCATGCCCCTCGACGGCACGACGCGCGCCGGGTCGCGGTTCCGTGAATCGGTCGCCGCCATGGGGGAGCCGGTCCGGTCGCGGTTCGAGCCGGCCGAAGCGGACGCTCTGCTCGCGCGCGCCGGCTGGCACACCCAGGAGCTGGCCGGGCACGAGCGGCTCCGGCCGATCGGCCTGCTCACCGCCGTGGCCGGACCCCGCGCGCCCGCATCGGATGCCCGCGACCTGCCGCTGATCACGCTGCTGTCGCGGGCGCTGGTGGCGTTCACCATCGAGGCCGACAACGAGGCCGAGCACCTGATGCCGCACCGGACGACGGACCACGGGGCTGGCCCGCGCGGCTCCGGGCCGTGGCTCACGTCGCTGGCGATGTACGAGAACTGCCTGCGCTACCTCGGCGACGGCGAGCCGCGCACGATCGGCGAGCTGACCAGCCTGGCGCGCACCGGAACGAACATCGACGGCATGCGCCGCTGGGGGTACCTGACGGTCGCCGCGGGTGCCCGCGATGTCCTCCAGGCCACCGAGGCCGGCCGCCGGGCCAGCGAGGTGTGGGCGCCGCTGCCGGCGCTGACCGAGACCCGGTGGCGCGACCGCTTCGGTGACGCCCAGCTGAGCTCGCTGCGGGACGCCTTGTCCGCGCTGGCCGGGCACCTCGACCCGGCGCTGCCCGACTGCCTGCCGATCCTCAGGTACGCCCTGTTCACGCGGCGCCCGGAACCGCCGCCGCCACCGTCCACACAGCCGATTGGCAACCTCCCGCTGAACGCGCTGCTGTCCCGCGCGCTGGTCACCGCCGCGTTCGACTTCGAGCGCGAGTCCACGCTCTCCATCGCGATGACCGCGAACATCGTCCGGGTCCTGGCCGCGGGCGCCACTCGCGTCCGCGACCTGCCCCAGCTCACCGGGGTGTCCAAGGAGTCGGTCAGCATGGGGCTGAACGCGCTGGAGCGAGCCGGCCTGGCCGCCACTGGCAAGGAAGCGGGCAGCCGCACGGTCAGCCTCACGCCCGCCGGCGTCACCGCCCGGCAGGTCCACCTGGCGCTGCTGGCCGCCTGCGACGAGCGGCTGGCAAACCTCGACCCGACCGCGGCGACGGCGATCCGCGACGTGCTGGGCCCGCTCCCGCTGCTGGCCGGCATCGCCTCGTACCCGGACGGCTGGCGCGCCAAGCTGCCGCCGCCCGCCACGCTGCCCAGCTTCCCGATGGTGCTGCACCGCGGCGGCTACCCCGACGGCAGCTGAAAGACGCCCATCAGTGTTACTGGAGGGGCCAAAAGGGCAGGAGAGCAGAACTCCCGTGTTAACTGACATCAAAGCCGACCGCACCCTGGCGCAGATACCGCGCACATTAGGCCCGCGTCGTCGGCGAAATGGCCACACCCCGACTCGCGCCGCAACTAACACCCGCCAAATCCTCATATGTCCGGATATGCACATCGATGGGAATGGTGGCGTGTCCGGAAAGTAATGGACGAGACGATGCGGAATGGCTCGTAAAAGCGGCGAGTTGGCAGTTATGATGAATGCGCACGCTGCAATCGCGCATTACGCAAATGCACGGACCGTTCCAGGTCTTGGAGGAGAAGGCCTGGAACGGTTCCTGGACTCTGGAGCGCGCCCATGGCGATCGTGTCATCCGACCGGCTCACGCCGGAGACCCTCCAGACGGTCACGTTTCCGTCCGCCCGCCTCGGCAAGCGCGGCGTGGACGAGGATCATGTCCGCATGTTCTGCGAGTGGGTCGAGAACGAGCTGATCCGGCTGCTGAACGAGAAAACCGCGCTGGAGCAGGAGGTGTGGCGGCTGCGCGAGCAGGCGCGCACCGGGCCCGAGCGCGAGCCCGACCCCGAGCCGGCGGCCCCCGACGACCCGGAGCACGATCCGCAGCTGGTCGCGCTGACCGTGATGCTGCGCGCGAAGCAGACGGCGGACCAGTACATCGCGAACGCGCAGGAGTTCAGCCGGGACATCGCCGCGGACGCGCGCAAGCGCCGCGACGACATCCTCACCGAATCGGAGAAGTGCCGCACGCACTTGCGTACCTATCTGGAGTCGCTGGCGCGCAGCATCGACGAGTGGGAGCAGGCCGAGCGCCGGTTAACTCGCTGAGCACGGCCAGGATCTGCTCGCCGTATCGCGCCAGCTTGGTCTCGCCGACGCCGCTGACGTTGGCCAGCGCGGCCAGGCTGTCCGGCTCCTCCGCCGCGATCTGCCGCAGCGTGGCGTCGTGGAAGATGACGTAGGCAGGTACCCCCTGCTCCTTGGCCGCCGCTGCCCGCCAGGCTCGCAGCTTCTCGAAAAGACCTTCATTCTCGGAACGACTTGAGGTGTCACGCGCGGGTCTGGGCTTCCTGCTGGAAGGTTGACGGGGCGGGTCCTTGCGGAGCAGCACGGTCCGGTTGCCGCGCAGCACGTCGCTGCTCGCCGCGGTGAGCGCCAGCGTCCCGTGGTCACCGGTGACCGACAGCAGCCCAGACGCGAGCAACTGGCGGACCACGCCGCGCCACTCGGCCTCGGTCAGCTCGCCGCCGATGCCGAACACCGGCAGTTCGTCGTGCCCGTAACTGGCCACGCGCGGCGTCTTCTTGCCGAGCAGGATGTCGATCGGCTGCCCGGCACCGAACGCGGGGCCGCCACGGCGGGCCAGCCGCAGCACCGTGGACAGCAGTTTCTGCGCGGCGATCGTGCCGTCCCAGACCTCCGGCGGGGACAGGCACGTGTCGCAGTTGCCGCACGCGCCCGACGGCTCCTCGCCGAAGTAGCGCAACAGCTGGGCGCGCCGGCACTCCGCCGTCTCGCACAGCGCGAGCATGGCGTCGAGCTGCGCGGACAGCCGCCGCCGGTGCGCCAGGTCGCCCTCGGACTCGTCGATCATCCGGCGCTGCTGCACCACGTCCGCGAGTCCGTAGGCGAGCCACGCGGTGGACGGCAGCCCGTCCCGGCCGGCCCGGCCGGTCTCCTGGTAGTACCCCTCCACCGACTTGGGCAGGTCCAGGTGGGCAACGAACCGCACGTCCGGCTTGTCGATGCCCATGCCGAACGCGATCGTGGCCACCATGACCAGGCCGTCCTCGCGGAGGAACCGGGCCTGGTTGGCCGCGCGGGTGGCCGTGTCCAGGCCGGCGTGATACGGCAGCGCGCGCACGCCCTGCGCCTTCAGCCACTCGGCCGTTTCCTCGACCTTGCGGCGCGACAGGCAGTAGACGACGCCCGCGTCCGTCGTGCCGTCGGGATTCGTGTGCTCGGCGCGGATGAAATC
>DASRFJ010000219.1:0-54874 GCA_035651595.1 Streptosporangiaceae bacterium | reverse complement strand
CCTGGGCCGCACCGATGACCAGGTCAAGGTCCGCGGGTTCCGGATCGAGCTCGGCGAAGTCGAATCGGTTCTCGCCGCCCAGGACGGGGTGGCGCAGGCCGCGGTGATGGTCCGCGAAGACCAGCCCGGCGACAAGCGGCTCATCGGGTACGTCGTGCCCGCCGACGGGGCAGCGCTGGACCCCGCCGCGCTGCGCGACGCCTGCGGGCGGACGCTGCCCGGCTACATGGTCCCGGCCGCGGTCATGGTCCTCGGCGCGCTGCCGCTGAACGCCAACGGGAAACTCGACCGCAAAGCGCTACCCGCGCCCGAATACGCCACCACCGCGAGCCTGACCCCCGCCACCCCCCGCGAGCAGGCGCTGTGCGAAGTATTCGCCCAAGTACTCGGCCTGGACCAGATCGGAGTCGACGACAACTTCTTCGACCTCGGCGGGCACTCCCTGCTCGCGGCGATACTCGTCGCCCGGGTGACCGACCGGGTCGGCGTGAAGATCAGTCTGAGAACCTTCATGAGCAACTCATCCGTCCGCGCCATCGACCGATACCTCGACCGCCAAGCCAGCTAGACCGTAAAACGTCGCCCCGCCCCGCGGTGCCGCCCGCCTCGCGGTGCCGCCCGCCTCGCAGTGCCGCCCGCCTCGCGGTGCCGCCCGCCTCGCGGTGCCTCCCGCCTCGCGGTGCCTCCCGCCTCGCGGTGCCTCCCGCCTCGCGGTGCCGCCCGGCCGCGGTTGCCCGATGCGCGCCATCCGCCGCCCGCGAACTGGACATATAGCCATATTTCCGGTCAAGCCGCAGGTCGGTCAGATTATTGCGGACACTTACCCCCCCGGATCGGGGGGGTAAGTGTCCGCAATCTTTTCGAGCACCTCCCGGAGTCCGGGCAGACTGCCGAACGGCGGGCTGTGCTGGCGCTCTAGATGCTCGGTTCGGGGCCGGCGAGCTGCCGCCAGTCCTGGTCGGGCTCGCGGACGGCGCCGGCCAGGATCCGCCGCAGGCCGGCGGCCCAGCCCGCCACGGTGCTCTCATCGAATTCGTCGAGGTTGAACAGCACGCCGCCGTGCAGCTCGCCGGTCGGTTCCGCGTACAGGTTCCACACCATGCCGCTCGGGATGTCGTGGTGCTCCTGTCCCTCCAGCGGCCGCTCGGTTATCGGCTTGGCGCCGTCGGCGATCGGGATGGGGCGATCGTCGGCGAGTTGCGCCTCTATGTTGGAGATGATGAATTGTGATGTGCGCAGGTCCGCACGCGACTTTATGAAGTCAGGGAACGTCTGCTCGAGCACATTTACCGGAAGTTCATGCGCGATGGCGTCGATGAAAGTCACCTTCGTGCACGCGAGAATATCGCGGAAGCTCCTGCAGTCAGCAATGCTGGTACGGAAAGGCACGCAGTTGAGAAACAACCCTATGGTGTTCTGGAATTCCAGTCCGCCCCGGCCGGCGGTGAATCCGCGTATCGCCAGATCGGTATTGCCGGTGATCTTCTGGGCCAGCACGTAGAAGGCGGAGAGCATGATCGTGAACGTCGTGCTCCGGGTAGCCGTGGCAAGGGCGGAGACCCCAGCCGCCACGTCGGCATCGACTTCATACATGAGCAGTGAGTAGGACCTTGAATACTTCTCCGGATGCCCGTGGTCATTAGGTATCGTGAATTCACGCGCGCCGTCGAGCTTCTGCTGCCAGTATCTCGGCGAGCCGTCGTCAGCCGTGCTGGTGGCGCCGGCTCGCTGCCAGGCCGCGTACTCGCGGTATTGGCGCACCTGCGGCAGTACCGCCGTGGTGCCGGTGCGCCGGGCCGTGTAGCAGGCTCCGAGGTCGCGGACCAGCAGCCCCATCGACCAGGCATCCGATGCCGAATGATGCACGGTCGGGATCAACACGCTGTCCCGGTCATCGAACCTGCACAGCAGCGCCTTTATCAGCGGTACCTCGCGGGCGCTTATCGAGCCCGTCTCGGCCTCGAGAATCAGTTCCTGGATGACCTGGTCCCTGGACTTACCGGCGACCGGCGGCAGGTCCCTGACCTCCAGCGGTACCTGGCACGGCGGGAACACCCGCTGGTGCGGCGGCTCGGCATCCCTGATCACCACGGTGCGGAGCAGTTCATGACGCACGACCACGTCGTCGAGCGCGCCTTGCAGCACCGCGAGATCCACGTGGCCGGTGACGCGCAGCGCGGCGACCGTTATGAACCGGGGCCCGAACGTCCCGCCGTCGTCACCCTTGTCGAGGGTGAGGAACCATTCCTGGGTGAAAGACAGGGGATACCGCGCCATTGCTGCCTCCAGAGCGTGACCTCACGCTCGCACGACGCAAACGACACCGCACCTTCCCGCTTGCCCTGGGCGGCGGTCAGGGTGCGGTCAACGCGGCATGGAGCCGGGCGGCCTCTGGCGCGCCAAGCTCGGTGTACCGGGTGAGGGCCTGCTGCCGGTGGAACCGGGTCCGGTCGGCGTCGCCCGGTTCGCTGGCCGCCCGGCGGGGCAGCTAACGGCTTCGATGGGCGGGGACGGCCCCCGTAACGTGGTGTTTTTGCCTTTCGTGGTAACGCGGCCCTCGCGTATGGGGGTCGATCTTCCACGAGGGGGAAATCGTCCACGTTGCTGACGGGCCTGCCGATGTGCTCGTGTCCCGTTAGCCGCACAGTGCACTCCAGGCACAGACTGCGCACCGCCGGCCGCGCGGCAATCGCGGTCGGGCGGCCCAGGTGAGCGGCCAGCGGGCAGCCTGGAGGCAGCGGGGCTGCCCTCCGAGGAGAGCAGCCCCGCGCCGGACGGGCCGGGTTATTTGGTGTGCACCTGGCCGGGGACGAACAGGTAGATTCCGCCCGCGATGGTCATGCACACGCTGTACGTGGCCATCAACGTGATCTGGATGCCGGTGAGGACGGCGATCGCTTTGGGATCGCCCTTCTTGACGACGAGCAGCACGATCGGGAACTCCAGCATGCCGGCGAAGTCGAACGCGAAGTTGCCTATCGCCTCCGGGATCAGCGACTTGTAGGTGGTGTCCCATTCGTCCTTGTGGTAGACGATGTTCGCGATGGTGGGTACCAGCCGGACCATGATGGCGAAGGACTGGATGAACGACAGGCCCAGCTTGGCGTTGTCGCTCTCGTACGCGGCCGCCGGAATGGAGGCCATGCTCTTCAGGATTCCGATGCTGGTGATGCCGAAGGTGAAGTCGGCGTACCAGGTGTTGGTCTCGACGTTGATCAGCGCCGAGTAGTTGGGCGACAGGTACGCGAGCGTGCCGACGCACCCGATGGTGGACAGCGTCTTCAGGTACGTCTTGTCGAACACCGTCGAGATGCCTCGCTGGACGGTTGTCACGACGGCGACCACCACCGTGCCGACGCACGAGATGATCCCCGTGGTGAAGCTGAAGACCTTCAGCCTGTCCTCGTCCAGAACCGGAGTGGCCGCGGCCACCGCGAGCGCACGGCCGGCGGACGCCGCGTGGACCGCCTTCGGCGCCACGTAGAACTGGGCCTGGATCTGCGACCAGTTCTTCGCCGCGAGCAGACCGTTGGTGAACGGGTCGCCTTCCGGGAACGGTGCCTTCTCCGTCTGGGTGGCGGCCAGGGTGGCTGCCTTGTAGACGATCGTGACCGGAATCGCCGCGATCAGGCAGATCACGTCGAGGAACGAGAGGTCTTCTCCGGTCAGCTCGTGGTACAGCCACGACAGGACAGGGATGTCGAGTTTGGCGGTCAGCAAGTCGATCGCGCCTTGGACCAGCTGGGCGAAGACGTCGAGCGCGGTTTCCAGCACGTTCTCGGTGGACTGAATCACCGTATCGGCGACGATGGCCACGAGCTTCTTGATGATGTCAGTCGCGCTGAGGGTGCTGAACTGGTCGATGATCTGAGTCTTGACGGCATTCGCGGCCGCGGCGAGGGTGTCGCCCTCTTGTTCCATCAGATTGACGAGGTCGTTCAGGATCTGCTCGGCGGGACTCACCGGCGACAGCGAACTCGAGGCCGAGGCCGCGCTGCCCTGGAAGTGATGGACGCCGAGGTTGGCAGGGGCACTGTTCTGCCCGTTCGGCGGCGGGTTGGCGGCGACGGTGGCCGACGCGGTCTGGTTGAAGTCCGGCAGGCCGGCCCAGGCGTTGATCTGGGCCTGTAGGTCCGCGGAAACCGTGTGAACCGCGGTCTTCGCCGTTTCGATCCCGTCCACCGCGGATTGCGCGACGCAGAGGAACACGTTCTTGAGCACCTTGTGGGTGGTCAGGATGTCCTGCCAGCCGAACAGGAACTCAAGGAACTTGATGACGTCCTCGACGGCGATCTTGATCGCGTTGTAGATCCAGGTGGCCGCCGCCACGACGGCTTCCACGCAGTCGAGGACGGCGTGGTAGACGGCGTCGCCGATGGTGACGATGACGTACCAGATGTCGTTGGCGACGTCCTTGAAGACCTCGACCAGTGCGTCGATGCCGGACGCCAGCCAGCTGAGCAGGTCACCGAGGTCGACCAGGACGCCGTCCAGCGCGTCGCCAGTCTCCAGCGTCACCGCGCGGGGCACGGCGAGAGCCCGCAGGCCGGGTGCTGGTGGTGCCGGGGACGAGCTCAGGTTCGCGTACGCCAGGTTGAGCGCCTGGTTGGACGCGGCGACGCTCTGGAGGGCCTGCGGAGACGTCCCGGTCGGGACGAAGTCCCTGGTGGTGCCGTCTCGGTTGACGATCTTCGCCGCTTGCAGGCTTTCTGTGGTGGTGTACTTCGAGTTGCGCTGCCAGGCCGTATCCATTGTGTTGATGGGGATCTGGTTCTGCGACGCCACCGAGACCTGGTAACGGGTCGCGGTCAGCGACGAGGTGAGCTCGACGATCGTGATCGTGCCGAACGCGTCCGTGGTCAGCTGGATCGGGGATGGCCCGATGAGGTAGTAGAGATGGTTGACATACACCGAGGTGACGTTCGTAGCGGTCAGGGTGACCGGTACGTTCGGGGCCGACTGCCCGTTGGCGTCGGTCACCTGGATGTGCGTGGTGTAGGAGTGGATGGCCGTGGCGGCCTGGGTGGTGGCAGCCGGCGGCAGCGTGATCTGACGGCTGCTCCACAGCCCGGTGGTGGGCGACTTCACGACCTTGACCAGGCCGGTACCGGAGTGGGCGAAGAACGTGTTCGCGTTGTAATTCCGGTCGATGAACGGCGAGATGGCGTCGACGTCGGTGAGGATGGTCAGCGGCACGTTCCAGGCCCCGGCAGTCTGCTGCTTGCCGATCGGGCAGGTCAGGTAGAAGACCTGGTCGTTGCCGTTGAGTCCCCACACGGTGACCGCGCCGTCCGCGGTGTAGGCGTAGAGGCTGCGCACGGCGGCCAGCAGCGGACTGGTCGCCACCTTGATCGCGACCGCGTCATTGCGCTGGTTGCCGCTGGCGAACCAGTACAGGCTGCCTTGCGCGGCGGCGTACAGGTCCGACGTGTTGTCCGCGTTCCTGGCCGCGGCGATCGCGTCCGGGATGAGCTGGCCCGGCAGGTGCAGCCGCGACGGCAGCGGCGGCATCGTCGGGTCGATCGCGTTGTAGAGCGGCGTGTAGACGAACTGCGCCGACTGGCCGACGAATCCCTTCGTGTAGATGCCGTCGACGCCGCCGGCCCGCGCGGTACGCCCGAGGCAGGAGTCGTCGCTGACGGTCCGGACGTCGATCGCCAGGTCGTGCGGCATCCACTTGGGCGCCGACGGGTTGGTGGTGTCGATGTAGAACCGCGTGATGAACTCGGCGGCCTGACCGGGATTGCGGACGATGTCGACGACGATGTACTCACCGTCGCTGGCTTCGCTGAGCAGCACGTTCGCGATCTGGAAGGGGCTCGGGGGCGTGATCGGTGCCCCGGTGCCGTCCACCGCGTTGAACGGTGCCTTCGTCCAGGCCGGCTGGTCGATCCAGGCCAGGTCGGAGTCGGAGTTGTTCAGGCTGAGGTAGAGATGGTCGCTGGTGCCGTCGTTGATCACCATGCCGAGATGGATCTGGGTCGCGCCGCCGCTTTGGGACGCCACCGCCTGGGCCGCGCCGAACGTCTTGACCGTCGCCTTGCCGCCGAAGTCCGCCTTGATCTGGGCGGCGCCCAGGTTTACCTGGCGCCACCCGCTGGTCTCGCCGGGGGACTCCATCGTCAGGTAGAAGACGCCGCCGGTACCGATCGAGAACAGCAGCGACGCGCCGGCGTTGGTCTGGAGAGCGATGAACTTGTCCTGCGGCAGCAGGAAGTCGGCCTGGATGTAGTTCTCCATCAGTTCGGCCGATGTGGTAACCGTGTACTTGCTCATGATGAGATGGCTCCTTGCCCGCTGAATGCCGGATCAGCTGGGGTTGACATAGGTGAGCTGAGCGATGAGGTCCAGCCCTTGCGAGAAGGAGACCTTCTTGAACGTGAACGCGTCGTTGCCGGCGAAAACCCAGCCCCGGTACCCGTTGATGGTGCTGGTCATGTTGCTGACGTAGCCGGTAAAGGCCGAGTCGATGTAGGACCCGAGGTTCTGCTCGATCGACGTCAGACCGTTCTTCACGTCGTTTTCCGCGCCGACGATTCCTAGAATCCCGCCGGGCGCGAAATTCCACGTCGCGGAATTGTCCGCTACGCTGTGGTTCTCGGTGACCTGAAGCGCCCCGTTCTGGTCCACGCCCAGGGTGTACAGCACGGTCAGGGTTTTGTCGTAATAATCAGCACCCCCCAGGTCGGTGTAATTGACGAACACCTCCCGGTGCGCGAATGACATGTACGCCTGCGCCCGGACCTTGATCCTGATCTGGTTGTCCTTGATGGCGACCGTGCCGGTCAGGGTGTAATTGAAGTCGCCCCAGATCTCGGCCAGCTTGGACGCCGACGTCGAGTCATCGTGGGAGTTGTTGGTGAACGAGAGCGACGCGACATCAACGAAACCGTCCGCGGCCGGCGCCCCGATCGGCATGATCGGTCGGAACACCTGCGGTGAACCGGACTGCTTGCTGCTGTAGGAGACGGTGAACGTTTCACCGTCATGGGTCAGGGTGACGTTGGTGGCCTGGCACAGCGGCGCGACGCTGGGGCTGATGAGCCCGTTGAAGTAGGTCAGGAAGACATCCCGGCGCACCGCCTCGACGCCAGAGAACGCGGTGACGTCCCCCAGCTCCACCCAGTTCCACGGGAACGGCACCGGCACCGGCGGAGTCTTCGAGTGAGTCCCGACATAGACCAGCGTGGCCGCGTTCTTCTGCGCCGCCGTCGGGTTGTTGATCGGCTGCCCGTTGGGGTCGAGCAAGGGATCGCATTCCCGCGACACCGAGCCGAGCTCCAGCGTCGTGGGCCGCGGGGCATTGAGCGTGAAACTGTAGCTCAGGACCGGGTCGCCCTTCTTCTGCAGCTCGGTGAAGTAGGCGCCGAGGAAGACGGTGGTGATCAGGTTCCAGACCGGCCAGCCGGCCGGGATGCCGACGATCGTCGGGACCGACTCGAGCACCGCGGTGTTGAGATCCAGGAACAGCTTCTGGATCGAGAACGCGTTCTTGACCTCATGCTGAAGTTCGGCGATGCGCTGCTGAACCGCGGGCGGCACGGGGGAGTTCGGGTCGACCGTAGTGCTGTTGAGGTAGACGTTGGCGGAGAAGTACCACGGGGTCCCGCCACTGGGCTGCGAGGCGTTGATCCAGGTCGCGCTGCCGCGCGGTCCGTACTGGAACCCGGTGACCTGGAACTCCGAGCACAGCAGGTTGTACAGCACGGGTGCGCTCGTCCCGGCTCCCAGGGTCGCGACCGGAGGCAGGTTGGCCAGCGGCACGTCGGGCAGGCCGAGCATCGCCCTGACCGCGCCGGCGAAGTTGGCGTTCGTCAGGTTGACGAGGTCCTTGTTCGTCGTCGGGTTCGCCCCATTCGGGATCGTGAACGGATCCGAGCCCTGCGCATTTACCAGCAGAGTTTGATAGTCGATGGGGACGAGATTGTTGTTCTCGTCGTAGACATAGCAGATAGTTACTTCCGGGCTCTGCAGGCCGAGTAGCAGCTCTTTCAGCGTCGTGTTGACGCTTGCCTGGGTAACCGCGACGACCAGATCGTAGCCGTAGTGCGGGTCTGACAAATTGGATTGTGATGCAGACACGACAGGTCCCTTTCCTTCTGCGGGGCATGCCAAAAGCCTTGTCGACAGCATGCTGAAGAAAAGCGCGCTGAAGAAACAGGCCGACTGGCTAGATTTGATCCCGCCCCGAGTGCTCCCAATTACGGTGTGAAGCGTAACATCCCTCATTTGCCCGAGCAATGACGAAAAAGCGTAGTTAACCGTGACGCAAGCCAGATGCAATTCCCGGCAATTTAGAAAAATCGGGCAACTCGGATAAATCGGAATGAGGCGTGGGGCCGACGTGTCTGGATGTTTATCGCGTTGTGCCGGTTTCCGGCGGAAGCCGTTTTGCCGGTTGGGTTTGATGTTGCGGCGAAGGGTTCCGGGGCCGCGGCCGCCTGAGGTGGCTGCCGGGCTGCCTGAGGTGGCTGCCGGGCTGCCTGAGGTGGCCGACCTGGGTGCCGCGCCCGGACGGCGGCCGGGGGCGGCAGCCCGGGCGGCGCAGGCCAATTCGGTGGCACCTCGCGCGGCCACTAGGACCCGCTGATTGCCCCGATGTGCGCGTTATGCCCGCCTGTCGCGATCGGCTTAGGTGTGAGAAAAGGGCCCCCTGGTGAAAAAGGCGCCAAATCTGGCGCCTTTCTTACCGCGAAGCCCTTAATTAACACGGGAACCGTTCTCTCCGGCCCCTCGCGTCGCTCAGGTAACACAGGGTGCGGTCACGCGGTACGCGCCGGGTAGCCCGGCGCGTACCGCGCACCGCGTACTGCGTGAGATGTCAGGCCGGGTGAACCTTGTCGGCCTGCGGGCCCTTGGGGCCCTGCGTGACGGTGTACTCGACCTTCTGGTTTTCTTCCAGGCTGCGGTAGCCGGAGGTCTCAATCGCCGAGTAGTGCACGAACACGTCGGCTGTGCCGTCATCAGGGGCGATGAAACCGAACCCTTTATCCGCGTTGAACCACTTCACGGTTCCGAGGGCCATGTGCTTTTCTCCTTCAACATAACGATCCGGCGAATCCGCCCGACTGCCGGGCGGATCAAAGTCTTGATGTGCGGTGTCAACTACCTGGGGCGGCTCCGATGTCCTCGGCGGCCGGCGGACTTCGCCGCCGTCCCAGTCCGTGCACCGACGCCCGGCGACGGGGGGCGTCCCGCGTCCCGGCGCGGTCGCGTCGGCGCGACCCGTTCGGCGGGCGGTCCGGCAATGGACCGCAGCACCGGGGAGTGCGGGTCAGCCGCCGCGGTGAGCGGTACGACGTCAGCGCGGCGCATGAGGCGCCGAACCTCCTGACCCTGGGATGGGGTCTGCAGTGTGATCACGACGCCGGCCGCGCCCGCCCGGGCGGTGCGCCCGGCCCGGTGCAGGTAAGCCTTGTGCTCGGCGGGCGAATCCGCGTGGATGACCAGGCCGATGTCGTCCACGTGAATGCCGCGGGCGGCGATGTCGGTGGCGACCATGACACGGACAGCACCCGTGGAAAACGCGGCCAGGTTCCGGGTGCGGGCGTTCTGCGGCAGGTCGCCGTGCAGTTCGACGGCCGGGACTCCGGATTCGGCAAGCTGCCGGGCCAGCTTGCGCGCGCCGTGCCTGGTCCGGGTGAAGACGAGCGACCGGTGACGGCCGCCGGCCAGGGCGCGGACCACGGCCAGCCTGTCTCCCGGGCTGACGGTGAGCAGGTGATGAGTCATCTGGCCGGGCGGCGTCGCGGCATCGACGGTATGCCGTGCGGGCTCGTTCAGGAAGCGCCGCGCTAGCACGCTGACCGCGTCGTCGAGCGTCGCGGAGAACAGCATGCGCTGGCCATCGGCCGGCGTGGCCTCGAGCAGGCGCCGCACCACGGGCAGGAACCCGAGATCGGCCATCTGGTCCGCCTCGTCGAGCACCGTGACCTCGACGTCGCCCAGGTGGCAGTGGCCCTGCTCGATGAGGTCGGCCAGCCGGCCCGGACAGGCGACGACGATATCGGCGCGGTCGCGCAGGGCGGCCACTTGTGAGCGCTGCGCCGTGCCGCCGAACACCGTCGTGACGGTGAGGCCCATGACCTTGGCCAGCGGCAGCAGAACCTCCCGGACCTGGCTTGCCAGTTCGCGTGTCGGCACGAGCACGAGACCACGCGGATGGCGGGCCGTGGTATGGCCGTCGGCGAGCCGGGCGACGAGCGGGAGCGAGTAGCCGAGCGTCTTACCCGAACCGGTGTTGCCCTGCCCGAGAATGTCGAGCCCCGCGAGCGCGTCCGGCAGCGTGGCGGCCTGGATCGGGAACGCAGTGGTGATACCGGCCCTCGCGAGCGTCGCGACAAGCGGCCTCGGGACACCAAGTGAGTCAAACGTGGGCGCGATCCCCCGGGTGGTATTCTGCGCCGGTTCCCCGGCGAGCAGGATTGTCAACAAATCCCTTCCGACTAGCGGCCGTAATGTCCAGGCCGCCACGTCCGTGGGAACCAGCCCGCTCCACCGAGCGAGACAACGACCGGCGTGCCCTCCGGCACCGCCTTCATTGCTGAGCGCATCCAATGTACAGCATGTCCGAGATCGATGAGCACTCGGGGGAGGCCGGCGTCACGGCGCCGCGGGAGAGTCCTTGGCCGCGGCGCGGACCGCCCGGAAGCGCTGCTGGGCGCCTTGCTTGGTAAGTCCGTAACACGCACCGATCTCCTTCCAGGTAGCACCGCTCCTTCGGGCGGCCTCGATTTCGGCGGCCTCTAGTTCCTCGGCCGCTTCGCGAAGGCGCCGGGCAGCGTCGAGCCGGCTCAGCTGCCCCTCCGCAGCGTCGAGATCCGTGAGCGCCGCGGTAATGCGCCTGGCGGGACTCTTGGCGGACACGATCACAGCGTAGCGAATTCGACCGCGGACACCGGTCAATGATATGTTGACGCGACGTGGTCAACAGATCGTTGACAGACTGAGCTGGGAGACGGGGTGATCCGCATGGCCAAGAAGAGCAGCAAGAAGGGCAAGAAGAGCAAGAAAGGCAAGAAGGGCAAGAAGTAGCAGCCCGTGATCCGGACGGCGGCGGTGCGGTTACGCACCGCCGCCTTGCGGTGTTCCCTAGCGGTTTCCCTGGAATCTGCTCAGGCAGCCGGAGGCCGCCCTGGGGCGAGGCAGATGACCTGGTCATGGGCGTCCGGCCTCCGGCTGGTAGGCAAGAGCGGGAAGGCCGCCACCGCGCTCGCGACCGCACCTCGCGGCGCGCCCCACTCCGCGATCATTCCGACTCGCGTCATCGCGATCACCCACATTTCGGGCCTGCAAAGCGGTGGCTGCGTGGTTACCACGCTTCCTGCCATGCCCACAGCAACAAGCGCATATGGAGACGCGATGGAGACCGTGTGCAGACGGCGTGATGGCCCGGCCGGGTTAGCCGCGCCGTTCCGGCACCTTGATCGACACCATCGGGACGGGCGCCATGCCGTCGCCGGCGTACCGCCAACGCGCCAGCTGGATCTCGGTAACCCGGAGGTCGGTGATAGCGGTGCCACGGCGGGCCGCGCCCCAGTCCACCAGCGTGGCGGCGTCGCGCACCGGCCCGGTGAAGTACACCAGGTTGACGTACCAGATATCGGCTGGCCTGCCGATATCTGGCAGGCCCACGGCGATCAGCTGGCCGGCGAAGGCGTCCGCCAGCTCGTCGGCCGCTGGCCCGGTCGGCGTCGCGCACGCCATCACCGATACCGGCGTGAGCGTCAGGCCGGTCAGCGTGAAGCCCATCGGCGGCGGGTCGCTGGCCGCCTTGTGCAGGGCGGTCGCGTACCTGGCAGCCAGCGGATCATCATCCGGTATCGCGTCGCGATAGGGCTCCAGGCGCGCCCGGACGGTCAGGTGCGAGGTGGCCGCGCGGCCGGGCAGCCAGTTGGCCGGGCCCACGACGGATGCCGCGTCGCGCGCTACCCGCTCGATGTCCGCGGTAGCGTCGGAATCCGGGCGCAGGATCACCGAGACACCCCAGCGCGGGTCGCCGTCCGCCGGCCCGAACTGCACCTGGTGGGTGCCGGCGAGCAGCGCGGTCCGGCCCTCGGCGAACAGTCGCCCGAACTTCCCGTCATCCACCCGCTTCACCTCGAGCCCGGCGTTAGTCGCACGTTAACAAGACGATAAGGCCCTCCCGGACACTGAATTCTGTTTCTGGACCCAGTCATAGGAGGGACCACGCATGATACTGGGCAGGGTCATCGGGATCGGAGCCGTCGTGCTCACGCTGGGCTTGATGGTGACACCGGCGGCACGCGCCGACGCTGGCACCGCGACCGTCAGCGTCCCCGCCAGTGCCGCCGCGGGCGTGTCGGCCCTGACCGTCAGCGCGGCAGACCGGATCACGATCTCCGCGAGCGGCAGCGCCGGATACGGTTTTGAGGGCGCGGCGCCGTGCGTCGGCGCCCCGACGACTCACCCCGACGGCAGCCGCTTTCTCGGCAGCACGAACTGCGGGCCGAAAGATGACCCGAATGCCACCCTCTCCGGTCAGGCGATCGGCCTGCTGATCGCCCGGATCGGCACGGGTGCATGGTTCGCGGTCGGGACTTTCCGCAACATCAAAGCCACCGTGGATGGCACGCTGACACTCGCTTACAACGACAGCTCCTACTCAGACAACTCAGGCTCCTACTCGGTAACCGTTACGGACAACGGCCCTCCGTGCGTCGCCCCCGACGGCTGCTGTCAGCTCAACGGCGTCTGCACGTGTCCTCCTACCGGCTGCGTCGATAGCCATGTGCTCGGCAGGCAGGCCGACCAGTAGGCACGCCAGACGCAGGCGTTCTCCGGCGAGTTCGACGATGGCATCCCTTCGACATAAGAGTTCGAAATTATTGCGGACACTTACCCTCCCAAATCGGGGGGGTAAGTGTCCGCAATAGTCTGGCGCACCTGTCGGCGCCCCAGCCTTGCCGCTGGTGAGGGCCTCCTGGTTGACTACACCGGTGGATAGGTTCGCCCTGGGGTGCGGCAATTTCGGTGGCGTGGGCTCCGCGCCGGAGCTGTTCGGGCAGGGGCTCAGCCAGGACGAGGCGTTCGCGGTGATGGACGCGGCGTGGGAGTTGGGCATCCGGGCGTTCGACACGGCCGATGCCTATGGCGGCGGCCGCAGCGAGCAGACGATCGGCCGGTGGATCGCGGCCCGCGGGGTGCGTCCGGCCATCACCACCAAGACGTTCAACCCGATGGACACCGGCGCGGACCACGGGCTCGCGCCCGAACGGATCCGGCGCCAGCTCGACGCCAGCCTGGACCGTCTCGGCGTGGACCGGATCGACCTTTACCTCACCCATGCTTACGACCCGGATGTCCCGCTCGCCGATACGCTCGCCGCCTTCGCGGCCGCGCGGGGCCAGGGCCTGATCGCCGCGTACGGGGTGAGCAACTTCGACGCGGGCCAGCTCGCCAAGGCAGTCGAGGCGGCGGGCGCCGCGAGCATACGCGCCGTGCAGAACAACTACTCGCTGCTGGAACGGTCGGACCGGGACACGGTCCTGCCGCTGTGCGCGGCACAGAAAATCGGATTCCAGGCGTTCAGCCCGCTCGGCGGCGGTTGGCTGACCGGGAAATACCGGCGGGGGGAGCCGTTCCCGGCCGGGTCACGGATGACCCAGCGGCCCGAGCCATACGCCGGATACAGGAACGACCGTACGTTCGGAATACTGGAAGAGCTCGAACAGATCGCCGGGAAACGGACACTGGCCGGACTCGCGCTGGCCTGGCTGCTGGCCGACGACCGGATCAGCACGATCGTGCTCGGACCGGGTCGGCCCGAGCACCTCGCGCCGGTACGTGCGGCGCTCGCGCATCCGCTCAGCCAGGAAGACCTGGCCGCGATCGAGGAGGCCGTGGCGTGATACCGCTGCACGAGATCGAGGCGGCGCGGGACCGCATCACTGGTGTTGCCAGGGGGTCTGGGGGAGGGCATCCCCCAGGTATGGGGGTCATACGAACGCCGCTGATCCGCCTGCATGAGCCGGACGCGCCCGCCGAAATCTGGCTGAAGCTGGAGAATCTGCAGCCGATCAACTCGTTCAAGCTGCGCGGCGCGTTGAACGCGATCCTCAGCGCGTCACCGGAGGCTCGGGCGGCCGGCCTGGTGACGGCGAGCGCGGGGAACATGGCGCAGGGCGTCGCCTGGGCGGCACGATCGTTCGGTTTGCCGGCCACGATCGCGGTGCCGGAGCACGCGCCGCAGGCCAAGATCGACGCGATCACCCGGCTCGGCGGGAAGGTGATCAAGATCCCGTACGACGACTGGTGGCGGGCGATCGTGACCAGCCGGGTGGACGGCGTGGCCGGGCTGTTCATCCACCCGGTCCAGGATCCGCTGGTGATAGCGGGCAACGCGACGATCGGGCTGGAGATCCTCCAGGACCTGCCGGACGCGGACACGGTCGTCGTTCCCTACGGCGGCGGCGGGCTCACGACCGGGATCGCGTCGGCGGTGAAAGCGCTGGCACCGGGAACCCGCATCGTGACCGCCGAACCCGCGACGGCGGCGGCGTTCGCCGCGGCGCGGGCGGCCGGCCAGCCGGTGGACGTCGAGTACCAGCCGTCATGGGTCGACGGGTCCGGTAGCCGGCGGGTGCTGGATTCGATGTGGCCATTGGTGTCGAAGCTGGCCGACGACGCGATAGCGGTCCCGGTGGACGACGTGGCCGCCGCCGTCCGGTTGCTAGCGGAGCGGGTGCGGGTGATCGCGGAGGGTGCCGGGGCGCTGGCCCTCGCGGCGGCGCTCAGTGGCGCCGCCGGAACGGGCAAGGTCGTGTGCGTCGTCTCCGGCGGCAACATCAACCTAGACACGCTCGCTGGTATTCTCAGCCCACAAAGCTAACAGGAGTCACAGCACAGGCTCACGCGCTGCTATCGCGCTTCTATGACTAACGTCACAAATGTAACCGAAACCTTTGCGTTCCGAGCTTGTCCCGTCCCGAGCAGCGGTGATACCAAGGGCCAATGAACAGACGAGTGATCTTCGCGGCGGCCGCGCTCGGAGCGCTCGCCGCCGCGGGTTGCAGCAGCAGCAGCAGTTCATCGACGTCGGCGGGGACGGGCACGTCCTCCTCGGCCGCCGCCACATCGTGCAAGACCTCGATCGGCATCGAGGCCCCGATCACCGGTTCCGCCGCCCCCGTCGGCGGCGACCAGCTGCACTTCGCCCAGCTCGCGGTGCAGCTCGACAACGCGGCCAATCACACGAACATCACCCTCGTCCAGGGCGACACCCAGCTCAATCCGCAGCAGGCCACCACCGTCAGCCAGCAGTTCACCAGCAACAACGCGATCGTCGCCGTGGTGGGCCCGGCGGGCAGCCAGGAGGTCCAGGCGGTCGGCCCGCTGATGGGCCGGGCGGGCATGCCGTTCATCTCCGGCTCCGCGACCAACCCCGCGCTGACCACCGGCGCGAATCCGACGTTCTTCCGGGTCGTGTCCAAGGACAGCGTGCAGGGCCCGCAGGACGCGACCTACATCGTGCAGAACCTCAAGCCGAAGGCGATCATGATCGTCGACGACCAGGAGGTCTACTCGACGGGGCTGGTCAGCTCCATGATCCCGGTGTTCCAGCAGGCCGGCATCAAGGTCGATCACGAGTCCGTGTCGCAGAAGGTCACCGACTTCTCCGCCCTGGTCGCCAAAGTCACCGCGAACACGGGCGTGGTCGTGCTGCCCTGGCAGCTCGCGGCGAACGCGCAGCAGTTCGGCCGGGACCTGGCACAGCAGCACAAGAACGCGGTCATCTTCGGCACCGACGGCCTGTACGACCCGAAGTCCTTCACGATCGGCGGCTCTTACGTGTCGTCGTTCGGCCCGGACATCACCGGAATCGCCGCGGATGCCTCGATCGTGCAGCAGGCCACCGCGAAGTGGGGCAACTTCAGCAACTTCGGTCCGCCGACGTTCGCGGCCACGCACGTGATCGACGAGGCCATCGCGTCGGTGTGCAAGGCCGGGCAGACACCGAGCCGGAGCAACGTGCTCGCGGCCGTCAAGGCGACCAAGGAATCCTCATCGATTCTGGGCCAGCCGATCTCGTTTGACTCGAACGGCGATATGGTGAACGCCAAGTTCTTCCTGTTCAAAATCGATTCCGCGGGCAAGTACCAGCTGATGCCATGACCCGGGCACGATGAGACTGTTCCTCCAGGAGCTGGTGACGGGCGTCACCACCGGAGCTCTGTACGCGCTGGTCGCGCTCGGCTTCTCCATGGTGTACGGCGTGCTGAAGCTGCTCAACTTCGCGCACGGCGACCTGTACATGGTGGGCGCCTACATCGGTTTCTTCGTTATCCAGTGGTTCGGCGGCGCGGCGGGGCTCAAAATCCCCGTCGTGCTGCTGCTGGTCATCATGTTCGCGCTGGCCGCTGGACTCGTCGGCTTTCTCGGGGTGGTGATCGAGCGGTTCGCGTACCGCCCGCTGCGGGACGCGCCGCGGATCGCGCCGCTGATCACCGCCATCGGCATTTCCTTCTTCCTGGAGAACGCGGCGCTGCTGCTGTTCGGCTCGCAGTTCCGCGAGTACAACACGCCGCAATTCATCAAGCTGTCCAGCGGTATCCAGATCGGCTCGGTCACCATCGACTCGGTGCAGATCATGGTCGTCGTCCTCAGCGTCCTGCTGATGGCGGGGCTGCGGATCCTGGTCAGCACGACCATGCTCGGCAAGAAGATGCGCGCCGTAGCGGCGGACCGGGAGGCCGCCGAGATGATGGGCATCAACGTGAACCAGACGATCGCGATGACGTTCTTCATCGGCTCGGCGCTGGCCGGCGTGGCCGGGGTCATGGCGGGTCTGATGTTCAACACGGTCACGAACACGATCGGGTTCGTGGCCGGGCTGAAGGCCTTCACCGCGGCCGTGGTCGGCGGAATCGGTTCGATCACCGGGGCGATGCTCGGCGGCCTGCTGATCGGCATCGCCGAGGCGTTCATCACCGGGTACTGGAACTCGACCTACACCAACCTGCTGGTCTACACCCTGCTGATCCTCGTCATGCTGGCCCGCCCGCGGGGACTGCTCGGCCGCGTGCAGCTCCAGAAGGTGTGACCGTGGGATCGCCGGAAGACACGGAAGACATCCTCAGCAGCGGCGGTCCGCAGGACGGCGGCCCGCAGACCGGCGGGCCGCGGATTGGCGCCGACGAGTGGGTCGCCCGGCAGGGGCAGCGCCGGCAGCTGGACACCATGGTCCAGCAGCTCGGCAAGCGCGTCGGCTGGTGGCCGCGGCTGGCGATCGTCGCCGCGGTGGGCGCGCTCCTCCCGGTCGCCGGAATGGGCGGCTTCCAGCTCCAAGTGGGAATCGATTCGCTGGTCTTCGCGCTGCTCGCGATCGGACTGAACGTGGTGGTGGGCTGGGCCGGGGCGCTCGACCTGGGCTACGTCGCGTTCTTCGGCGTCGGCGCGTACGGGTTCGCGCTGGTCTCCTCGGCCCAGGTCGGCATCCACATCCCGGCATACCTGAGCGCCCCGGGCGTCATGGTGGCCGCCGCGCTGCTGGGTGTCGTGGTCGGCCTGCCGTCCGGGCGGCTGGTCGGCGACTACCTGGCGATCATCACGCTGTTCTTCGGCGAGGCGTTCGTCGAGTTCACGAACAACGTGCGGCCAGACATCTTCGGCGGGGCGAACGGGATCCCGGCGCTGGACACGCTGAAGGGCTTCGGCGTTCAGCTCACCAGCAACACCAGTTACTACTATCTGCTGATCATCGTCGTCGTGCTGGTGATGAGCGTGCTGCGCCTGCTCGAGCACTCGCGCACCGGCCGGGCCTGGCGGGCGGTCCGGGAGGACCCGCTGGCGGCGGAGGCGATGACGATCCCGGTGCACCGGCTGCGCCTGTACGCGTTCGCGGCGGGCGCGGCCATCGCCGCGCTGGCCGGGGAGATCTTCGCGGCGCAGCAGATCAGCGTGTTCCCCACCAACTTCGACACCCCGGTGCTCATCCTGGTGTACGCCGGGCTGATCCTGGGCGGCACGGGCAGCCTGGCCGGCGCGCTCGTCGGCATGCTCGTCGTCGAGATCACCTACGACGGCCTGCTGCGCAGCCCGGTCGAGGCGCGCTATGTGTTCTACGGCGTGATCGTGGTTACGCTGCTCGCGAGGCTGCGCCCGTGGCGGCGGCTGCTGTTTGTCGGTGTTGCCACCGCGGCGCTGGGCGCGGCCGCCTGGGCCTGCGGGCACGCGGCGGGCTTCCCCAGCAATCCGGTGGTCGCGGGCAACTGGGGGTTCGTCCTGCTCGTCGTCGCGCTGATCGGACTGGTCCAGGTCGAGCCCAAGTGGCGCACCGTGATGCTCCCGCCCATCCTCGTGCTGGCCGCCTTCGTCTGGGAAAACCGGCTGGTCACTGAGCCGTCCATCACCCGGCAGCTGATGATCGGCGCGATCCTCATCGTGATGATGATCGCCCGTCCGCAAGGCCTGCTCGGTTCCCGCCGCGTGGAGGAGGCCCCGACGTGACAGTGAGCCTACGGCTGGACCGGCTGTCGCTTGCCTTCGGCGGTCTCCAGGCGATATGCGAGCTGGACCTGACCGTCGGCGAACGCGAGATCGTCGCGCTGATCGGCCCGAACGGCGCGGGCAAGAGCACGGTCTTCAACGTGATCACCGGCGTCTACGCCCCCTCCGGCGGTGATGTCCTGTTCAAGGACAAGTCCGTCGCCGGGCTCACGCCCCACGTCATAGCGAACCGCGGTATCGGCCGGACGTTCCAGTCCCTTCGCCTGTTCCACAACATGACGGTCCTGGAGAACGTGCTGGCCGCCACCTACGGAGCGACGCGCGCCGCACCGTGGGAATCGATTCTGCGGCTGCCGCGGGCGCGGCGTGAGGAGCGCGAGGCCCGTGAGCTGGCGGCGGAAGTGCTCGGGTTCTTCGGCCAGCGGCTGGCCGGCTACCGGTGGGACCAGCCCGCCTACTCGCTGTCGTACGCGAACCGGCGGCGGCTGGAAATCGCCCGCGCGCTCGCGACCCGGCCCTCGCTGCTCCTGCTGGACGAGCCCGCGGCCGGGATGAATCCGGCCGAGACGCATGAGATCACCGAGCTGATCGGCCGCATCAGGACCGAACGGTCGGTGGCGATCCTGGTCATCGAGCATGACATGCACGTGGTGGCCGGCTGCTCGGACCGCGTGGTCGCGCTGGATCACGGGGTGAAGATCGCCGAGGGCGGCTTCGACACGGTGGCCGGGCATCCCGCGGTGATCGAGGCCTACCTGGGCAAGGACCCGGGAGCGCTATGAGCCCGCTGCTGTCGCTGGACTCCGTCACCACGTACTACGGCCCGATGCGGATCCTCGAGGGGATCTCGCTGCACGTCGACGCCGGCGAGCTGGTGTGCCTGCTCGGCGGGAACGCGTCCGGCAAGTCGACGACGCTGAAGACCACGCTCGGCATAGTCCGCCCCAAGTCCGGCCGGGTCCTGATCGACGAAACGGACGTCACTTCCTGGGAGGTCCCGCGCCGGATCGCGCGCGGGATGGCGATCGTGCCGGAGAACCGGCGGCTGTTCGGCTCGCTGACCGTGCGGGAGAATCTGGAACTCGGCGCGGTGCTGCGCCGCGGGCAATCACTGGATGCCGACTTTGACCGGGTGCACGCGCTGTTCCCTCGCCTGCTGGAGCGTCGCTCGCAGCTCGCCGGCACGTTGTCGGGCGGTGAGCAGCAGATGGTCGCGATGGCCAGGGCGCTGATGTCCCGCCCGCGCCTGCTGCTGATGGACGAGCCCTCGATGGGCCTGTCGCCCGCGCTGGTCCAGCAGAACTTCGAAATCATCAAGGAAATCCATGCCACCGGCGTGGCCATCCTCATGGTGGAGCAGAACGCGACGATGGCCCTGTCCATCGCCGACCGCGGCTACGTGCTGTCCACCGGCGAGATCGTCCTTGACGGACCCGCCGCGGAGCTGCTCGCTCACGAAGATCTCCGGCGCGCCTACCTGGGCGGTTGATCTTTCTTGCGGAACGAGCTGTGGTGCTTCGCGCCGCCGCCACTCACTTCAGCAGGGTGGCCACCACGTTGATCACGAGGCCGAGCAGCACAGCGCCGAACAAGTAGGACAGCAGCGCGTGGTGGAGGGTTATCCGCCGGACCGCCTTCGCGGTGATGTTGGTGTCCGAGACCTGGAACGTCATCCCGATGGTGAAAGCGAAGTAGGCGAAGTCCGTGTAGGTCGGCGGTTCGGTCTCGTTGAACTCGATGCCGCCGGCCGGCTCGGAGTAGTACGCCTTCGCGTAGCGCAGCGCGTACACCGTGTGCACCACCGTCCACGACAGCACCACGCTGAGCACGCCGAGCGTGACCAGGAACGCCTTCATGCCGCCGGTCGCCTGGCCCGCCCGGACGAGGGCGAAGCCCACCGCGGCCAGCATGGCGGTGCCCGCGCCGAGCACGACCAGTTCGGCCACCGCGCTGCTGGGATCCTCGCGCTTCGCCAGCCGGGCGGTGCTGCCCGGGTCCAGCCGCCACACCGCGATCCACACCCAGGCCAGGTAGATCACGACCGCGACGTCCCACCCGGCCAGGATCGCGGCGCTCGGCACGGTGACCAGCGACACGATCGCCCCGGCCACGACTCCGCCGATCGTGGCGACGGTCACCCGCTGGCCCGCCGAAGCCGCGCGCATCCGCTCGCCACGCCCCGCGCCGTTGCTGGATACCATCCGCCCAGCGTAGCCACCGCCCGGCCGCGAACTCCCTGATTGGAGAGCGGCACCGTATCCCCGTGTCGGCCGACCCTCACGCGAGGCGCATGTGACTCAAGAAGCATAGAGGCGCAAGGCAACCGCCTAACATGCCAGAAAAGGGTCTCATATCAAAAAAGGCGCCAGACCCGCACCCTTTTCTAACGCAGCGCACTTTTCCAACACCTTAGAATCCGCGACACCCCAACAAATATGCGCGCGGGGAGCAAGGTGGGCGGTCCGATATCCGCGGGGAGCAAGGTGGGCGATCTGATATGCGCGGGGAGCAAGGTGGGCGGTCCGGTACCCGTCGAAGCACGATTTACGGAAATATCAGGATTTGGCGGGGCAGCGCTGTTGCTTCTTCCCCGGCTCGCGCCGCACCCGAAAAAGATTGCGGACACTTACCCCCCCAATCCGGGGGGGTAACTGTCCGCAATAATCTGGCCCACCCGTTGATCCGCCTGAAATAAGTGCAAATATCCCGATATGCGGCCGCGGGCTGCGCTAATGCCGCTGGGGGCTGCGCCGTCGCGGCGCGGGGGATGCGCTATCGGGCGCAGTGGGCTGCGCTTTCGGGGCGCGGTAGGGTCGCTGGCTGGCGTTTGCGGGGGTCGTTAGCTGGCGTTTGCGGGGGTTGGGTCGCCGTTGGCACGGAGCAGCAGCCCATCGGCCGGCGTGGCGCCCGCGAACGGTGTGGCGGCTGCGGCTGGTGTGGTCCTCGGGGGTGGTGCGGAGGGTGAGAGGAGTTCCTCTAGGACTTGGATGGCGCCGCTGATGCGCAAGAGGGTCTGCCGCAGCTCGGCTTGCCTGGACTCTAGCTCGGCGAGTGCGTGCTGGCCTTTCTGCAGTTCGGCCCTTAGCTCGCTGACGCGCTGTTCCACCTGCTCCCGCATAACGACCGTGCTCCTTCCGTAGCGCCGACGGACGACCGCAGCGCGGCTACCTCGGCTGACAGTGCGCGTACTACCGCATCTTGCTCGTTGATCGCCGCTACCAGCAATGCCGTGAGGTGCTGGTACCGGACGTGTTTGTAGCCGTCCGCGTCATCGCGGACCAATTCGGGCAGCACCGCCTCCACGTCCTGCGCGATCAGGCCGAGCCGGTCGCCGGACAGCGCGTCGAGCGCCTTGCCGCGTTCGGTCTCGCGGACCTGCTCGTGCTGCTCGTCGGTGGCGTCCGGTCCGGCGGACACGCTCGTCGCGATGTCCTTGGTGAAGTGGCTGAGGCCGCGCTCGCCCCACCGGTATCGCACCGCCCGCAGCTTGCTGACCAGGCTCAGCGCGTCGGTGACCGGCCGGACGTCGGATTTGAGGCGCAGGTCGGACGGCCCGCCGACGGTGTCGTTGGCCGCCCACCATCCGCCGCCACCGCCGAAGAACAGTGCTTGCTGGGGATGAAGGTGCCACCACTGATTGCCGCCGTCGGCGTAAACGAGACGGCCGCTGACGAACAGGTCGTTTTTCGTCACCACCTGGCCGTTGTTCATCACGTACAGACGCCAGTCGTTGCCGTTCCAGAACCCGATGTTGCTGGTGCCGAATCCGCCGACGAACCGGTCCGAGGCCACCCAGAGCCCGCCGTCGTTGTTGTTGGACTGCATCCGGCCGTTGACCACGAAATCGATCGAGCCGCCGCCACCGCCGTCGACCTCCAGCCTCGCGCCCGGGTTGTTGGTGCCGATGCCGACGTTGCCGTTGTTCAGCACGGCGAGCCGCCAGCCAGCGTTGAAAAATCCAACCTTGTTGACATCGAGTCCGCCGATGAAGCGATCCGACGCCACCCATAGCCCGCCGTCGTTGTTGTCCGACCGCAGCCGGCCGTTGACCACGAAGTCGACCGACATGGAGCCGCCGCCGACGACGTGCAGCTTCGCGCCCGGCTTCGGGTTGCCGATGCCGACGTTGCCCGAGTTGTCCACCATCAACCGCCCGCCCGGCACCCCGGGGCCATCGATAGAAAACGCGCCGTTCCCGCCGAAGCTGAAATAGGCCGCGTTGTCCGCCGGGCTGGTCCCCGCTTCGATCCTGAGCGCCTTGCCCGGCCCGATGTGCAGCGGATAGGTGGGCTTGGTGTAGGAGACGCCGATGTTGCCGTCGTTAGTCACCGCGAGCCACCACTGGCCGCTGTTGTAGAAACCGATCTTGTTGGTGTCGAATCCGCCGACGAACCGGTCCCCGGCCACCCAGAGCCCACCGTCGTTGTTGTTCGACCGCAGCCGCCCGTTCACCACCAGGTCGACCGACTGACCCCCGCCGCCGTCCACCTCCAGCCGAGCGCCCGGGTTGTGCGTGCCGATGCCCACGTTGCCGTTGTTCAGCACGGTCAGCCGCCAGTCACCGTTGTTCCAGAACCCCAGCTGGCCCGACCCGTAGCCGCCGACGAACCGGTCCGAGGTGACCCAGAGCCCGCCGTCGTTGTTGTTGGATTGCATCCGGCCGTTGACCACGAAGTCGATCGACCCGCCGCCACCGCCGACGACCTGCAGCTTCGCCCCTGGGCTCGCAGTCCCGACACCCAGGTTGCCGTCCACGGTGAGCCCGCCGGCCAGGTCCAGCTGGCCGCTGCCGGTCGCGCGCAGCGTGGCCGCGTCGGCACCCGGGCCGGGCAGGCGCAGGCCCGAGTACGTGCGCGCCGTGTTGTCCACCGTGACCCGGCCGGCGTGGTCGACCGCCACGCTGGCCAGCAGAACCGGCGACGCCGTGCCCGAGTAGGCGTTGCCCGGTGCCAGCGCGGTCAGCTGCGGGCGTTCCAGCCAGCGGGTGTAGTCGCTGCTGCCGCCGACGGTCTGCTGGTCGGTGGCGGTGGCCTGGAAGCTGAGGTAGATCTGCACGCCCTGCTTGTCGTTGAACTCCGCGCCGGGCAGGTCGAGCGTCGTCGGCTGGGCCAGCGCGAGCTGGTTGCCGTCGGCGTCGATCGCGGTGCCCGGCGCGACCGTCACCTGGTTCGCCGTGGCGGAGGTAACCGCCAGGCCTTCGGCCACGCCGGGCCCGTGCAGCAGGCGGTTGTGCCGGTGCTCGCGGTCCCGCTGGTAGTTCTGCTCATCGACGAAGTCCTGGTCCTGCAGGAACTGCCCGTCGAAGAACCGGACCCGCTTCTCAACCACACCGGGCAGGACATAATCGGCCATGATGCTTCCTCTTACAGGTTCGGTATCGACGTTCCCAGCAGGGTGTTCGTGCCTAGGATCAGCAGCGGTGCGTTCTCCCGCTCGTGCAGCGCCTGCGAGACCAGCCGCATCGTCGGCACCGCGATCTGCAAGGAGTAAAAGGTGTGGGCCGGCTTCTCCTGGTCGATGATCGCGCGGGCGATCTGCTGCTTGGACTGGAGCAGCGCCGGGTCCGCCTCGCTCAGGGTCAGCTTGACCTCGAAGAAGAACGGCGGGTTGTCGAACGCATCGTAGATCTGGACCGGTTCTCCCGTGTACAGCGTGAGCATCTGCTGAAGCCCTGCCGGGGTGCCGCGCAGACGGTACAGCGGCACGATCCGCGCGATGAAACCGCGGCGGGTGGGTTCGTCCCAGTCGGCGCGCAGGCTGAGCGCCACCCAGCCGGCCAGCCAGGGCAGGAATTCGGCATCGGTCGCCGCCGGGTCGAAGTAGCTGGCGACGCGGCCGATCGTGGTTTCCAGCCCGGGCTGCCCGCCGACCCCGCTGAGCACCGCCTCGAAGGCCAGCAGGAACTGGCCGGCGAACGGATCTTCCCGGAAGATGGCCGGCAGGTAGTCCAGGTAGCTGCTCGGCGGCTGGGGCGAGTTCATGCCGGAATCCGGTAGCTCTGACCGCGCGCGTCAAAGGCCACGAGCGGCGTGGCGCCGAGCCGCACCAGCTCGTTGGCCTCGAGCACGACGGCGTCGGGCTGCACCCGGTCCGTCGCGCCCGGGGCCGTGACCTGGACGTTTTCCACGTAGCTGACGAGGGCGACCCGCTCGAGCACGGCACCGGCCTCCGACGCGTAGACCGCGCGGCCGAACGGCCAGCCGAGCTGGCCGACGCCGCCGGTCAACGGGTCGAAGTACGCCAGCAGCGCCTGCCGGGCGTCGGCGAGCGCCTGCTGCGGCGGCGCGTCATCGCGCAGCGCCAGGTTCGCGGAAATCTGCACCTGCAGATACGCCGGCCCCACGACGTGGTGCCGGGTGGTCAGCGTGCGGCGCTCGTCGAAGAACTGCCACAGCGCGTCATACAGTGCTGTCCCGGTCTGGGCGGTATCGCTTTCACCGGCCACAGCGGGCAGGACCACGAGGCTCACGTGCGCCGGAGCGTCGGCGTCGCGCACCGCCGGATCGCTGGCGGACAGGTTGCGCCGGGGCAGGCAGCGGACCCGGGCGAGCCGCCCGCCGCCGGAGAGCTGCCCGGCCTGCGTGCTCTGCGGCCAGGCGTTCAGCGCGAGCCATTCGTAGTCGGCGGCGGTGACGGCCCGGTAGCGGTCGCGCAGGTTGAGGATCGTCTGGCGGGTCGCGTCGTCCAGGCTGGCGCCCTGCGGCCGGACCCAGTCCGGCCCGTTGAGCAGCTTGAGAAAGGTCTCGGTGTTGGCAGCGGGCACCTGGTTGACCTGGAAGAGCAGCATCTCGGTCAGCCAGGCGAGCAGTTCGACGAGCGTGACACCGGGGTCGCTGGGGTTGTAGTTCGTCCAGGCCGGATCCAGGCTCGGGATCAGCGCCGTGGCCTGCGCGGTGAGGTCGGCGTAGCTGCGATCGTCGAGATTCGGCAGCGGAATCGGCATCGGCCCTCCTTACCTGGTCACGGCAGCTGAACGGCGACGTCGTGGGTGCCCGAACAGACCAGCGCGCGATCCAGCCAGCTGTACAGGTCGCTGCTGAGTTCCGGCGGATCCGGCGGGTCGGTCAGCGCGTGTGCCAGGATCCGCTGGAGCCCCGCGGCGCGCTGCGGGTCCGCCGTCTGCGGCTGATAGGTGACGGTCAGGGCGTGCACGTGGTCCACGCCGTCGAGCGCTTCGAGCAACGCGGACAGCTCCGAACCGTGTGGCCGCTGGCTGAACGGCCACCCCTGGCCGTTCGGTCCGCCGGTCAGCGGGTGAAGGTAGCCCCGCAGGGCCGCACGGACCTGATCAGCGGTCGCGTCCGCGACCGCCACCGAGGTCACGGCGACCGTGGTCTGGACGCTGACGGCGATCCACTCCGGTCCGGCCACCCACAGGCCGGCGGTGGCTGGGCACCGCTCCCGCAGGTAGTCACCGACTTGATTGAGCAGAACGACGGTGGGTGCCGGTCTCGGGGAACCTGGTTCGTCAGGCACGATGATGACGCCGACCTGGCCCGCTAGCACCTGGGCATGATCGGGGCCGGGAGCCGGTGCGTTCGGGTCAAGCCAGAGGCTGTACGGGTTGAAGATCGGCACGACCGCGGCCGCGGCGGCAACGTCGGCGGAGGCGGCGACGGCCAGGTCCTCCAGGTCCTGAGCGGCGACGGCACGGTCGCGGTGCCGAAGCACCCTCGGCCCCCTCGCCTGCACCCGCTCGATCGGCTCGACGGGCGCGCCGCCTTGGCTCGGCCCGTTGTTCGTGACGCCGTCGACGTAGGGGACGCCGGACTTCAGCTCCACGATCGTCGCGCCGGCCCGGTTTCCTTGCTCGCCGCCGCCGGAGCGGTAGGTGAGACGGACGTTGTTCTGGCCGATCGGCGGGATCAGTCCCGACGTGCCGTCGCCGAAGCGGATCGTGGCCGACAGCGGGTCGATGGTGTAGTGCCGGTCTCGCGGCCCGGACCCGTAGAAGTCCGGCACCGCGTGCCAGCGCACCCATATTTCGTCGGGCTGGCCGGTCGCGTCCAGGATCACCGTGACGGCGCCGGCGCCCTCCTCCTGCGCCAGAACCTGCTCTTCGGCCGGCGCGGGCGGCTGCGGTTCGCGCACGGTCAGCTGCTGGCCGGGCTGGACGGGCGTCTGGGCGGCCGTGAACACCTGGCCGGCGTCGCCGTTCGCCGAGCCGAGGATCTCGTCCTGCACGGTGATGACCTGGGCGGCCCAGGTGGTATTCAGCAGCACGCGGCGCAGCTGCGGCGGCAGCGGGAACGTCCCCGTCTGCCAGCGCAACCGCAGCCAGCACAGCGTCACCCCGAAGCACGACCGCGCGGTGAGGTCGGCCGGCCCCATGAACGTCACCAGGCCGCGGTCGGTCAGCGTGCTGGTCTCGTCGACCGCGGCCAGCGACCGCCAGCCCGCCTGGCCGGCGTAGTACTCCCAGATCAGCTGCGCGACGCCGGCCGGTTCGGCACTGGCCAGCTGGTCCGCGCCCACCTGTTCCGGCAGCGGTGGCTCCGGCTCGAGGAACAGCGTCACCGACCGCTGGCCGAACGGGACGTCGAACCCCAGGTACAGGGCGGGCTGGGCGTCGGCCGTCGGGGTGAACGGCGGGAACAGGCCGCCTTGCCCGGCCGCGGCGGTGGTGCGGTCGACATAATCGAAGTCGTTGTACGTCAGGCAGGCGGTGACCGGGACGGGCGGCTGCGGCGGCGCGGTCGCGGTGATCGTGATGCCGCTGACGACCGGCGGAGCGAACGTCGCCGGCTGGTACGTGTAGCTGTGGTCAGCGTTCTGCGTGTAGCTGGCCGGCGCGCCGTACCCGCCGCCGGTGAGCCTGGCCCGCAGCCAGTAACCCTGCTGGCCGTTGACCTCACTGGGCGAGAGGTTACTGGGCAGCGTGAGGGTCAGCTGGCCGTTGCCGGCGAACGGATAGGTCGCGGAGGTCGGGTGCCACTGGCTGCCGTCGCAGACCTCCCAGACGACCTTGCGATTGGTATCGGCCGGTACCGGCGGCACCGGGGAGTTCGTGGCCCCGCTGGGGTTGGTCAGCGTCACGTTGATGGCCAGGACCGCGCCCGGGCTGGCCAGCGCGTCCGGGCAGGCGGCATAGAACGTGTCGTTGTACCGCGGTTCCTGGCCGAACGGGTAGAAATCCTTGGTCAGGTCGATGGCGCTGCCGTTGCTGAATGCGGCCGCCGGCGGCACCGGGCTCGCGGCGGCGCCCGCGCTCGGCCGGGCGGCGACGGTCACCCGGCCTAGCCGCGGCAGCAGCCAGTTGTACCCGACGGTGAGCGCCGCGGCCACCGGCGGTGTGGTGTACTGCCCGCTGGCCACGTCGACCCGGAGCCAGCGCCCGGTGCGGGTCCGGTACACGCTGGCTGGCCACGTCATCGGCACGTGGAAGCTGATCTCGCCGTCCTGGGTGAACGCCCGGGTGCCGTCGTGGAAGTCGAATCCGCTGGTTCCCGTCTGGTCCGCGCTGGCGCTGGACTGCCCCAGCGGCAGCCACTGGCTGCTCGCCTGGTAGAACCAGTTGAGCTGCACCCCAGGGCCGGCCCCGCGCTGGGACAGCTGGACCGGTATCCGGACCTGGGCGCCGCCGGCGGAAAAGGCCTGGTCCGCGCTCAGGTAAAAGCGCTGGACCGCGCTGTCCGCGGGGAACGGGGACAGCGGGAAGCCCGGGTCCTGGGGGTTTCGCGCGCCGATCGCGATCGACTCGGGAATCAGGCCGCTCTGGCCGGGCGGCAGCGGCAGCTCCAGCTGCGCCCGCAGCCAGCCTGCTTGGCTCGGGCCGAGCGCCGACGGCGTCAGATCGGGCAGCGCCGGCAGGGTCACCTGCCAGGTGCCGCCCTGCACCGCGGCGCTGGCGGTGACCGGCTGCCAGCCGGTGCCGTTCCAGTACGCCCAGCTGATCGGCCAGTTCAGCCACTGCCAGCTGTCCGGTGACGTCAGCGCGAGCGTGACGTCCTTGACGCCTGGCTGGGTGAGCAGCTGGTCGCAGGCCAGGTAGAGCTGATGTGGTTGCGGCTGGTCCGCGGCGAAGACCGGGAACGGCGCGTCGGTCTGGCCGGTCGCCTCGTCGAAGCGATCGCTGAACGTGTCGTGCTCGGTGTCGCTCACGTACGCGGCCAGCAGCTGGGCCTGGGTGAGGGCCAGGGGGCGTTCGGTCTCGAAGACGACCTCGCCCTGGTCGGTGTCCGCGGCCGGCGCCGCCGCGAGGGTGCCGGCCGGGACCACCGCCTCGACCGGGCTGCTCGTGGCCAGGTGGAAGGTCAGCGGCACACGGGCGGGGCGCGGCGGCAGCGGCGAGGCGCCGATGAGGTTCAGGAACGCGAGGTAGTTCATGTCTGGCGCGCGGTTGAGGCGCTCGATCACCAACGCGGCGAAGCGGCCGAAGATGCCGATCAGCGCCTGACCCGGGTCCGGTTGCCCGTCGGGTCCGGGCCGCCAGCCGCTGAACTGCCCGGCCAGTTGCGTGGTCTGGGCAACCAGGTCGGCATAGCTCCGCTTGTCGATAAGGGGCGCCTGCATCGCTACTCCAGAAAGAACGGGTACACCAGGTTGAACCTGCTGTTGGTCGACCGCACCTGGTAGTTGATTTCGATGACCAGGACGTTCGGGCGGGATGGGTCGGGCGCGGCGTACACGTCGAGGACGTCGATGCGCGGCTCCCAGGTGGCGAGCGCGTCCCGGACCGCGCGGGTGACCGCGGTGCCCGTCGCGGCGTTGTTGACGCCGAAGACCAGGTCGTGGATGCCGCAGCCGAAGTCGGGGCGCATCACCCGTTCGCCGGGCGAGGTCGCCAGGATCGTCCAGATCGACTGCCGCACGCTCTCCTCGCCGTCCGGCGTCAGCTCGATCTGGCCGCCGCCGTCCAGGCCGACAGGGAAATTCCACCCCAGGCCGAGAAAGTCGGTGTCCGCCATCGGTCAGCCGATCAGCACGTTGCCGGCCGCGACCACCGTGCCAGCCGGCAGATCCGCCGGATCATTGCAGGTGAGGGCCTTGTCGCCGGCCCGCGCCGCGGGCTTGCCGTTGATCTTCACCGTGGCGCTGCCCTGCTGGATCGTCGCCTTGTTCGCCGGCGGTCGCTGGAAGCTGGTGCCGGGCGCGGTCGGCAGGTGCGGCGGCGTGTTGTCGGCGGTGCTGCCGGCCGTCGCGACGGGCATGCCCGATATCTTGACGTCCGAGCTCAGCCCGCCGCTGAGCACGCCCGCGAAGGGGTGCGGCAGCGGCGTCGGGACCGGCGGCGTACCGGGCACCATGACGATGTGCGTGTCGACGGCGACCACCCGGTCGCCTTGCTTGGCTGCTGGCTGTCCCATGGGATCGTCCGTCCTAGTTGATGTTCACCGCGCTGCCCTTGATGGTGAGCTGGCCCGACGATTTCAGGTCCATGCCCTGGCTGCCTTCGGCCTTTACCGTGGTCGTGGCGGCGATCTCCACGCTGTTCCCGCTCAGCTTCAGCTTTCCGTTGTCCGCCGCGATCGTGATGTCGCCGCCGGACGTGATCGTGATGCTGTTGTCTTTGGCGTGGATGACGATGGTGTTCTTGCCGCTGCTGTCGATGATCTCGATGCTCGCATCGCCGTCGGTGTCGGTGAGCCGGATCTGGTTGCCGCTGCGTGACTTGATCGTCCGCACGTCGTTCTTGCCATCGCTGTTGGACGCGGGCGGCTTGTCCTTGCCGTTCCACAGTCCGCCCAGCACGTAGGGCATGTCGGGGTTGCCGTGCTCGAACGCGACGAGCACCTCGTCGTTGACCTCCGGCAGGAAGTAGACACCTCGGCCAGGGCCGGCCATCGGCGTGGCCACCCGGGCCCAGTCGCTTTCGACCTGATCGGCCATCCACGGCAGGCTCATCTTGACCCGTCCCAGACCGTCGGGATCCTTGTTGTTCGTCACGACGCCGATCGTCACGCCGAACAGGCGCTCGTCGGTGCCGGGCAGCCCGGCCAGTGCGGAGTATGCGTCCATCAGGCGGTGGCGTTCCTTTGCACGGTGAAGGAGGTCTGGTAGCCCTGTTCCTTGGTGAGCGAGTGGGTGACCGTGGTGACGTAGTAGCGGCCGCTGAACTTCTGCCCGGCGCCCGCGATATCGACGACGGTGCCGGCGTGCAGCTGCGGCCGTCCGTACGCGACGACCTCGCCCTCGACATATGCCAGGGCCCCGGTGCCGAACTGGCCCCGCGCGATCGGGTCCGCTTCCGGCGTGGTCCGCGCGGGCTCGCCGAAGATGGCCATGGTGGATGTGCCGAAGGCACCGCGGGCGACGGAGTAGCCCAGCTCCGCGCCACCCAGCCCGGAGGTGGCGCGCGCGGAAGCGGCGATGGCCTTCTTCTGCTTGACGTCCCAGCCGCGCACCGTGACGATGGCGGCCTGGGTCAGCGAGCTGAGCCGCGGGCTGAACTCCGTGATGTCCGCGCCGAGGGACAGCTTGTCGGCGGGCGGCTGGCTGAGCTGCGGCGCCTGGAAGTAGAGCACCTTGTCCCTGACGTACATCTCGTATCCGATCAGGCTCGCTCGCCGCCGCAGGAAGTCCCAGTCCGACTGGTTGCTCTGGATGACGTAGCTGAGCGTCACCTCGGTCGCGTCGACGTGCGCACGCAGTCCTGCCTCGCGGGCGATCTGGCCGGCGATCGCGCTGTCTTTCATCTGCGCGAACGTCCTGGTCTTGCGGCCGCGCGCCAGCCGGTGCCGGTGATCGTAGCCGCGGACCAGCAGCGACGGCGGCTCGCCGGTCGTGAACACGGGTTCCAGGCTGGTGATCTCGGCCAGCATCACCTTGTAGATGTCACCGACGTAGCCGAGCCAGATCTCGACCTCGTTCCCCACCGCGAACAGCGCGCTGTCCGACCAGGAGACGCGCAGCCGTTCGTCGTCCCAGTTGTGCAGCTCCAAGGTGAACATGCTGAGCGCCGCCAGGTCCTCCTGGACGGTGACCGAGCGCAGGTCCGCCTCCGCGGCCAGCGGCAGCGCCGAGCCGTTGACGCGCACACTCAGATCGGGCAGATCAGCGCGCGGCATTGCGGATCACCTCACGGCTGCAGTTTGGGAATCGTCAGCATCGTCCCCGGCCGCAGGTCACGCGGGTTGACGATGCCGTTGGCGGTGGCGATCGGCCGCCACAGGGCGGGATCGCCATACTCGTCGGCGGCCAGGCTCTGCAGCGTGTCGTAGCGCTGCACCTGTCGCGTCTTGGCGACGTCGGAAGAGTGCAGTTCGGTGGCTTTGGCCCGCGCCTGGCTGCCCACCTCGGTGAAGTCACAGGTCAGCGTCGCCCGGACCGGTGTCCCGTCCTCGAGGAACAGCGTGAACCGCTGGTTCAGGCTGGTCAGCACGCCGGTGAAGATGTCGAACACACCCCAGCGCAGGTCGCACACCGGCGGGCGGTGCAGCTCGGTGTCCACCTCGACCAGCTTGGCGATCTGATCGGTGTACTGCCGCACGTCGCTCGACTGGCCCCCGGGAATCAGGCTCGCGGGCAGGAACGACGCGGCGGCGGCCGCCCCGGTCACCGCGCCGGACCGTGCGCCGTACGTGTCGAAGAACAGCTCGATGGAGAACTGTTCCGCCTCGACCGAGCGGAACTCCTGCTCCACCGCCGCGCCACTCGGCACACCCTGGCCGACGGTCTGCTGCTGCTGCCAGACCGTGGATCTGGTCAGGGTGATCTCGGTGGGATTGAACAGCGCTTCGATCGAGCCCTGCTGCTGCCGGCCGCCGCGCTCGTAGTAGATCGTCAGCTTGTGCAGCTCGCCCCCGCCGCTGCCGAGGCCGAGCAGCTCCGAGACCACCTTGGCCTTGTTGAGGCTCACCGCGGCATCCCCCTCCGCTCGCGTTCGATGGCCATGTGGTGAATCAGCCTGCGCTGCACGGTGGTGGCGATGCCGTCGATGTCGATCCGCGGCGGCTGCTGTGCTTTGTCGCGGTCGCGCCTGGGCGGGTCCTCCTGCTTGTCCTTCGCGCGCGGACTCGCCTCCCGCGTGGCTACATCCCGATCCGGCGAGGCGGCCGCAGAAGCTCGCACCACCGATCGTTCGGTCATGATCGTCCGGCGAGCTTCGACAACTGGCCGGTCACGGCCGGGCGCCACAGCAGCCCGGACTACCGCGGTACCCGCGGGTGCCGGGTAAAGCCGCTGACCAGGGGGAGGAGGACCGGTGCGGCTCCCGTTGGGGGCGACGACGGGGCGCTGGGCCGGCCGCGGACTGGCCGCCCCGGCACCGCCGGCCGCCCTGACACCCTCGACTACCCGAGCACCGTTGACCGCCCGGGGACTGCTGCCGACCCGGGCGCCGGCGACGGCCCGGGCGCCGCTGCCGACTCCGGCATCGCTGCGCGTCCCGGCACCCTCGACGACCCTGACACGGGCGCCGGCCGGGGCGCCGTCGACGGCTCGGGCGGCGCCGGCTGTTCCGGCACCCCTGTCCGTCCGGGCACCGCTGTCTGTCCCGGCACCCCTGTCCGTCCGGGCACCGCTGCGCGTCCCGGCACCGTCGGCCGCCCTGATACCCTCGACCACCCTGACACCGGCGCCGACCTCGGCACCACCAGGCCACTCTGCACCGCTAATACCTTTAGCATCTTTGACAACAGCGGAACTTGTCGCACCTCCAGCGTCACGCGCGCCGTTGCCGTCGGCCGCCGGACGGCCGGAGACCGGGCCACGTCCGATGCGCACGTCGTCGTCGCTCGTGGTCCCGCCGTTGCGCGGGACGGGGCGGGCGCGGACGGTGGGGGAGCGGCGGGCCGCGGGTGCCGGGGGTGCTGGGTCGGCAGGGCTCGCCGTCACGATGAGCGGCGGGTCGGGGGCGGTGTAGTCCGTGGTGTGCGCACGGCGCAGCAGCAGGCTGGCGAGCGGGGGAGCGGCCGCGTTGCGCAGGTGCCTGGCCGCGATGTCCGGACCCATGGCCTGCTGGGTGCAGCCGGGCTGCTGCGTGCGCTGCCACAGCCGCGCCAGCAGGGCGTTCATCGGCCGGCCATCCCCGCGATGCCTTGGGCAAGCGCGGCGGCCTGGCCAAGGAGCGGTTTGGTGAGACCCTCGTGCGCGAGCTCGAGCGATTCGACGGCGACCTCGTCGCTGGTCGCGGTGAACGTCGGGCCGGTCCAGCGCACGGGTATCGCGTTGCGGAAGTTCCACCACATCACCGGGATCTGCCGCGGGTCGAGCAGCATGATCGTGCCGTTCCTGCGCTGGATGGCGCCGAGGGTCGTGTTGTAGTACCAGTTCCACAGCGTGCTGACCGAGGTCAGGCCGTGCTTGAGCACCAGGTTGGCGTGGCTGGTGCGACCGGGAAGCTTGTGCACGAATCCGTTCACGCCACCTTCGCGGTACTCCTCGATTTCGACCTCACTCTCCAGGCCGCTCACCTCGGAGAATCCGCCGACAAGCAGTCCCTCGATCTCGACCGCGAAGTTGAACGCCTGATACGGCTGCAGCGGCCGGGCGCCGGGCACCCAGTTGGCCGCCACCGCGGGCACCCAGCTCAAGCCCAGCGGCACACCCGTTGACGTCATCGTCGTCCCGTTCCCCTCATGTCATGAGCCGCTCGTTGATCCTGGCTGCCTCTGCCACCCACCGCTGACGCTCCTTGTGGTCGAGCCGGACGACCTCCTGGTAGGGCCAGTGGAAGTAAAAGGCCAGGTACGCTACCTCCTCATGCAGCGGGCCGGAGGGGTAGCGCGCTATTCCCCCAGGCGTGCCACCGCCACGTCGAACTCGCCGTCGCAGTGCGGGCAGGTCACCTGGAGCAGGGTGTCGCCGTTCTGGTTGATCCGCTGGTAGAAGTCCTGGAGGTAGGCCAGGTCGGCGGCGTACAAACTCTCGATCATCCTGGTGTTGATGTGATCCATGGTGCCCAGCCGGGTGATGACCCGGGCCAGCAGGATGATCACCAGGTAGCCGGGGTTGGCACGCACTCTCGGGTCCTTGAGCGGCTCGATCTCGTCGACCGCGGTGGCCAGGCGCATCGTGCCGTCCCGGTGCGTCGTTCCGTCCGGGTCGGCCAGTCCGATCGGCAGCGTGAACGCGAACTCGGTCTGCTGGACCGCCGGCGCCGGCGCCGCCGTCAGCTCCACTTGTCGACCTCGACCCGCTCACAGGCCAGGACGAGCTGTTCGACGGCGAGATCGTCGGCGCTCGCGTTGAAGCTCGGCCCGGTCCACTGACGCGGCCAGCAGGAAAACAGGTTCCACGTGATCTTCGGGCTGCCGGTGTCGTCAAGCAGCGTGATGGAGATGTCATGGCGTTCGATGGCGCCTTTCATCGCCTTCTCGCGCCATTCCCACAGCTTGCTGTCCGACGTGATGCCGCGGCTGAGCGTGATGTCGGAGTGGGTGACGAGTCCGGAAAGCTTGCGTACGCTCAGGTTCTTGTCCGTGCCTTCCCGGTATTCCACCGCGTTCTGGCTGTTCTCAAGGCCAGAGCATTCACGGAAGCCGGCCCGTGTGATGCCGTCCAGTTCGACGGAAAAGTTGTAGCCGGCATAGGGATCGAGCCGGTTGGCCATGGTCGGACCTCCTCGTGCTGTCGTTATGCGGTGCTGGTGCCTGGCTGGATGCTGACGCCGCTGGCACCATGAATGATCCGGACGACGACGAACTCGGCCGGTGCGGCCAGCGCGACGCCGACGTTGGTCACGACCATCCCCGCGTCCGTCACGGCGGGCGGGTTGGTCTCGCTGTCGCACTTGACGAAGAACGCTTCCGCCGCGGTGCGGCCCTTGAGGGCACCGTCCTGGTACAGGGTGTCCAGGTAGGCGGTCACCTCGCGCATGATGCGAACCCAGAGCCGGATGTCGTTGGGTTCGTAGGCAGCCCGCGCGAGGAACTGCTCAAGCCAGCGGCCCATCGTCAGGAACACCCGCCGCGCGCCGACGAACTGCCAGTCTGTGTCGTCGCTCAGCGTGCGGGCCCCCCACACCCGGATTCCCCGGCCGGGGACCGCGCGCAGGCAGTTCACGCCTTCGGCGTAGAGCTGCCCGATCGCGTCGGCCGCCAGGTTCACCCACAGGTCAAGTACTCCCGCCACCATCTCGTTGGCCGGTGCCTTGTGCACGCCGACCGCCTGGTCGCTGCGGGAGTAGATGCCCGCGACGTGTCCGCAGGGCGGCAGGTAGAGCGGTGACCCGTCCTCCGCCTCGGCCCACAGCCACGGGTGATAGAGCGCACCATCGTCGCTGGTCAGCGCCGCTCGTTGCGCTGCCACCATCGAGGTGGCAGTGGCCGGGACCGCGTCCAGGATGGCGAACCGGCCGCCGGTGTGCTGGCAGTCGGCGAGGAGTTCGGCCTGCAGGGCGGTCACGGCCGCGACGTCCGGGGGCTCTGACGTGCTCGGCGCCGGCATGATGTCCGGGGCGCAGAGCAGGTCGACGGCCGCGGTCTCCGTCAGTGCGGCCAGGCCGTCGCGGAGGGCCGCCAGCGGGGTCGCGGTCCCGTCGAGCCGGACCACATAGCACAGCAGCCCGCCGTTCTCGAAGAAGCCGCGCACCGCATAGGCCAGGAAGCCGGTCGCTGGCGGCGGTCCGAACTGCGCCTCGAACTGCGGCCAGAGCGTGAGCGGCACCGGCTCCCCGACCGGCCCGTCGCCGGAGTACCCCAGGAACGCGGGCACGCCGGTCAGCAGGCTTGGCGCCGGCGGCGGGAACACGTCCTGCGGGTAGACGCCGGGCGCCTGAAGGCCGGTGCCGAGCGGTACGGTCATTACTGCCCCGGGCCGGCCCACTGGCTGAGGCGGAAGACGACGAATTCGGCCGGCCGCACCACTGCCACGCCGATCTCGGTGACCACCTGCCCGAGCGCCTGCACGTCCGGCGGATTGGTCGTCTCGTCGCAGCGGACGTAGAAGGCCTGTTCCGGTGTCGCGCCGACGAGGGCACCGGCGGCCCACTCGCCGTTGAGGAACGCGCTCACGTTGCGGCGGATCTTCGACCAGAGGTCTTCCGCGTTCGGCTCGAATACCACCCACTGGGTACCGGCGTCGATGGACGAGCGCAGGAAGTTGACCAGCCGCCGGACGCTGACGTAGTTCCACTCGGGGTCGCCCTGCGGATCGGAGGCCAGCGTTCGCGCGCCATAGACCTTGATCGTGCCGGCGAACGAGCGGATGCAGTTCACGCCGAGCGGGTTCAGGCTGCCCTGGAGGATCTTGCTCACCGGGTACTTCACGTCCAGCGCACCCAGGATGACCTCGTTGGCCGGAGCCTTGTGCACCCCGCGTTCGGCGTCACTGCGGGCGTAGATGCCGGCCACGTGACCGCTCGGCGGCACCGCCACCTGGGCGCCTGGGCTGCCGAGCGGGTCGGCCACCAGTATCCACGGGAAGTAGAAGGCGCCGTAGCCGCCCGGGTTGGCGGCGGGTCGCCAGATTCCGGTCGCGTCCGCGGTGATGACCAGGTTGTTGTTCTCGATGTCGCGCGCGCTGTCCAGGATGGCGACCCGGTTCTCCATCTTCTGGCAATGCGCGACGATGGCCGCCTGGGCCGCGTTGAGCGCGTCGGCCGCGACGTCCGGGCCCAGCGGTGCGGCGACGATCGCCACCTCGTCGATGCTTTCCAGGTGCTGAAGCGCCGTTTCCAGGTCGTTGCCGGGTGTGCTGATCCGGATAACCCAGCAGCGGGTGCCCCCGTTGTTGAAGAAGCCGAAGACGGCTTGTGCCAGGTACTGGTTGGCCGTCTGGATGTCGCCGAAGTTCTGCGTGAACTCGGTCCAGCTGTTGAGCGGCACCGCGGTGAGGGCCGCCGCCTGCGAATAGGCCTGGCCCCCGGCGTTGACGGGCATGCCGGTACTGGCCTTGGCGTCCCATTCCTGGGTGATGTCGGCCGACACACCGATGAACGCGGCGGTGCTGGTCCCGACGCCAGCGATGGGCTTGATCGCCGAGGGGACTTCCTCTACGTAGACTCCCGGCCACGTGTATGTGGGCATGTCCGTTACTCCTATGGTGCTGTGGTGGCGGCGGTCTGCCTGATCGTGACGACCCGTTCGGTGACCCCCGGCCCGGCGGCGACGGGATCGAAGACGCTGACGCTGATCGTGACCGCGTAGTGCAGGGCGGCCTTGGGTCTGCCGCCCATGGCCTGCCAGAGTTCGCCCAGGCTCTGCAGGTGGCCGTCGGCGACGATCCGGGTGGGTAGCGGTGGTTCCTGCCCGGCGAGCTCTCCGGCTAGATAGTTGGCTGGTATCACGCGATGGCGCAGCAGCACCTTCAGGACCTCGCCGAGCAGCCGGTGCTCATCTTGGGACGGGTCGGGCGCGCTGGCGCTTGGCCACGCGGTGATCAGATAGGAGCAGGTGACGCGCGCCGGCGACCGGGTACGGGTGAACGTCCCGTCTGCCTGCTGATCCACCTCCCATTGCGTATCGCGCAGGCTGAGGTCTTCGCGGACGTCGTAGAGGAAGAAGCCGAGCGCGGGCAGGCTCACCCCCGACGGCGGGAACTGGCTGTCGGGCGCGTGGAAGCTGATCGCCACGTTCTGGACGGGAAGCTCGGCCGCGAGCAGCGCGGCCAGCGTCGCGTCCAGGTCCTGCAACATGGCAACTGTGATAACAGGGGGGCGTTCCACTCACATCTGCCTTGGCGTCAGTCGGTGCGTCTGCGTGGGCGTCTCAGACGTTGATCGCGCGGTATATCGCCATAAAGAGGACGAGAGCGTGTACGTCTCACGCGCAAAGTCGATCCCGACCCCCGAATCCCACGGGCTGTTCGCTAGGTACGAGTCGCTATCGAACAAATGAGCGATTCATACCCGACGGGATACGTAGTCCATGATCATGAATGGTTTTACGTCCCATAGGATCCTGGTGGCTTATTCAGGGTCCTGCGGCGAGGCGACCGGCGCTCGCAGGCGGCCCGCTGGCGGCCCGCTGGCGGCGAAAATCTCGAACAACGTGGCGGATTACCCCTTTGTGGCAGGCTGACCCTCGTTTTCAGAGGTCAGTCCACCACGATAGGGAAATCCACCACATTGATGCAGAGCCAGGCGGCGCGCTGGCGCATCGCCAGCCCCATGCCGCACGCCAGCTCCAGTCGCTATCAGGCGGCTGCCGGCAGATGGCCGGGCCGGCACATCCGAAGCCCAGGAGAATAAGCCACCAGGATCCTCTAGGCCATAAAACCATTCGTGATCATGAAAATGGACCACGCGAAGCGAGAGAACAAACCGCATATAGCACCGCAAACCAGACCACGGCCACGGCGCCGGTAAAGCCCTACGCGTCAGCATGTGTTGACGTGCGAGTGTCCGTCAGCATATGCTGACGGCCATGCAGAGCACCGCCGAAATCGCCGAGGGCGCGGCCAGCAACGACCCGGAGATCGGGTTGCGCGCGGTAGCCGCCCTGCGGGTACTCACGGAACGGCTGGAAATCCTCCAGGTCGGCAACGCACGCGATCTGGGATGGTCGTGGCAGGACATCGCCACCCGGCTCGGCGTCACCAAGCAGACCGTGCACCGCAAGCACGGCCACCGGATGGGGAGGCGCTGATGCCCGAACGGTTCACCGGCGACGCCCGGCAGGTTGTTGTCCGTGCGTCCGAGCAGGCACGCCGCCTCGGGCACGGCTTCATCGGCGGCGAGCACCTGTTGTACGGCCTTGCCTGCGCCGACGGCGAGGCCGGTGCGGTGCTGCGCGAGCGCGGCGTCACACCTGAGCGCGTCGAGGCTGAGTTCGTCCGCCTGATCGGCCCGGAAAACACGGCCAGCGGCAGTCTGTTCGACACCCTCGACCGCGACGCGCTGACCACGATCGGCATCGACCTCGACACGGTGCGGGAGCGGATCGAGGCGGCATTCGGGCCAGCCGCCCTCGCCCCGGACACCCCGGCGTCACGCCGGTGGCGACGATCGCGCCCGGGCCGGGTCACCGGGCACATCCCGCTCACCCGCCGGGCGAAGAAATGCCTGGAGAGTTCGCGCCGCGAGGCACAAGCGCACTCCAGCGGACAACTCGGTGCGGAGCACATCGCCCTCGCGCTCCTGGCCATGGATGACGGCGTGCCGCACCGTATCTTGTCGGTCATCGGCGCCTCGGCGCCGCGCCTGGGTGCCGAGATCCGCGACCGCTGCCGGCAGGCTAGCTGACGCCGCCAGCAGGCCCGCCGAGTTCGCCCGCGGTCAGCACCTTGCCCATCTTCTGATACTCCCGGCGGGTCGCGTGCAGCACGTGCGCCATGGTGACCACGCCGCCGTCGGCGGCGGCCAGGAACGCGCCGGCCAGCGCGATGTTGCGGATGCTGCCGCCCGCTACCTCGATCCGGCTGGCCAGGAAGTCCAGGTCGAGGCCGGCGTCCCGGGGCGTCGCCTGGGGCCAGATCTGCTCCCAGATGCGGCGGCGGTCCGCGACGCCGGGAAGCTGGAATTCCACGATCGCGTGCAGCCTGCGCACGAACGCGTCGTCCATGTTGTTGCGCAGGTTCGTGGCCAGCACAACCACTCCCTCATACTCTTCCATCTTCTGCAGCAGGTAGCTGGTCTCCACGTTGGCATACCGGTCGTGCGCGTCATGTATCTGCGTGCGCTTGCCGAACAGCGCGTCCGCCTCGTCGAAGAACAGGATGGCGTTGCTGGTCATGGCCTCGGCGAAGATCCGGGCCAGGTTCTTCTCCGTCTCGCCGATGTACTTGCTGACCACGGTCGACAGGTCGATCTTGTACAGGTTGAGCCCTAGCTCGTGGGCAAGCACGTCGGCGGCCATGGTCTTCCCGGTGCCCGGCGGCCCGGCGAACAGGACGCTGAGTCCTTTGCCCATGGCCAGTTTGCCGCCGAACCCCCACGAGTCGTAGACGAGGTTGCGATGACGAATCTGGTCGTGGATCTCGCGCAGCTGCGTCATCTGGTCCGCGGACAGCACGATGTCATCCCACGTGTAGTGCGGGGTGATCGCGACGGCCAGCTCGGCGAGCTTGCGATTGGAGTGAAAGCGGCACGCGGCGTACAAGTCGGCGCCCGTGACGTGCGGCGTGGCCGGGGCGCGAGCGACCGCCATGTTGCGGGCGGTCGCCGCCGCGTCGCGGATCTGGCCGCCGGTCAGCCGGAACTTGCCCGCCACCTCCAGCAGGTCCAGCGGCGCGGCGTCAGGTGCTGAGAAGGCCGCTTGCCAGATGCGGTGGCGTTCCCCGGCATCCGGTAGCGGGAACGGGATCCGCAGGAAGGTGGACCCTCGCAGTGCGCCCGACGGTTCCCAGGCGGCGTCGCCGGCAACGAACACCGGGCCGGGAAGGGTTTCGAGGACGGCGAACAGGTCAGTACGCCGCGCCTCATCCTCGTCCGCCAGCAGGGCATCGAAGTCCGCCCAGAACAGGAGCGCTTCGTGCAGCCGCGCTTCGCGGCCGATCAGGTGCACCAGTGTCGCGAACTCTTCGGCGTTGCCGGCCGCGACCCGTTTCCCTTCGACGATCAACAGCGGGCGAGCCATCAGCTGGGCGCAAGCGGCCGCCGCGGACCGTTTGCCGGTACCGGCCGGACCCTGGAAGTAACAGACGGCGGTACTGGCGGTTCTGGCGGTTCCGGCGAGTTCGGCGAGCCGGGTGCGGAACGGCGCCGGGAAGATCAGATCGTCGATGCTGACCTCGGCGGCCTCGAGCCTCGCGTATGGCCGCAGCGGAGCATCGATCGCGTCGTCTCCGAGCAGGAAACCGGCCACCCGAGGCTCCAGCCGCAGCGTGCTATCCAGCAACGAGACAGCCCGCTGGCCCGGCGCTTCGCCGAGTTCCACCAGCCGGAACCGGCGGAGGGGAGCCGTGGCGGACAGGCGGGTACGTGCTGCCACCTTGCTGTCGAGATCCGGGCAAAGCAGGGTGAGTGCCAGGTCGACGGTCGGCTGTCGCCGCGTCACATCGTCATGCAGGTAGGCGTAGAGACGCTCGTAGCCCCGGTCGAGTTCTGGGGCTAGACAGAGCAAGACGATATCCAGATCGATGGCGGTCAGGTCGAAGAGCGCGGCCAGTGTGACCAGCCGCAGCGGGACTCCGCTGCTCAGGCTGCCGGCCGTATGCTCGGCGATGTCGAGCGCGAGCTGGTTCAGCCTGGCCTGGACGGCTGCGGTGAGTTCCGCCGGGAGCGAGACACCGGCCCAGACGGGCGCTCCGAGTGCCCTGTCGAGGAACTCGTCCACTTCGGCGTCGGGGATGTAGAACGCCGCCAGCTCTCCGGCCTCGCCGCGGGTCTGGCGAGCGCGCCAGAGCTGGGCGCGTAGCAGCAGATCAAGGCGTTCCAGCTCAGCGACAATGTGCTCAAGAGATGTACCGAACATGGGCCGGACCTAGTGCGCTTCCTGCCTGCCGGCGATACCGGTGTAGTGCCCGTTCTCCCGCAACGCCGGGTGGGTGGTTGGCGCGCTCGGCCGTCGGCCAACGAGTGCCACCTGCTGCTGAACCTGGCGCTGCAGACCTGCCAGCGCGGCCTGGAGATGGTCAAGGCTCGCCTGCAGCCGTACGAGCAGATCGCCGCTGTGCTCGACGCCCGAGCGCATTGTCACCGCGGCGTCACGCGCCGACGCCTCGGGCTGGTCGCCGCGAACCTGACGGAAAAGGGCAACTGTCTCGTGCGACGGTTGAACGTTGAAATGCTGCGCCATGGCCGCGGCGCAGCGTTCGTACTGACGCAGCGCGGCCGTACGGTCACCGGCTTGGTGGTACAGCCGCATGAGGATCCGGTGCGTGCATTCCCGGGCGGGATCGTAACGCAAGATGCGCTGACCGTAAGCGAGGCCCCGCGCATAATATTGGCGAGCTTCGCAATGGGCCAGCAACTGTTCCAGCATTGCCAGATAAATCAGCTGAAGGCGGTCTCGCTCAAAAACGCACCAGTCCCGATACCATGACTCGATCAGATCGCCGCGATAAAGGACAACGGCAGCCTCCAGCGCTTGGGCTTGCCGGTCGGTCAATTCTGGGCCGGGCAGGTCGCGATGAAAGTAATATGCGTGCTCGAATTCCGCGACATCGAGCCACAGGCCCGCGTCCGGGTTGATGCGGATCCAGCCGGCGTGCAAGAGGAGTAGGTCCCTGCTCGCCAGCTTCGACTGCAGCCGCCAGATGGTCTGCCTGAGGTACTTCTTGGCCAGCGGATCAGGGGCGTCCGGCCAGAACAGGCTCGCTAGCGCTTCGCGCGCATGCCCGCGCTCTCGCTGCAGGAGCAGGTAGCACAGCAGTTCGGTCGCCTTACCAGAAAGACCAGACAGCGGCTCTCGGTCACGCTCGATGGCGATCTGCCCGAATAGCCGGATTTCAAGCCTGGTCATGCGAGGGCGAGTCCCTTACAGTGAGAATGGAAATAAAAGTAAGGCGGGACGTTAAGAACAGACACTTGCCCCACGGCCAGCAAGATCCGCTAAATTACGGCCGAAAATGATAGATGGCAACCCCAGCCCCGGCTTAACCTCCTCCCCCCCGAAAGTGCCCAATACATGCCATCTGTGATGCTAACGTAAGCGAGCAATTTGCCAGAGTCAAGAAGATCGTCGCCGTCGGCCAGCGATGTTTCTCGCGCAGCGCCCGCACGCTGTCCGGTACGTACGCTGATGTCGGGATTCGCCCGCGAGCCAGCAGCCGCCTGGCGCATCCTAGCGTTACTAGAGTGGCATGAGGCTGCGAGGACACGAGAGCGGCTACTCCCATATCAATAAAGAGCTTCATGTTAGATAAGGCGCCGAATCCGGCACCTTTTTCAACACAAAGCACTTTTCTAACACCAAAGATGACCTGCGTCGCGCGGACACAGCGCGCACATCGGGCAGTTGCCGCCTGAGCCACCGCATGTGGACGGCCAAGAACCGGCCGCGCGAACAGGGCGCGGTCCGGCATCGCGCAGCGGTGCGGTCCTGCCGCGCTAACGTGCCGATGGTGCCATCAGCACCCCGTGACCCGCCACCCGTCGGCGCCATCAGCACGGCGAACCGTGACCCGTTGGCACCATCGGCATGTCGGCATCGCACGGGTACGCCGGAGCAGACGTTCAGCGAGTTTCCAGGGAAGCGGGCTACGGTCTGGCATGGACGAATTCAAGGCGCGGCGGGTGGTGGATGCCCTCCGGGACCGAGGTGTCGACGCTCACCTGCTGCGTGGCGGCGTCGGCCAGTACGGCATCCGGGTGACGCTGCCCGGCGGGCGTGAAGCCGAATGGGACACCGACGGCACGGCCGGTCTCGAAGCCCAGGTCATGCGCGACGGGATGCTCGTCGGTTACGTGCCGCAGATCGAAGGTTCCGAGGCGTTCGGGGAGGCCGAGATGGTCGATGCCATCGCCAGGACCGACTACGACCAGCCGATCGGCCGCCAGCGGGCCTCGGCGCCCGCGGCCCCTGCCCTGACCCGCGAGGGCGGCGTATTCCGTCGTTTCCTCGACGGCTTCCGCTACCGCTGACGGACACGGGGCCCCGGAAGTCCCGTTATGGCAACGGATGAATTACAATTTGTGACGTCGTGATCATCCGTCTCGTGCCGTCTCCCAGTGCGCGACGGCCGCCATGTCCGACGGTCTTCCTTCCTGCGCGGTGAGGCGCGAGGTGAACGCACTCTCTGCGGAAGGGCATGTCATGAAGTTCGCGGTTATCGGCGGTACCGGGCTGATCGGGTCCCAGGTCGTCAAGGATCTGAACGCCGCCGGGCATGAGGCGGTGCCGTACTCGCCGTCCACCGGGGTCGACGTCATCAGCGGACAGGGACTGGACGAGGCGATGACCGGCGCCGACGTTGCCGTCAACCTGACGAATTCCCCTACCTTCGATGAGGCATCGCTGGCGTTCTTCCAGACCTCGATGGACAACCTGCTGACCGCGGCCAGAACCGGCGGCGTGGGTCACTTCGTCATCCTCTCTATCGTCGGCGCGGAACGAGTGCCGGAGCTGGACTACTACCGGGCCAAGGTGCTCCAGGAGGAGATCCTCGTGGCCGGGCCCATCCCGTACTCGATCGTCCGGGCCACCCAGTTCATGGAGTTCATGGACGCCGTCCTGTCCTGGACCGCCGACGGCGACATCATCCGGCTGCCCGCCACACCCATCCAGCCGATCGCCGCCAAGGACGTCGCCGACGCGGTGGCGGAGGTCGCCGCGGGCACGCCGCTGAATGGCGCTCGCGCCATCGCGGGCCCCGAGATTTTTCCGCTGGACGAACTGGGGCGGATCACCCTGGCCCGCAATGGGGATCACCGCACCGTCGTGACGGACCCCTCCGCCGGCATGTTCGCGGTCGTCAAGGGCGATGTCCTCACCGACAAGAACGCTCATCTGGCGCCCACCCGCTATGCCGACTGGCTCTCCTGATATGACAGACAGGGTTGCGCTCGTCACGGGCGCGAGCAGGGGGATCGGCGCCGCGGTGGCCCGGTTGCTGGCATCGCGGGGCATGCGCGTCGTCGTCAACTACCGCAGCAGCCGCGACGAGGCGGACGACGTGGTCGCCTCGATCACGGCCGCGGGCGGCACGGCGATGGCCGTAGCGGCCGACGTGCGCGACGAATCCGCCGTGCTCGCCATGGTCGAAGAGGTCCGGGCCGCCATGGGCGAGGTGGAGGTCCTGGTCCACAACGCCCTGATCCCGTACGCGATCAAGTCGTTCGGCGAGATCTCGTGGGACGAGCTGGGTGGCAAGCTGGAACAGGAGATGCGAGCGGCGTTCCTGATGACGAAGGCAGTCATCCCGGCGATGGCCAAGCAAGGCTATGGGCGGATCGTCTATCTCGGCACCGTACTGAGCCGTCGGCCGCGTGCGGGCATGATCGCGCTCGGCACCTCGAAGGCGGCCCTGAGCCAGTTCGCCCGGTACGTCGCACAGGAGATGGGGCCCAGCGGAATCACCGTCAACGTGGTCGCCCCGGGGCCGGTGGACGAGACCACCATCTCCGGTGTCCTCGATCAGGAACACAAGCAGCGCCAGGCGGTGACCCTTCCGGAGAGGAGCCCACGCCGTGCTCACCATCGACCTGACCCACGTGGGCCTGGGAATCCATGAGGAATTGGTCGCCTACGTCGCCGACCAGCAGGATTATTACGAGCAGGAGGGAGTCCACGTCGCCCTCCGCGACGGATCCGCCTGGGACATCGAACGGGTCCGGCGGACCGCCACGATAGGACTAGGCCGAGCCGTGATGTCACGGCTGACCGACGGCATCGCCTGGACGGTCCTGTGCGTCAACACCCAGCGGCCGCTATTCTGGCTGCTCGCCCGCGACCCCTACTCCTCGGTCGGGGAGCTGAAGGGCCGCAGCATCGGCATCCACGCGCCGCGAACCGCGCCCGGCTGCTTTGCCCGCATCGTGCTCTCCAGGCACGGGCTCGATCCGGACCATGACGTCCAGCCGGTCGTCATGACGCCGGGCGACTACGGCCGTCACCTGCGCCTCCTCGCCGACGGCTCCCTCGATGCCGCGTTCGTCGGCAGTACGCTGGCGCCCGAGGTCACCGCGCGGGAAAATGGCCTGCGGGTGCTGGCGTTCGTCGGGGATCACTTCCAGATCCCCACCGTGGGCGTCGCCGTTGACCCGGCGCACATCGCGCCGGACGATCCGGCGGTACTGGCGCTCGTCCGGGCCAACCGCCGGGCGTTGCGCACGATTCATGACGAGCCGGATCTCGCGGTCCGGTACGTGAACGAGCTGATCCCGAGCCTCAGCCAGACGGAGGCCCGCCGGCTCTGTGAACGCTACGTCGCGCCGTACTTCACCGCCGACGGCCGCCACGATCCGTCCGTAGCGACCGACGCGGTATCGACCGTCGCGGCCGAACTGGGCGTGTCCTCGGTGCCCGACGCGGCCGTCATTTACCGTACCGAACCGGCCGAGCCGTAGCCGAAAAGCCGCCGCGCGCGCCCTGCCTGGGCGGTCCGGAAATGATTGCGGACACTTACCCCCCCGAACTGGGGGGGTAAGTGTCCGCAATAATCCGGGCGGCCCGTCGTCGCGCCTGGAATGGGCGAGCTGCGCGGTTTGTCTGGCGTGCGGCGCAGCCGGGCGGCGGGGTTAGGGGAGGACGTCCGGGTTCCGGCCGGTTAGGAGGTCGTGGGCGCGCAGCGCCAGCCACCATTCGGCGATGTGGCCGCTCGCGGTGACTCCCCGCCCGGTGAGCTGCTCGATCTTGCGGATCCGGTAGCCGAGGGTCTGCTTGTGGATGTGCAGTTCGGCCGCGGCGTCCCGCCAGGAGCGGTTGACCCGCAGGACGACCCGCAGGGTGTTGACGTAGTCGGTGCCCTGTTCGGCGTGCCCGGGGTGCTTGTGTTCTTCGGCACGACCAAGGTATTCGCGCTTCTGGTGTCATTCGCGTCGTTCGGCTTCATCTTGTCGTACTACCTGCCGATCCTGGGACTGGCCTACCGCCGCATCCGCGGCCGCGATCTCGGCGCGGCGTGGGGGGAACGGTGGATCGGCGCGGTCACCGCGGTCGCCGTGGTGTGGCTCACCGCGGAGATCGTCAACCTGGGTGGCCCAGGACGGTCACCGCCAACTGGTACCTGAACTGGGGCATCCTGATCATGACCGGCGCGCTCGGCCTGGTCGGCGGCCTGATCTGCTGGCGGGTGTTCCCGCCGGGGGATCAGCGGTGACCGGCGCCCCGGTCGCGGTGATCACCGGCGCGGCGAGCGGCATCGGCGCGGCGTGCGCCCGCCTGCTGGGGGACCGCGGCTGGCGGACCGCCGGAATTGACCTGAACGACTCAGGCTGCGACCTGTCCGCCACGCTCGACGTCACGGACCGGGACGGAGTGCGTGGTGCGGTGGACGCGGCGGCGGAGTTCGGGCGCATCGATCTCGCGGTCACGGCGGCCGGTTACTACCAGGAGGGCATCGCCGCCATCTCTCGTGCGCAGTGGGACCGGATGATCGCGGTGATCCTCGGCGGCACGGTCAACGTCTTCGCCGCGGTGAAGGGCGCCGTGCTCGGCGTGGTGATGTCGCTGGCCATGGAAGTCGCGATGACCGGTGTCCGGGTCAACGCGGTCGCGCCCGGCCCCACGGACACCCCGCTGCTCGCGCCGCACTCGCTGTGGCGCGAGCCCGCATACCTGGCGACGCTGCCGCTCGGCCGCCTGGTGATCCCGGACGAGGTGGCGCACACCGTCTATTACCTGGCCACGGAGGGATCCATGTACTGCGGGGAAATGCTCTCGCCAAACGCCGGGGCGGTGATCTGATCCCGTGATTGTGCTGATCACCGGGCGCCGCGCAGGGTCTCGGCCCGGCGGCGGCGCTGTGGCTGGCGGCCGACGGTCACCAGATCGCGCTGACCAAGGGCCTTGGCCGGGAACTCGGACCGGACGGCATCCTGGCCAACGCGATCGCGCCCGCCTATATCGACACCGAGCAACTGCGCGTGGACGCGGACGACGCCGGCATCTCGCTCGCGGAAATGCGCCAGCGGTACCGGGAGCTGATCCCGGTCCGCCAGCTGGCGACGCCCGAGGACATCGCGGGTGTGATCTCGTTCCTCGCGGGCCCGGGATCAACCGGCTTCGCCGGCCAGATACTGCAGCCCACTGGAGGAGTGACGAGAACCCGTGCCTGACCCGATTGTCCCCGTCCCCGGCACGACGGTGCCGCGATTCGCGGGCGCGGTGACGTTTGCCCGCATTCCCGAGATCGACCGGGTCACCGACCACGGCGTCGCAGTGCTCGGCGTCCCGTTTGACAGCGGAACCTCCTACCGGCCCGGCGCGCGGTTCGGGCCGATGGTCGTCCGGCAGGCCTCCCGGCACCTGCGGCCAGGTCATCACGTCGAGCTGGACTGCGCGCCGTTCAGCGCGATCCAGGTCGCCGACGCCGGCGACGTCGCCGTGACGCCCTTCTCGATCGACATGGCGGTCGCGCAGATCCAGGCGCATGCCTGCGAGCTGGTGGGCGGGGGCACACGGTCATCGCCATCGGCGGGGACCACACCGTGGCGCTGCCCATGCTCCGCTCGGTCGTATGTGCGCATGGCCCGGTCGCCCTCGTCCATTTCGACGCGCACCTGGACACCTGGGACACCTATTTCAGCGCGCCCGTCACGCACGGCACGATCTTCCGGCGCGCGTTCGAGGAACACCTGCTCGTGTCGGACCACTCGATACACGTCGGCATCCGCGGCCCGATCTACGACCATGCGGACCTCGAGGACGACCGCCGGTTCGGCTTCCGCACGATCCGGGCCAGCGACATAGACGCCCTCGGCGTTTTCGGCCCATCGACGCGATCACCTCGCGGGTCGCGGACCTGTCGGTGTACCTGTCCCTGGACATCGACGTGCTGGATCCGGCGTTCGCGCCCGGCACGGGCACCCCGGAGGCCGGCGGGCTGACCAGCCGCGAGCTGCTCCGCAGCCTGCGGGGGCTGACCAGCCTCAACCTGGCGGGGCCGATGTCGTGGAGGTTGCCCCGGCCTACGATCACGCCGAAGCGACCGCGCTAGCCGCCGCCACCGTGATCTTCGACCTGATCGCGCTGATAGCCCGCCGCTGACCGCCGCTGACCGGGGGCGCCGCGGTCCAATGGCACCACCAGCATCACCCTTGACATCGGTAACATCCTGTGTTTGAGTGAATTCGCTGGGGCACGTTCCGGAGAAATATCACGGGGGAGTAGAACAATGGCTATGACCCAGCCCGTAAAACCCGCTGGATCATTCGGGGAATACATTACGCAGATCCCCGAGCAAATGAAGGCGACCGCGGCTTCTTCGCAGCGGCTGGAACTGTTCGCCAAGGGAGCGCCGATCGGCTGGCTCGGTGAGAACAACCGCCAATGGTGCGTGGTCACCGACAAGGGTGCCGCTATCTCCATCGAGCCCTATATTCACCGCGACGTTCTCTACTACCGGAACGCCGCCGACACGTCTCGGTACATGTCGGTAAGCGACGGGTACAACTATGTGGGGTTCTACAACTGGATCGGCGCCAGAGGCTGGTCGTTGCGGGGAGACGTGCTGGTCTCCCTCTATACCGGCGCGCAGCTGTCTTACTGGTCGACCGACGACGGCTACGTCTACGCGAACGGCGGCAGCGGATATACGCCGCTGACCGTGCGCTTCCACTGAGGCTCGGCCAACCGGACCCGCCGGGCCCTAGCGCCCGGCGAGTTCGGCTACCACCGGCGCCAGTGCGTCCAGGTCATCGATGAGGAATGAGCTGATGCCAAAGCGCGAGCGCAAGTCGGTGAACTTGCGCGTCAGGTCCTTGACGCTGCCGACGAACACATGCGGCGAGTCCAGTATCTGATCGACAGTCAGCTCGACGCCAGTTTGCTCCCGGATGCGATCGGCCCGGCGGCGCGCCTCCGCCCGCGGCTGGTCGGTGATCAGCATCGGCCCGCCGGAGGGGTAGCTGTTCAGCTCCAGGTCGTCGAAACGGTCGCCCGCGGCCTCGCGAATCCACTCGATCTTCTGCTCGGTCGCCTCGGCCGTCAGGCTCCAGGCGTCCACCCGCGGACGGTCACCCTGCACCAGCCGCGGCGCCAGGCCGACGATCTGAGCCTCGCGCGCGGCCAGGGTGAGCAGTCGCTTGCCCCCGCCGCCGAGGAAGATCGGCGGGTGGGGACGCTGAGCCGGCTTGGGTATGCCGTCATGCTCGGTGATCGTGAAGTGCTCACCGGCGAACGAGAACGGGTCGTCGGCGAAGCAGCCCTTGAGCACGGCGACCGCCTCGGTCAGGCGCGCTATCCGGACGCCGACCGGATCGAAGGGAATGCCGATGGCATCGAACTCGGGCTTGTTCCAGCCGGCGCCCATGGCGATCTCCAGACGGCCGCCGGACAGCACGTCCAGCGTGGCGAGATCGTGCGCCAGCACGGCAGGGTGACGCAGGCAGGCATTGAGCACGAACGTACCCACGCGCAGCCGCTCGGTTGCCGCGGCGACCATGGCGAGCAGCGGCACCGCGGCGTACTGGTCGACCAGGTGGTCGGGCAGCACCAGCGCGGAGCAGCCGATGGCCTCGGCTTTGCGGGCTTGGGCGGTCAGCTCGGCGAAGCTCGGATAGCCGTCGACCGTGGCGAGGAAGCGGAAGGGGCGCATCCCGCCATTCTCCCCGGTCAGCTGGGCTGCCATAGCTCGACCCGGTTGCCCTCGGGGTCGATGACCCAGCCGAACCGGCCGATACCCTCCATCTCCTGCGTTTCCTCGGCCACATCCGCTCCCTGGGCGCGCAGTTGCTTGAGCATCGCGTCCAGGTCGCGGACCCGGAAGTTGAGCATGCTCTGCTGGGCGCGGGAGCCGAAGTAGTCGGTCTCGGTCTCGAACGTCGCGAACACCGTCGGCCCGTCTCCCTGACGCCACAGGCCGTTCTCGTCCGCGTCCAAGCCGAGACATTCGCGGTACCAAGCGCTCAGGGCAACCGGGTCGGCCGCGCGCATGAAGTACCCGCCGATGCCAAGCACACGTTCCATCCCGCCATCTTGGCAGGCGGTAGCTGGCTGCCTGGACGGTTCCGCTCAGGTTCCGATGATCTGCGCGGTGATCGTCCCGACCTGCGTTGTCACGCCCTGCGGGGTCAGGCACTGGAGCGGGTCAGGGACGACGTACGCCCAGACGATCGTGACCGCCGCACCGACGAACTTCCCGCTGGTGACGGTGCCGACACCGGTGACCTGCTCGATCCCCTCGGCGACGGCATCGGTGAAGGAGAGGCTGATCTCGCTTGCGCTGCCGTTGTTCCAGTCGATCTCGTACGGGGTGTCGGTGGTGAGGCTCGGCGCCGCCAGGCAGGACGCGTCCGGCAGCGAGATCGTGACGGCGGAGGTCCCGCTGTTCAGCGTGATATCGGTGGACAGGCACGGGCTGAACGTGTCCGTCTCGGTGTAGGTAACGGTCTGGGCGGTGTTGGTCAGGCCAGGCTGATAGGTGATGACTGAGCTGCCCGCGCAGGTCGTGGAGGAGATCGCGGCGTGTGCCGCGGGAGCGACCACGAGCGCCGCCGCGCCGCTGATGATCACGGCGGCGATCAGCACGGCCGCGCGTGCCGGGTGGGAACGGATGGCAAGCATGGCCGTCAGCCGCTGATGGTCAGGCTGTCGATGAGCCCGGTGGTCTGGCTGATCGGGGTGCCGAGCAGGCAGGGCAGGACGGCGCCGATGTAGCTGATGCCGGAGGTGACCTTGGCCGTGGTGGCGCCCCGGTAGAGCCCGGCGGTGACCGTGCCGGTGAACACGACGGTCTGCCCGGCGACGACCGGCTGGCCCCAGGCGATCGTGCTGGTGTCACCGGCTGGGTCATTCCAGGCGATGGTCTCGATCTCGGCCGGGCCCGTGGTGACGTTGACGCACGACAGCGGCAGCGTGGTGACGGTGACCCCGGTTCCGGTGAACCCGGCCACGCACGTGCTGTAGGAATCGGTGCTTGTCGCGGTCACGTTCTGGGTGGTAGTGGTGACCGGCGGACTGAACGTCCGGGTGAAGGTCCCCAGGCACTGGGCGTCAACGGTAGCCGCCGAGGCGTGCCCGGCGGCTACCGGCAGCGCGGCCACCGACACGACGGTTAGCAGCAGCGCGGCGCGGGCAAGCCGCCGCGGTCCGCGGCGGGACGAGGAAGCGGACATCGAGTTCTCCGTTCTGCCGCCGGCCCGGCGGCGACGCCTATCGCATCCGGCGGGTATATCAGCCCGGAAAATAACCCACCCACACCGCAACGGTGACATGCCGCCTGCACTTGTACCAGACCCAAAGAACGCCAGAAATAGGTTTCCCGCTTCGGAAAGGCCATCGGAAATCATTGCGGACACTTACCCCCCAGATTGGGGGGGTAAGTGTCCGCAATAATCTGGCGCGCCGGATGGCGCGCCTGGAATGGGCTAAATATCCCGATATGGGAGGGGAGAGCGGCCTTATCGCGGCCGGCCGCACCGGTCGGCGCCGCCGCGGGGGTCGTATAGCTGGCGTCAGGAGCCGCGCGGGCGGACCAGGCCGGCGTCGTACGCGGCGACGGCGGCCTGAAGGCGATCGCGCACGCCGAGCTTGCCCAGCATGGATTGCACGTGGCTTTTCACCGTGGTTTCCGCAAGGTGGAGCGTCGCGCCGATCTCGGCGTTCGACAGCCCGCGGGCGACCAGCAGCAGCACGTCGACCTCTCGCGCGGACAGCAGGTCCCTGATCCGCTGTCCGCCATCCCCGGCCGGGTCTTCCGCTATCCGCTCCAGCAGCCGCCGGGTTACCGAAGGCGCGAGGATGGCCTCGCCCGAGGCGATCACCCGCACCGCCTCGATCAGCTGGTCGGCGGTTGCCTCTTTCAGCAGGAAGCCGGAGGCGCCGGCCCGCAGCGCCTCGGTGATGTACGTGTCGAGGTGGAAGGTGGTCAGCATCAGGATCCTGGTGGGCACCGGCACGGCGCCGCGAAGCAGCGCCTTGGTGGCCGCGACGCCGTCCAGGTGCGGCATCCTGATGTCCATCAACGCCACGTGCGGGCGCAGCCGCCGCACGGCCTCGACCGCTTCGGCGCCGTCGCCGGCCTCCCCGACGACCCGCATGCCCGGTTCGGACTCGATGATCGCGCGCAGGCCCGAACGAACCAGCGCCTGGTCGTCGGCGATCAGCACCGTGATGGTCACGGCGCCTCCTGCCCGGGCAGGGGGATCGCTGCCTCGACCTCGAACCCGCCGCCCGCCCGGGCACCGGTGCGCAGGGTGCCGCCATACGCGGCTACCCGCTCGCGCATCCCCACGATCCCGTGTGCCGTGCTCAAGGCCGGGCCGCTGGGTCCCACGCCGTCGTCGTGCACCGACACCCGCACCGTTCCCCGGCTGCCGACGATGGTGACGCCGGCCTTCGCGCCGTCTCCGGCGTGCTTGAGGACGTTGGTCAGCGATTCCTGCACGATCCGGTAAACCGCGAGTGCTATACCGGGCGGCAGATCCATCGGCTCCACCTCGAGCCGTGTCTGAAGGCCGCCCGCGCACAGGCCCGCGACAAACTCGGCCACCTGCTCGAGCCCGGGCTGCGGGCTCAGCTCGGCCTCCGCGTCCGGACGCAGGACAGCCAGCACGCCGCGCATCTCCGCGAGCGCCTGCCGGCTCGCGGCAGAGATCGCGCTCATGAAAGCGGGGACCGCCTCCGGGTTCGACCGGGCAGAGCGGGCCGCGGCCTCGGACTGGATCGCGATCAGGCTGATCGAGTGGCCGATGACGTCGTGCAGCTCGCGGGCGATGCGCAGCCGTTCGTCTATCACGGCCCGCGCGGCGCGCTCGCCCTCCGCCGCCTCGAGCCGTGCCGCGCGGTCCTTCAGTTCCGCCACGTAGTCGCGCCGCGTGCGGAGCGCGTACCCCAGCACCCAGCTCGCCGCGACCAGCGCCCCGAGGCTGAACGCGTTCCAGACTCCGGGCTGGCGCGATCCCGGGGTCGCGGCGGCCACGGCCACGGCGACCGCGGCGGCCAGCACGACGGCGGCGTCCCGCAGCGTCCCGGAGAGCTCAGCCCGTCCGGTCCGCCGCCCGTGCATGCCGAGGGCATGCGCCGCGCACCACGTGCCGACGATCGCCGCGAGGGCCGGATAGCCGACGGCGAGCATGAACGCGCACAGCCCCGCCGCCGCGGCGAGCACCGCCATCGGTGCCCGGCGCCGCCCAAGAAACAGCAGCACTCCCTGTCCGAACGCCAGCGGCACGATGACGACGTGGGGAAGCCACGACGCGACCTTGTCCCAGGATCCGTTGACGGTGACGAGCGCCGCGGCCACGCCGACGGCCGCGTCCACGGCCACGGCAAACCGGCCCGCATTCCACGCCCGCACAGCCACTATCATGCCCGCGAACCCGCTACGTCAGGCATCCTGGCCGCGCAGCGTGAATGCCGCGGCGACACCCAGGACCAGGACCCATGCCGCGGTCGCGAGCACCGCGGCGGCGCGGACCTCGACCCGCTCGCCGGAGTTCCGGGCGATCAGTTGCGACAGCGGCATGTCCCGCGAGTATCCGGCCGCGGCCCAGCGCCCCCGCGATGCCGAGCCGCTGCGACATGCCGAGCGAGAAGCCGCCCGCCCGCGTGCGCGCCACCGACGTTAGCCCGACCTGCTCGAGTACCTCATGTACGCGCCGGCTGGGGATGCCGAAGACCTTCTTGAGTGATCGCGCCTCGATGACGGCCCCGCTATGGCTCATGTCGGCGACGCTACGGGCCGCCGGGCCCGCCAGCCTCGGCCGTAGGGAGGAAATGGCGCGCCGCGCCGGTCTCCGCCTCCTCCTTGAGGAGGAGACGGGGGACCGGCTTGGTTCGCGGCAGACGCCTAGCTGACCATGCTTCGGCTGGACGAAGCTCGGCTGGACGAAGCTGAGCGTGCGACTGACGGGCGCGGGCTGCCGGAAATATCGGATTTGTCGCGACTTGCGGCATTGTCCGAAATGATTGCGGACACTGACCAAGAAAATTGTCAGAAGCGGGGCGCGGCAGCGAACCGGTATGCGGGCATGCAGAATGGGCCCGTGACGGCTGGTGGTGACGGGCCTGGTCAGGGTGTTATGGGCGTGTGCTGGTCAGGC
>DASRFJ010000218.1:0-10210 GCA_035651595.1 Streptosporangiaceae bacterium | reverse complement strand
GCCCGCCGCCTGGGCTGTTCTCTACGCCCGGTTCGGAGGACGCGGTGCTGGGCTGGGCGATCCCGGTCATAGCGGCGGTCGTACTGGTCGCGACGTGCGGGGTGTGGCTGGCCGCGGAGATCAGCTGGCTGACCGGCGGGCATCGGCAGCCCGGGTGGCCGGTCGCCTATGCGCGGGCAGTGCTCGCGGGGCGGGCGGCCTGGCCTGATGCGGCGGGGTGGAGTGGGCTCGCAGCTGCGACTGTCGTTCTGATGATTGTTGGTTTCTGGCTTGCCAGCCGGGTGACGGCGCGGCGGGGGCGTGCCCACCGGTGTGACCAGGTGGCACGGTACCTGGCGCCGCGGCGGGACCGGGTGCGGCTGGGGCCGCGCGCCCGAGCGGCGGAGTCGGGGCGGCTGGACGGGTCGGCGTGGCCGGGATCGCCGCTGGGCCGGATCGTGCCGGGGCGGGGGTTGGCGTGCGCGGGGCCGGAGGATGTCAGCGTCGACGTGTGGGGAGCCCGGATGGGCAAGACCACCAAGCGGGTGATCCCGGCGATCCTGGACGCGCCCGGCGCGGTGCTCGCCACCACGAACAAGCGCGACATGTCCGACGCGACCCTCGCGCTGCGGGGACGGCGAGGGCGGACGTGGCTGTTCGACCCGCAGGGGCTGGCTTCGAACGGGACGCCCGCGTTCACCTATGACCTGCTCGCGGCGGTGACCGACGTGTCGTCGGCGCAGAAGCTAGCGGCGATCTTCGAGGCGTCCGCCCGGGAGCCGGGGGCACGGGTGGATGCGCACTGGGACACGGCGGGCCGGGACCTGCTCGCCTGGCTGTTCCTGGCCGCCGCATCCGGCGGCCGGCCGGCCGGGCAGGTGCGGGAATGGCTGTCGAACCCGGATGACACGGCGCCGGTGCAGCTGCTGCGTTCGGCGGGGCATGACGGTCCGGCGACCGCGGTGGAGGGGGTGCTGGGGCAGCCGGACAAGATGCGCGGATCCACCTACGGGACGGCGCAGCGGATGGCCCGGGCGCTGGTCAACCCGCGGCTGGTCGCCTGGGTCACGCCCGCGCCCGGGCTGCCGTCTTTCGATCCTTCGGAGTTCCCGTCGTCTTCGGACACGCTGTACGCGCTGTCGCGGGAGGGCGAGGGATCGGGCGGGCCGTTCGTCGCGGCTTTGACGGCGCATGTCTGCGAGGCCGCTGAGCGGCTGGCTTCGTTGTCGGTGTCGGGGCGGCTGCCCGTACCGCTGGTGGTGGAGCTGGACGAGGCGGCGAACATCGTGCGGTGGCCGGAGCTGCCCAAGCTGTACAGCCACTACGGGTCGCGGGGCATCTTGCTGCACACCTACCTGCAGTCCTGGACTCAGGGCACCGAGGCGTGGGGCGAGTACGGGATGCGGTCCATGTGGTCCGCCGCCACCATCCGGGTGCTTGGCGCGGGGGTCGCCGACGAGAAATTCCTGTCCGAGTTCTCCTCGCTGATCGGGGACCACGAGGACTGGGCGCTACAGTCCGTCTACCTGAGCTCGCGCGGCGAGCGGCAGCGCACCCAGTCGCTGCGGCGTGAACGCTCGCTCGCCGTGTCGGACCTGGCGACGCTGCCGCGAGACCGGGCGATCGTGTTCGCGTCCGGGTCGCGACCGGTGGTGATCCGGACCGTGCCGTGGATGGAGGGGCCGCACGCTTTTGAGATACGCGAGGCGCTCGCTCGGATCTCCGGTCAGCCGGGGAGGGCGTCGTGACCGCGCCTGCCGTTCTGACCGGGCCACGGCCTGCTGGGCTCGTTTTGCGGGGGCTGCTGGCGGCCGGGGCGGCGGTGCTCGCGCTGATCCTGCTGTTCGCCGCCGTCGGCGGGCAGGCGCCGGGTGCGCCCGGTGGCGGGTCCGGCGTGAACACGTCGGCGGTCCCGGCCGTGTACGTGCCGTGGGTGCTGGCGGCCGGGTCGCTGTGCGCGGCGATCACGCCGCCGGTCATCGCGGCGCAGGACCAGGTGGAGTCGGGCTGGAACCCGCGCGCGGTCAGTTCGGGCGGCGCGGAAGGGATCGCCCAGTTCCTGCCGGCCACGTTCGCTACGTGGGGCCGGGACGACGACGGCACGGGGAACGTGACGCCGTTCAACCCGTTCGACGAGATCATGGCGCAGGGGCGGTACGACTGCTCGCTGGCCGCGCTCGCCGCCCGCCTGGTCGCTTCCGGGCAGGCATCCGGCAGCGTCACCGACCTGGCGCTCGCCTGTTACAACGCCGGGCCGCGCGCTGTCGAGGCTGCACGCGCTGTCCCGGCCGAGGCCGCTGCGTATGTGCACGAGATCGACTCACTGGCCGGATCGAAGTACTCCACGACCTCGGCGGCCGGATCGGCAGCGGGTCTGGCGGCGGTCGCGGCGGCCGAATCCGCGCTCGGCACGCCGTATCAGTGGGGCGGGTCGTGCGCAGACCCGCACAGCGCTGATCCGTCGGGCTGGTGCGATTGCTCGTCCCTGGTGCAGATGGCGTGGGCCGCTGCCGGGGTCGCGCTGCCGCGGACTACCTACCAGCAGGTGTCCGTCGGGGCACCTATCGCGTCGGTCAGTCAGCTGCGGCCAGGGGATCTCATCTTTATCCCCGGCACCGATGGGAGCGCCAGCGCACCGGGCCATGTCGGCCTCTACGTCGGCGGCGGAATGCTCATCCACGCACCGGCCACCGGGCAAGTCGTGCAGTTCGCGAGCATCGCCTCGTGGGTCGCGCAAATCGTGGCGATGCGGCACATCGGCTGAGGAGGCGGTTACCGTGGCAGGCAAGCTCGGACTCGCAGAGTGGGTCGAGGAGATCTTCGCGCCGATGATCCAGCGGCGCGTCGACCTCGGCCGCGGCCGGACCTGGTGCGCCCGCTGGTGGGACCACCCCGAGGTAGCAGTCCGCCTCGACGCACTCCGCCTCGCCTGGTATGAGATGACCGGCCCGGCCGAGGATGGCGGCGACCCGGGCGCGAGCTACTCGGCCTGGTGGGTCAACCACGTCGACCCCACCTTGATCACGCTGCTGGACGGCGACACCGGCCCGATGAGCGGCTGCCGCCCCGACCGGCATTCCGAGAATCCTGTCCCGGTGCTGCGCACCGAACCCGCTCCCCCGACGGAGGACTGAATGAACATCCCCGACGACCGCGTGATCACCATCCCTGTGTTGCGTGAGTTTCTCGGCTTGCCGGCCGAGCGGCCGGACGGTGTCCGTGACCTGCTCGTCGTGCCGCGTTCCCCTGGGACGCCGGTGCCTGCCGCCGGGCCTGGCGCATGGCGGCTTGCGCTGGGCGACTGGCCGGAGGCGTGGCGAGACGCACCGGAGACCGGGCCGCGGTACCTGGTAATGCTGCATGGCACGGCGGCGCCGTACTTCGTCGCCCTGGTCGAGGAGGTCGATCCGTCCCGGTGGGGCGAGGACTCCGGCGCGGCGCCGGGCCTGCGCGAGGTGCCGGTCAGCCAGGTTCCATGCGAGTTCACGGCCTGGCTGGCGGGATGCCAGCTGGATACCGATGTGTCGTTCGGCTGGCCGCTCCCGGAAGAGCAGTTCGCGTTCATGTGAGAGCCAGCGATGATCACCGGGGAGATCCATCCGACGGGCCAGCAGCAGGCCGTCATCGACGCGTGCGTGTCCGGCGCGGGCCTGGTGATCGAAGCCGGCGCAGGTACTGGCAAGACCTCGACGCTCCGGATGGCGGCGGCCGCGATGCCCGGCCGGAGCGGGCTGTACGTCGCCTACAACCGGGTCACCGCCGAAAGCGCGCGCCGCATCTTCCCATCCGAGGTGCGGTGCGTGACCGCGCACGCGCTCGCGTTCAGCGCGGTCGGCCGACAGTTCGAGCGGCGGCTGCCGCCGCGTGGCAGGCGGATGCCGGCCTGGGCGGTCGCCAGCATGCTCGGCATCGGCGAGCCGCTGCGGCTCGGCTCCTCGCTGCTGCTCACCCCCGCGCACCAGGCCAGGATCGCGATGGGCACCGTCGAGCGGTTTTGCTACAGCGCGGATATGTTCTTGTCGGCCCGGCACGTGCCACCGGTCAACGGCATCGACGCCGCGTCGTTCGCGGAGCTGACCTGGCGGATCATCCCGTACGCCGAACGGGCCTGGCGCGACCTCACGCTGCCGGACGGCAGGCTGCCGTTCCGGCACGACCACTACTTGAAGATCTGGCAGCTCACACGGCCCCGGATCGCGGCCGGCTACATCATGTTCGACGAAGCGCAGGACGCCAACCCGGTCACCGCCGCCATCATCCAGGCCCAGCACGAGGTCCAGCAGATCGCAGTCGGCGACTCATGCCAGGCCATCTATGGCTGGCGCGGCGCAGTCGACGCCCTCGCTACCTGGCCAGCCGAACAGCGGCTGCAGCTGTCGCACTCATTCAGGTTCGGGCCAGCCGTCGCCGCTGAAGCCAACAAATGGCTTCGCCGCCTAGGGGCGCAGTTCCAGCTTTCCGGGACTCCGCGGATCGACTCGGTCGTCGGCACCGTCGCCCAACCGCATGCGATCTTGTGCCGCACCAACGCCGAAGCCCTTCAGCAAGCACGTTGGGCACTCGACGCGGGCCGACGCGTGCGCCTGGCCGGCGACGGCGGCGACATCCGCCAGCTCGCTCGCGCCGCGCTCGAGCTGCAAGCCACCGGGCACACCAGCAACCCCGAACTCGCCGCGTTCCGGTCGTGGCACGCCGTCCAGCAGTTCGTCCACACCGACGCGGCCGGCGCCGATCTCGCCGCCAACGTCCGGCTGATCGACAAATGGGGCGCCACGGCCGTACTCAACCTGGTCACCCAGCTCAGCCGGGTGGAACGAGCGGAACTGACCGTATCTACAGCACACCGCGCTAAGGGACTGGAGTGGGGCCGGGTGCTGGTCGCATCCGACTTTAGCGACCGGCGCTCGTCACGGTCACCGCCGCGTGCCGAGGCGATGCTCGCCTACGTCGCCGTCACACGCGCCCGCCACGAACTCGACACCAGCGGACTCCCCGACGCCCGCGCCACCACGAGCAGCACCGACAGAAAGGAGATCGCCATGAACACGACAAGGACCGATACCAATGACCTAGCCACGTCCGACGGAAAGCCGTTCGAGGCCAGGCCTTACCAGGGCGGACGAGCCCAGGCCGAATCCGGATCACGAATCATCGAGAACGACTTCGATGCCTGGACGGTTGCCTTCACTCAGCCCGACGCCACCATGACGGCCGAGCACCCGCGCGTCGTCCAGCTGAACCAGGCATGGCGAGCCGTCTCCCGGCACGGCCTCGGCGACGACCCCGGAGCCGCCGGGGTACGGTACCGGATACTCGCGCATGCGGCGGCCTCTCTCGCCGAGACCGCCACAGAGAACGGGCAGGAGATCGAGGCGAAGGCACTCAGCCACCTGGCCGACCACGCCGGCAAACATGCCGCGCGGCTCCGCGCCACCGCCGATGATATGTACCTGCGATCCAGGCTGTCCGGACCCTACGAGGGCGGACGGGCACAGGCAAGCGCCGGGTCCAGAATCATCGACATGGACTACCGCGCTTGGGCCGATACCGCCGCCGCGTCCCAGGCGGCCACGGACCCCAGGACGTCAGAGCCAGCCAGGCGGGTACGCCATGCCTGGGAAGAAGCGAGCCGCCGCGGCCTCGCGGACGGGCCCGGGCCAGCCGCCGAGCGGTACCAGTTGATCGCGGACGCGGCCGGAGCGCTCGCCGCGGCCCTCCCGGTGGAGCTTCCATCCAGCGGTCTCGGCGAACTGCTGCAGCTAGCCGGGCATGCCCGCAAGCACGCTATCCGCCTCGGCGCGACCGGCAACGCTCAGGCTGCTGCCAGCAGTGGCGAGAGCGTGAGGAGCGAGCCATATCGGGACCTTCCCGCTGACGTGGCTGCCGTCGCGGCCCAAGCGCACACCGGCCAAGAGCCTGTCAATGGTCATCGCGATGGGAAGCAGCATGCGAGTGAGCATGATGTCCGCACCTTCAGACAGAAGGGCGCGGCTCGCGAGCGTGACTGACCGTCTCCGGCTCAGCGCTGCGCCGCGAGCGCGGCGCGTATTGACTGGGCTGGCAGCGGCCGTTAATGCGGGATGATGACGGGCGGCTCGCCACGCGATCCCCTGCGTGAATCTCGGCGCCACCCCTTTCGTCCAGTCGAGGGCGAGCAGTCGGTGCATGTCGAATCACTCAACTACGATCGCTCTGCCGGGCTGCGTCGGACACAGCGGACGTGATCGATCAGACCTCCAGAGCATCCGCCATGGCCTATCCGAAGCCGCCGGTCTCCTCGCACAGACAGTGACAAGAGTTCGGCGTCCCACGGCTGCTAATATCCGCCGTTCTGGACGGCTGTGCGAAGGTGGTCATGTGCCTACTGGCAAGCGCATAGTCGGTCGATCTGTGCGCCAGTGTTCGGTTGGCGACGGACGCTCGCTCATGCCGATGTGAGCGCGCATAGGTCCGCCGGACGGTCAAGCGATCAATGGGCAGCTCGTCATGAGGACAATGACTGCGTCAGTAGTTGACAGTGGCGTATCCGTAGATTGCTTGCACTGCTAAGCTAAAAGACAGCGTCGATCTGCACCTTTAGTCGCTCATGCTGCAGAATGGCGTTTGTACTTATCAGCGTGAAGGTCTTGGTCTCACCGGGTGCCAGCTGAGTGACTATGCCATCGGCTGAACCGAGGATCTTGCCGCTCTCGTTGTAGAACGTGGCCTTGAGAGAGGCACTATGTTCAACGGTGTCGTTATTGGTTGCTTCGCCCTGCACCTCAGTGCCATATCCGCTGGGCACGACATCGTAGTTGTCGACCGTGATCTTCGCCCTTGGCTTGGATGCAGGGGCAGGGGAGGGCACGGAAGGCGTCGCCGCTGGTGAAGCAGCCATGGCAGCGAGCCCAGCCAGCACGGCTGGTAGGCCTTCCTTGAACCGCCGCGCTACCGGGTTCCACTCGGTCGCAGTCGTAGAGAGTCCGACATCGCTCGCCAGCCGGTCGTGCAGCTCGTCGAAGACGTCATCTATCTCCTCTTGACTCCCGAGTTGCCCCATGTTGAGGTCGCCGATCTGTGCTACTGCCTGGCTGCGCGTCAGCGGAGGAACCACGATGGGTAGGTGGGCTTCTCGAGGACCCAGGCGCCGCCGAGCTCAATCAGACACATCGGGCGCGTTAGAAAGGTGGTGGAGATCAGTTCGATGATTAGCCCGGCCTGCTGCAGCTCACGACGCAGGTGAGCGCGCACGTCGGTCCCAGAGGGGATGCCGGTCGCCCGCGACGAGGAGTAGAAGATCCGGTTCCTCGGGATCCCACCGAGTACCAGTGTGTCACGAAGGAGGTCAGCGAGTTTGCGATCCGTCCCGGCGTGACTGATGAAGATCTTGGCCTCCGTTGCCATGCCAGCATCTTGCCATCCCTTCCCAGCTTGGCAGGAAGCAGTCGCACTCATTGCCGCGGACAAGTCGAGCGCCAGGGGACCGTAGCGGCACCGCGTCCAGGCGGCCCCGCGTGATCACCCAGCAGCCGCGAACTCTGTGAGCCGGGGGGGACGGAGGCCACTGCCCTTAACTTCCGGGATGTATGTCCGCTTGCGGGAGATTCGACGGGACGATCGTTATCGCGTAGGTGACTTCTTCGGTGTGCCAGTGCTGCCGCTGGAAGGGCGTCCGTCCGGAGGTCCGTGCGGGCCGGTCCCGGTGGGCTGGTTGTGCGAGGACCTGGCTGATGAGCAGGGCGATGGGATCGTTTCCACTGGCTGGGCGTTTGCCGCAGTGCGGGCAGCAGGTATCGGCGGTGACGTGTCCGCGGATCAGGGACAGCACGGCGGTGAACGGGATCAGGCGGGGGTTGAGGCCGGCCTGCGCGGCGGCGCGGGCGGTGAGCGTGGCGGTCATGTTGTGGATCAGCAGCAGTGCCCAGGTTTCCTGCCGGGCTAGGGCCACAGAGCGTCCGCGCAGTACGCGGCCGGTGCCCTTGACGGTCTTCTTCAGGAGCAGGTACGCGATCTCGATCTGCCAGCGCTGCGCGTACAGCGCGGCGATCTCGCAGGCCGGGAACTGCGCGGGGTCCAGGAGCGTGGTGAGCACTTTGATGACGCTGGTCTTGACGCGGCGGGCGGCGCGGGACACGACGGTGAAGCTGACCAGCCGCGCGACGGTGTCCGGGAGCCGGGGAAGGGCCTTGTCGCCGGCGTCGCGGCGCCGCCTGCCGAGCATGGAATCCGATTCGCGCAGCCGGACCAGCTCCGACCCGCCGGGCAGGGTCGTGATGGTCTTGAACGGCACGGACTTCGCGCCGTTCTTGACCCGCCACACCAGATGAGCGCCGCGCGCGGAGAACCGCAGCCACCGGTCCATGGAGAAGAACCCCCGGTCGGCGGTGCTGAGGATCCCGGCGGTGAACGAGCCCTCCAGCTCGTCGGCCAGGGTGTTCTCCCCGTCGTGGTAGCCGCCGATCGCGGCGGCGATCCACCGGCGGGACGCGGTCCGCACGTGCGCGGCGATGCGGATCTTCGGCTTGGTCCCGCCGGAGGGCACCCCGAACGCCTCCGCCAGCTCATCGCAGCTGAACAGCTCGATGGTAGTGCCGTCGATCCCGGTGACCTCCATGCCGTGCCAGATTGCGCTGATCCCCAGGCCCGCGTCGCTGCGCGCGGCGTCGATCTCGAAGATGCGCCGCATCACCCTGCTCACCCAGCAGGACCCGGGCCTTGGAAAGCGCCGGGCCCGACGGCGTGACGGTGCCCGGCTTCACCGGCAGGCCCGGCATCGCGAACGTCCTGGCCAGCACCAGGTCATACCCCTGATCCGGGAACAGCGCGCCCACGATGACGCACATCGCGGTCACCTCGGCGGTCAGCGCCCGGTCCAGCTTGTGCCCGTGCCCGGCCTGCGACACCGCCGCCGCGATCGCCCGTCCGCGAGCAGTTCCGCGATCAGGCCCGCCCGGCGCAGCTCCCCGAGCAGGTCCTCCCAGAACCCGGGCCCGGCCGCAGCCTGCGCCAGCAGGCCGCCCGCCCCCCGCCGGGCCCGCTTCGTCTTCGCCTTGGCCAGCGGGAACAACGGACGCATGCGAAACAACCATGGCAAACTGGCCAGACAACAAAGCTCCTCGGCACGACGTTGATGATTCGACACCACGCGTCGTACCAGGGGCTTTGTTGCATTCACAGCATCATGCGCCAGGCCTGCCGCATTGTGACCAACACGCAACACAGGCCAAGGAGCCAGACATCAGTGCAGATAACACCGGGAAGTTAAGGGCAGTGGGACGGAGGCTGATTGGCAGCCTGTCACCGAGAGCAACCTGAGTCTTCGCGGACACGCACAAGGGCCGCCATTCGGCGGGCTGCGACACATCTCGCCTGCCGCCATCGAAGTCGCGCTAAACATGGGAGCTGCGCGATCATATCTGGCCCGCGTAGCAGGTGCGAGAACCTTTACGGCTGCGTGTTGTATAGGGAAGTATGGCTTGCCATGGCTGACCTAACCGTCCCCCTGATCGCTGCGGGAGCGGTTGTCGTCGGTGCTCTCGCTGGTCAGGTCTCCACAATCGTTGGCACCGTGATCAAGGGACGACGCGATCGGACAACCGCCCAGGAGGAACGGCGACGAGAGGCGTATGCCGCCTTCATAAACGCTACTCAAGGCATACTGCAAGCCCTCAGCGGACTCCCGCCCATCGAGAAGAGTCTTGAGAGCAATGCCGCCGAACGAGCTCTGAGGGGGTTTGCGGAACTTCAGCGAACGTGGGCAACCGTTGTAATCGCCGGGACACTTTCTGCCTGGGAGGCATCAAACGCCGTCAAAGATACTACAGGCAGTATAGTGAACCTGCTTCAATCCGACCCGACCGAAGTGCCGCGGGACTGGCCGGAGCGTCTAACTATCTACACGCATGAACTCAGGGAAAGGTGCGATGGGTTCGTAATAGTCGCGCGCGAAGAACTCAATTGAGCCGACCGACTATCGCTTACAGGCTGGGTGGACGTCCGGATCTGCCGCGCTGAGCCAACAGGGTCGGCGGCCGTGCAGAACCGGATGTACGGCGTGCGCTGTGCGTCGGGTGGGACGCGGTGTCCGCCGTATTCGGCGTTAGGCGTCATTTGTCTTAGAGCCTGCTTGAAAACCGGGCAGAGGCCGTAGACCGTAACGTTTTGCGATCTTCCGGCGCGGGTCGCGGCGTGTCGGTGCTGTGACAGCAGAGGCTCCTGGTAATCGCATGGGTGTCGAATCCAGAGCGATGCC
>DASRFJ010000217.1:0-39786 GCA_035651595.1 Streptosporangiaceae bacterium | reverse complement strand
CACCCCCGCCCAGCTCCGCGACTACGCCGCCGCAGCCGGCATCACCCTCCCGGACAGCCAGGCACGCCGCCACACCCGCCAGACCCGCCCACAGCAAACCACGACACGCCCGGGCTCGCCGACTAAATAAACGACGTGGCCGAACAGGGGTCCCGCTACCACAAAGGGAAAAACCACCACGCTATCGAAGCCCATCAAACCAGCCGCCGGCCCACCGGTCAGCCAGCGATCCGGGCAAACCCCGGAGTAAGCCAACGAGGTCCAAACTGGGGGGGTAACTGTCCGCAATCTTCTGACCCACGCGCCGACACGCCACGTATCAGCCGGGACGCCCCGATAGGCGGGATCTGATCGTGTATCCGAGGCGAGGCCGCCGTGCTGGGCTCCAGCCAGCGCAGGCTTTCGGGTCCGGGGATCGGAGACCCGGGTGTCCCCGGGGGTATCCCGCCGGTTCTGTCCGGCTTTGTGCGGCTGTGTCTCCGGGGTCGCGCGGCTCCTTTGCATGATCACGAAGGGTTGTGCGTGCCAGAGGGCGTAAAACCCTTCGTGATCATGAAGAACATACCCAGGTGGGGTATCGGAATCGTATGTAAGTACGAATTATGCAGCTTTGTTAGGCGATGGAAGGCCGGGACCAACCCCGGCCCCTGGCCGCGGGCCGACGACGGAACGTCAGGCCGTTGCGCCGACGGTCAGCGTCGCACCGCCCGCGCACTCAAGCACGGTCCCGGTGACGAACCCAGCCCCGGCGAGGTACCGCACCGCGTCCGCGACATCCTCGGGTGCCCCTACCCGGCCCACCGGACTCGTCGCCGCCACGCTGCCGAAGAACGCCTTCCGCTGGTCATCGGGCAGCACGTCCCACCATCCGGTGTCGATCACGCCCGGCGAGACCGCGTTCACCCGCAGCGGCGCCAGTTCCACCGCGAGCGGGCGCACGATCGCCTCCACCGCGCCGTTCACCGCCGCCAGCCCGGTCGAGCCGGGATACGCGGCGCGCGCGGACGCGGCGCTGATGAACGTCACCGAACCGTCCGCGCGCAGCTTCGGCAGCGCCGCCTGGAGCACCCGCACGTACGCGAACAGCTTCCCGTCGAACGCCGCGCGCAGCGCCGGCTCGGCTAGGTCAGCGAACGGCCCGCTGCCGATCGCGCCCGGGCTCGCCGCGAGCACCAGGTGATCCAGCCGGTCCAGCGACCCGAAGAACGAGGACACCGCCGCGCCGTCGGTGGCGTCCACCACGCGTGACGAGACGTCCCCGCCGATCCGTGACGCCGCGGCGTCCAGCCGTTCCTTTACCCGGCCGGTGATGATCACCTGGGCACCCTCGGCCGCGAACGCGCGCGCCGTCGCCTCCCCGACCCCCGCGCTCGCACCGATGACGACCACCCGCTGTCCCGAGAACGACATGTCAGCCTCCAAGCTGAGATTGCCGGAACGATTAGTCTCGACAACGAGCTTACCAAGACTCCTAGTCTCGTCAAATGCTACGCTGAACGACATGACCGCGACCCCGCGCCGACCGCACACGGGCCGCCGCCGCAACGAGGCGGCCAAGGAGGCGATCCTGGACAGCACGTTCGAGCTGCTCCGGCGCGACGGCACCGAGGGCCTCACGATCGACGCGATCGCGGCGGCCGCCGGGGTCGGCAGGCAGACGATCTACCGCTGGTGGCCGAGCAAGGGCGCGGTCGTCGCGGCGGCCATGGCGCGCCGGGCCAGGGCGATCGTTCCGATCCGGGACTCCGGCTCGTTCGCCGCCGACCTGGCCGCCTTCATCAGGGACAGCTTCGCTGGCCTCGAGGACCCCGGCACGCTGCGCGTGCTTCGGCAGCTCGCCGCGGCCGCTCAGCAGGACGAGCACGTGTCCCAGGTACTTCAGGATTTCACCGCTCAGCGGCGCGCGGCGCTGCGCTCGCTGCTGGCCCGCGCGCGTGACCGAGGCGAGCTGTCGGCGTCCGCCGACCTGGACATCCTCGTCGATATGGCCTACGGCGTCCTGTGGTACCGCGCGCTGATCAGCCACGCGCCACTGGATGCCCGCACGGCCGACAGCCTCGCGGCGCACCTGGCCGCGGCCGCGAACCGCGGGTAACTCGGCGCGGTACCCGCCGAACCCCGCGGTCTCCCAGGCAGACCCGTCCGCACGGATGCCGAATCCCTCGTAGCCGTCCAGCCCGGCCAGCCAATCCAGCGAATCCCCCATCGCCACGCACGCCGTCGCATACGCGTCCGCCAGCGCCAGATCCGGCCCGACGATCGTGACGCTGAGCAGCTCGGTCGCGGGCCTGTGGCGAACCGGGTCGATGATGTGCGCCCCGCGTTCGGCGACTCCGGATGTGGCCACCGCGATGTCCCGCCCGGTCACCACCGCGCACAGCGCCCCACGCCGCAGCGGGTCCGCGATACCCACTCGCCAGAGCTCCGGCCCGGCCCGCCGCGGGCCGACGCACCGCACGTCTCCCCCGCCGTTGACGCAGTGCGACGCCGAACCCGCCGCGGTCAGCATCGCCGCGGCCCGTTCGATCGCCCAGCCCTTCACATACCCGGACGGATCCAGTGCCCCCGCGTACCAGGCGCTGAAGTACCCGCCGCTGACCGCACACAGCGTCGCGCACGCGGCCAGCACCTCGGCGACCTCCGGCGGACAGTCCCCGACCGCGATCTCGCCGCGCCCCAGCCGGCTCACGCAACTCCCGGAACGGTACGTCGAGAACGTCTCGTCCACCCAGTGCAGCCAGCGCACCGCGGCGGCGAGCGCGTCCCCGGCGAACGGCGCCGCCACGTCGAACGACACCACGGTCCCCATCACATGCTCCGCGTGCCGGACCCGCACCGCAGAACTCACATCAAGCCCCGTTGTCGAGCGCGCTCTGCAGCGACTGGATGTAGCCCTGGCTGGTGTAGGTGGCGCCGGACACCGCGTCGATCCGCCCGCTCTGCGCCGTGAGCGTTTCGTGGATGAGCTGCGGAAACGCGAACTGCCCGATCTGCAGGTCGTGCGCGGTGCTCGACGGCTGCTCGAGGATGTTCACGGTGACGATCTTGCTGTTCTTCACCAGCACCTGGACCTGGACCGGTCCGTAGGCGGTGTTCGCCACGTTCCCGTCGATGGCCCGCTGCCCCGCCGCCAGCGACGCGCTCGGCGCCGGCTGCCCGGCACCGCCCGCCGAGGCCCCAGTGTTCCCAGAGGTCCCAGAAGCCGCCACCGGCACCGACGGGACGTGCGACCGGAACGACAGCAGCGCGACAAGTCCGGCGACCGTCCCGGTCACCGCGAGGATAACCCGCCGCATGGTCGCCTCCTAGAACTCGAACGACTCGTAGTGGATCCGCCGCCGCGGCACGCCGGCCGTCACCAGGGCCGCAGCGACCGACGACGTCATTCCGGCAGGCCCGCACACGTACACGTCCTGCTTGGCCAGCCCCGGTATCTCCCGCCGCAGCGCCGAAGCCGACAGCGGATCCCCGCCAAGCTCCCGCCGTGATCCGACCACGTAACGCACGCTCGCGCCGCGGGCCCGCGCGATCGCGTCCAGTTCGTCGCGGAACACGATGTCCTCCCACCGCCGCGCCCGGTAGACGAGCGTGACCCGGCCGGGAAGCGAGGCGAACATGGCGCGCAGCGGCGTGATCCCGACCCCGCCCGCGATCAGCACCGCGCCCCGCGCGTTACCGTCGTGGGTGAACGCCCCGTACGGTCCCTCGGCCCACACCCTCGTGCCCGGGCGCAGCGACCGCAGCGAATGGCTGTGGTCGCCGAGGGCCTTGACGGTGATCCGCAGCATGTCCTTGCCCGGCACGGCGGACAGCGAGTACGGGTGCGCGGACCACCACATCGACCGGTTCAAGAACCGCCAGCGGAAGAACTGGCCCGGCTCCGCCGCCAGCTCGTCCAGCTTGCGGCCGGCGATGTAGACCGACACGACGCCGGGCGCCTCGTCTTTCACCCCGGCCACCCGGAACGCGTGCCGCACGAAGGCCCGCCACGGGACGATGATGCGATACCACAGCACCAGCAGCGCGACGGTCAGGTACATCGCGGACCACCAGAACCGCGCGGCCAGGCTGTTGATGAACGACGCGCCGTCCGCGAGCTGGTGGCTGAACGCCAGCGCGATCGCCAGGTATGTGTAGAAGTGCAGGTAGTACCAGGTCTCGTAGCGCATCCGGCGGCGCGCCGCGCGCATCGACACGATCCCGACGCCGAGCAGCAGGAATCCCGCCACGGTCGCCATCAGCACGTCGGGGTACTGGGTGAGCAGCGCGCCGGACTCGCTGATCACGTTGGTGTGCGCGGTGACCGCGTAGCCCCAGATGATCAGCAGCCCGTGCGCCACCACGATCGAGACGACGTAGCGCCCGCCCATCGCGTGCCACCGCGCCAGCCGGTCGGTTCCGACGCCCCGCTCCAGCGGCGGCAGCCGCGCCATGAGCGCGACCAGCACCACGACGCCGTAGCCGCACAGCAACCCCAGGATCCGTCCCGCCCCGGTCAGCCAGCCGCCCAGCCCGCTGACGCTGGTCGTGTCCTGCCACCACAGCGCGAGCACCGCGGCCCCGCCCAGGCCGATGACCCAGAGCACGACCTCAGGACGGACTTTTGTCATAACGGGCTGTGGTTTAACGCCACGTCCCGCCCTTCTCCCGGACGCTGACGGTGCGACCGGTTTTACCACGCTGGTCATCGGTCCGCACCCCCTCTCCGGGATACCTGCATGACTACCCTAATAACGGAAACGACCAGCGTGCCCGCTCGGTTCACGCGCTCACGTAACCCCTCCGTAAGCGGCGTCAACCTATGTTGACAAGCGCCGTCGCCGCGCTGCGCCGGCTGCTGGAACAGCTAGAGACGCTCCAGGTCGACAACGCGCGGCAGAACGGCTGGTCCTGGCAGGAGATCGCCGAGGCACTCGGGGTCTCCCGCCAGGCCGTCCACAAGAAGCACGCCCGCCACACCCGAGGGAGTTCCAGCAATGCTTGAGCGTTTCACCGCGGACGCCCGCAAGGTCGTCGTCGACGCCAAGACCAAGGCGACCGAGCGCGGCGACGCCAGCGTCGGCCCCCTCCACCTCCTGTCCGCGCTGACAACAGGGGACAGTGTGGCCGCCAGGGTGCTGGCCGATCTGGGCGTCGACACCGCCGCCGTCGACCGCGAACTCGGCGCTACGCCGGACGCGGAGCTGCTGCGCTCCCTGGGCATCGACCTCGACGAGATCAGGCGCCGGGCGGAGGACCGCTTCGGCGAGGGCGCGCTCCAGCGCGTTCCCGTCTCCCCGCGCGGCCCGCTCAACCGGCTCTCCCGCAGCCCGTTCACCGACGAAGCCAAGCGAACCCTGGTCGAGTCCCTAAAAGAAGCCCGCGCAGCCCACTGCGACCACTTGGGCGCCGAACACCTGCTCCTCGGCATCCTCCGCGTCGCCGACAGCAAGCCCCGCGGCCGCCTCCGCACGGCCCTGGACACTCTCGGCATCGACTACCCCACCACCCGCGAACTGATCCAATCGCACCAAGGCCGCGCCTCCGCCTAACCACCCGGCACGGCGGCCGAGTAGCGCATTCTGCTTGCTCGATCCGGGTCGGCACAAGATATCCGCGGCGCGCTGTGACCATTGTTACTTGGGTGGCCTCAGCGGCATTAGTTGCGGTTTCCCGTGTCAGAAAAGGGCTTCGCGGCAGAAAAGGCGCCGGAACTGGCGCCTTTTCTTACATGGGGCACTTTTCTTACATGGAAGTGGCGTCAAATGGGGCGAAACGGGCGCGGTTCGGGGCGGTTCGCGGGGTCCTGGCGGCGGCAGCGCAGGCCCGCGCGGTGCGCGAACGGAACTGAGGGTGAGCGTGGCTCCGCTGGAGGCGGGTCTCTAGTCAGGAAATGTCACCTTAAGTGACCAAATCTTACCAAAGCGCAAGTAGATGCTTACCTAAAAGTTAGGGATCCGTACCTGCACAGAGAGTATCCATACGAATACGCATGGTCATAATCTTGGCAGAGGAGACATCACGGATAGGATACAAGAAAATGCTCAGAGTAAGCGAAGTCTGGGAGCGCGCGCTTCGCGCGCCATCGGTGGCTGGGCTTGCCAACCCAGGCGACTGCGTGATCATCCGCTCCGGCGAGAACTACGCCGGGAAGCAAGGGGTAAGCCTCGCCGCGGGGGTCACCAGCCGGTCCGCCGGTGCGCACGCGCTGTGCCTGCACCTGGTGACGATTCCTCCGGGCACCCGTGGCATCCCCCACTTCCACGCGGGACACGAATCAGCGATCTACACGGTCAGCGGCGAGACCGAAGTCTGGCACGGCGAGGGCCTGCTCCAGCGCACCATCGTCAAGGCCGGCGACTTCATGTACGTCCCGCCCGGAACCCCCCACCTCCCGGTGAATCGCAGCAACGTCATGACCGTCGCCGTGGTCGCCCGCACCGACCCCGAAGAGCAGGAGAGCGTCGTCACGCTCGGCCTGCCCCCGCACCTAGCCGAGCTGTCCGCCTTCCCCGTCGCAAGCCACTAATCCCGCGGCGGCTACAGGGCTGCATTCCCACCTTCTGCCGGCCCTCCGCCGCGACCCCCGCGCGCCCGTCCCGCCTCCCGCAAGGGTGTGTTTACCTGACTCCTCCCCTCCGCCTCCACAATCCGGGGCGCAGGCAGGTGCACACCTGGGGACGGGCGCGCGGGATGTACTTTTTACGGGCGTGGAAGTCGCGGGCACGTGCTGGCTGCCGCAACAGCCTGGAATTATCTTTCGATTGAAACTTGTCGACAGATACATGGTCGAACAACGTGGTGGATTGCCGCTTCGTGGTGGACTGACCCTCATTTTCGAGGGTTAACCTTCCACGAAAGGGCGATCTACCACGTTAATGCACGGCCGTCGATGCGCTCGCGTACCGCCAGGCAGCTACGCCACTCCAGCCCCGGCCTTCACCAACCACGAAGCGGCAGCCTGGCGCAAGCAGCACAGCCGGGCTCGGCAGATAAGCCAACGGGGTCCGGATCGGGAGGTGACGGTCCTCAGTAATCTGGCGCGCCAGACGGTGCGTCTGGAATCGGCTAAATGTCCCGGTACGGGGCGGCGTTGCGCTTTCACCGCCGGGCGCGCGGGACGTACTTTTTGCCGGGCCGGGTTACTCGAAAGCTTCCGGAGGCGGGCAGGCGCACATGAGGTTGCGGTCGCCGTAGGCCTGGTCGACACGCCGGACCGGCGGCCAGTATTTGCCGCGCCGGCCAGTGCCGTCCGGATACGCCGCCTCTTCGCGGTCGTAGGGGTGCTTCCACTCCCCCGCGATCAGCATGTCCGCGGTGTGCGGCGCGTTCTTCAGCGGGTTGTCGGCATGGTCGTACTCGCCGGACTCGACCCGGGCGATCTCGGCCCTGATCGAGATCATCGCCTCGCAGAACCGGTCGAGTTCGGCGAGGTCCTCGCTCTCCGTCGGCTCGATCATCAGCGTGCCCGCCACCGGGAATGACATCGTCGGCGCGTGGAACCCGTAGTCGATGAGCCGCTTGGCCACGTCCTCGTTGCTGATCCCGGTGCGCGCGGCGAGCGGGCGCAGGTCGATCACGCACTCGTGCGCGACCAGGTCGTTGCGCCCGGTGTACAGCACCGGGAAGTGGGGGGCCAGCCGCTTGGCCACGTAGTTGGCGGACAGCACGGCTACACCGGTGGCCGCGCGCAGGCCGTCCGCGCCCATCATCGCGACATACGCCCAGGAAATCGGCAAGATACCGGCCGACCCAGCGTGCGCCTCCGCGACTGGACCGACAGCCCCGCGTCCGGGCAGGAACGGCGCCAGGTGCGACCGGACCGCGACCGGTCCCACGCCGGGGCCGCCGCCGCCGTGCGGGATGCAGAACGTCTTGTGCAGGTTGAGGTGGGACACGTCCGCGCCGAACGACGGGAGCGTCGCGACGCCCGCCAGCGCGTTGAAGTTCGCGCCGTCCAGGTAAACCTGCCCGCCGGCCTCGTGCACCAGCGCGCAGACCTCGCTGACAGTCTGTTCGTACACGCCGGCCGTCGACGGGTATGTGAGCATGATCGCCGCGACCCGGCCGGCGTGCTGATCCAGCTTGGCGCGGATGTCGCCGAGGTCGATGGCACCGTCCGCGCCGCACTTCACCACCGCGACGCGCAGCCCGGCGAGCACGGCGCTCGCCGCGTTCGTGCCGTGCGCGGACTCGGGCAGCAGGCAGACGTCCCGCTCGGTGTCGCCGCGCGACGTGTGATACGCGCGGATCGCCAGCAGGCCGGCCAGCTCGCCTTGCGAGCCGGCGTTCGGCTGGACGGACACCTCGTCGTAGCCGGTCAGTGCGGCGAGCCGGGACTCCAGCGAGGCAACCAGCTCGGCGTAGCCTTCGGCCTGGGACGCCGGTGCCAGCGGGTGCATGTCCGCGAACTCCGGCCAGCTGATCGGCTCCATCTCCGCGGCGGCGTTCAGCTTCATCGTGCACGAGCCGAGCGGGATCATCGACCGGTCCAGCGCGATGTCGAAGTCCGCGAGCCGCCGCAGGTAGCGCAGCATCGCCGTCTCGCTGCGATGCTGGTGGAATACCGGGTGGGTCAGGAACTCCGAGGTGCGGAGCAGTTCCGCTGGCAGCGCGCTAGAACCGGGCATGTCGGCAACGGAAGTGCCCAGGATGGCTTCGGCCACGGCACGGATGTCGTCGTCGGTGGTCGTCTCGTCGCAGGTCACCTGCACCGCGCCGTCCGGCGCCAGGTACAGGTTGTAGCCGGCCTCGGCGGCGCGTGCCACCACCGTGTCCGCGTGCTCCGGGACGAAGCGGATGGTGTCGAACCAAGCAGTGGATGTCGTTATGAGGCCATGGTTTTTAAGGGCTTCCGAGAGGGCGGCGGCCTTAGCGTGGATTGCCCGCGCGATGGCGGCCAGCCCCTCCGGACCGTGGTAGGTGGCGTACATGGCGGCGGTCACCGCGAGCAGGACCTGCGCCGTGCAGATGTTGCTTGTCGCCTTCTCGCGGCGAATGTGCTGCTCGCGGGCCTGGAGGGCGAGCCGGTAGGCGGGGTGGCCGTCGGCGTCCACGGAGACCCCGACGATGCGGCCGGGCAGCTGGCGCTTGAGCGGGTCGGTTACCGAGATGTAAGCGGCGTGCGGGCCGCCGAACCACATCGGCACCCCGAACCGCTGGGTGGAGCCGATCGCGATGTCGGCGCCGAGCTCGCCGGGCGGCTTCAGCAGCGTCAGCGCGAGCGGGTCGGCGGCGACCGTGGCCAGCGCGCCCTTGGCGTGCGCGGCCTCGATCAGCGGGGCGGGATCGCGGATCTCTCCGGTGGCGGCCGGGTACTGGATCAGCACGCCGAACAGGCCGTCGGCCGCGGCGATCACCTCGGGGGTGAGGCGGGCGACCTGAAGGTCGATGCCGAGCGGTTCGGCGCGGGTACGGAGGACCGCGAGGGTCTGCGGCAGGCAGTCCTCGTCGGCCAGGAACATGGTTCCGGAGCGGACGCCGCGGCGGGACAGCGTCATCGCCTCGGCGGCGGCGCTTGCCTCGTCGAGCAGCGAGGCCCCGGCCCACGGGAGACCCGTCAGGTCGGCGATCATCGTCTGGAAGTTCAGCAGCGCCTCAAGCCGGCCCTGGGAGATCTCCGGCTGGTACGGCGTGTACGCGGTGTACCAGGCGGGGTTTTCCAGCAGGTTGCGGCGGATCACGGCGGGGGTGATCGTGCCGTGGTAGCCCTGGCCGATCATCGACTTGAGCACCTGGTTGCGGTCGGCCATCCGGCGCAGCTCGGCCTGGGCCTGCGGCTCCGAGAGCGGGTCGGGGAGCGTGATATCGGCCTGCGTGGTGCCGGGCGGGAGCGCCGCGGTGAGCAGCTCGTCCAGCGAGGTATAGCCGAGCTCGTCCAGCATCCGCTGCTGCTCGGACGCGGACGGACCGATGTGCCGGGTGGCGAAGTCTGTCATCGTAGGCCTCCGGATACGCTCACGAAAGCCCCGTCTGTCGCCAGCATGGCTCCAGAGATGCCTGTTCCGGCCGGTCCTGGTGCCTGAGAGGTTCCGGGGATGGTTGCCCCTTCGGCGACCCGTCTGACGCGGGATCTCTCCCAGCCGGTGTCATTGGCTGATCTCAGTTTACCCCCGGGGGATAAACTACTGCGACGGATGCGGCGCTTGGCCAGTTCGTCCACGGCGTCGCCGTCCGCGTCCACCATCCCGTCCTCGGCGCGGACCGACGGCAGCACCGCGAGGTCGCCCTCGACGTCGTGCCAGACCCGGCCGAGCGCGATGCCGAACACGCCCTGGCCGCCCTGGAGCAGGTCGATGACCTCGTCCGGCGACGTGCACTCGTAGACGCTGACCCCGTCGCTCATGAGCGTGACCTGGGCCAGATCCTCGATGCCGCGGTCGCGCAGGTGCTGGACGGCGGCGCGGACCTGCTGGAGCGAGATCCCGGCGTCGAGCAGCCGCTTGACCACCTTCAGCACGAGGATGTCCCGGAAGCTGTACAGTCGCTGGGAGCCGGACCCGTGCGCGGCGCGCACGCTCGGCTCGACCAGGCCGGTACGAGCCCAGTAGTCAAGCTGACGGTAGGTGATGCCCGCGGCGGAGCACGCGGTCGGACCGCGATACCCAACCTCCGCGCTGCTATCTTCCCCAGTCACCACCGCCACACCTCCACGGGAGCTGATTACCCACGGCAATGGCAACGTAAGCCCGCGAGGATACCAGCGTCAACGACCACCGGCGGCGTGTCGCAACCCTTTGCCACCTTTGGGGACATGCCAGGTCAAGTAGCACGTCCGAAGTCCTCGGGCGAGATCGTGTCGAGGAACTCGCGGAACTTCTCCACCTCGTCCTCCTGCTCGTCCGGGATCGCCACGCCGACCTCGTCAAGGATCTCTTCGCTGGCGAAGATCTGGGCGCCGGTGCGGAGCGCCAGCGCGATCGAGTCCGAGGGCCGGGCGCTGACCTCGGCGCCATTGGAGAACACCAGGTCCGCGTAGAAGATCCCGTCTCGCAGCGAGGTGATGTTCACCGTGCGCAACTGCACGTTGAGCACCTCGAGCACGTCACGGAACAGGTCGTGGGTGAGCGGCCGGAGCGAGACCATGCCCTGCTGGGCGAAGGCGATAGCGGTCGCCTCCACCGCGCCGATCCAGATCGGCAGGTAACGGTCCCCGTCGGCCTCCTTCAGCAGGACGATCGGGCTGTTCGACGGCATCTCGACCCGGACGCCGATGACCTCCATCTGCCGCACTACAGCTCCGTTCTCACGTCGCTTCTGGCTACTGCTCCCTTTGCCAAGGTACCACCCGCTATCTCCCGGAAGCCGTCCGCAACCCCTGCGGTTCTCCTGATTCAGCTATGAGCGGCATTGGCTCGTAACTACCCAGGCGCAGCGACGCCGAAGCCAGACCGGCGTCGGCAAGGGCGGATTCCAGCAGCGTGGCGTGCAGCCGGAGCGTGAGATCGGCGATCTGCCAGGCGGTCCGCAGCGCGGCATCGCGCGCGCCCGGGCCGCGCTGCCGCAGCCGTGGCGCCACCACCTGCTCGACCAGCGTGGCCTCCCGGTCCGCCGCGGCCTTGACCGCGCGCAGGTGCCGGGCCTGCACCCCGTACTGACGCAGTGCCATGACCGCGCGGGCCACCGCCAGCGCGTCCCCGCCGTAGGTGCGGCCGACCCGCCGGATCAGCCCGTAGTCCTCCAGTTCGGTCAGTTCCGCGTCGGAGATGCCGGCCTCGTCCAGCAGCTGGCGCCGGGTCAGGCCGTCGCCGTCCGCGGCGGCGCCGGGTGTCGTGGCGGCGCCCTCGGCCGCCGCACCCGTCGCCAGGCGCTCCTTGATCACCCGAAGCGGCAGGTAGGAGTCGCGCTGGAGGGTGAGGATGTGCCGCAGCCGCTGGACGTCGGCGACGCCGAACTTCCGGTAGCCCGACCTGGTGCGCTCGGGCTCGATCAGGCCTTCGGCCTCGAGAAACCGGATCTTGGATGTGCTGATGTCCGGAAATTCCGGACGTAGCTGAGCTAGAACCTCGCCGATACCGAACTGCCCTCGCGCCCCTGGCTCGGCTTGACTACTCATGCGTAACCCTGAGAGCCCCTGCCGTGCCGCTCGCCCGGGATGGTCTGCCCCCACAGATCCGGGCTGGTCAGGAACTGCAGCCGGAACTTGCCGATCTGCACCTCGTCGCCGCCCGTCAGCTCCGCCTCCTCGATGCGCGACCCGTTCACGTACGTGCCGTTCAGGCTTCCCACGTCGCGGACGGTAAACCGGCCGTTCTCGCGGTAGAACTCCACGTGCCGCCGGGACACCGTGACGTCGTCGAGGAAGATGTCGCTGTCCGGGTGCCGGCCGGCCGTGGTCAGGTCGTTGTCCAGGCGGAAGCTGGCCCCGGCGTTCGGCCCGCGCTTGACCAGCAGCAGAGCGGTGCCGGCCGGCAGCGAGGCGAGCGAGTCCGAATCCGGGTAGAGATCGTCGCCGTAGTCGGCGTCGTCCCGGTTCAGCGAGATCGTCGACGTGGTCTCGCCCGGCCGGGGCACGTTCGCGACCCTGGGCGGTCCGGCGCCTGGCTGACGGCTGTCCGGGCCCACCAGGCCCGCGAGCAGCGGCGTTCCGCAGTGCGAACAGTACCGAGCGTCTTCCGGATTCGGCCGTCCGCAGCGGGCGCATTGCATGACCGGCATAACTTCGTTCGCCCTCCCCTGGCTGAACTCCGGCGCTGGCGCATCCGATGCTGCCCAAGGTACCTGCCCCGAGCCACGGCGGTCCACGCGCCACGCGAACAAGCCGCGCCATCCGCGGCGTTGCGTCGCCTGTGGTCCCCGCCTCCGCCACACCGCCTATGCACCTCCGACAGTCCGCCACGTTGAGCCCGGGTCCCGAACTGGCGGTTACCACCAAGCCAACCGTATTGGGCGCGATTCTCTCATATTTACGAATTTCGCGCTGTTCGCGTCATTCGTCTGGGGTAAGGCTCCAGAGGATCGCGTAGGCAACTCAGCTTACCTGGGCACAGCAGGGGAAACCGGACGCTTCAGCTCAGCGCCCAGCGCGTCTGGCCGGTCAGCGGCCGGCGCGCTCCACCACCGCCGCCCAGTCGTCGAGCAGCTCCTGCGCGCTGTCCGCGTCGTCGCCCTCCGCCCACAGGTGCGTCACCGCGTCCGACGGGTCGGGCAGCACCAGCGCCCAGCCGCGGCCTTGCTCGATGACCCGCACGCCATCGGTGGTGTCCAGCTCCAGGTCCTGGTCGGTCGCGGACTCCACGATGGTCCGCATCACGCCGCCCTTTGCCGCCCACGGTGTCGGCACCGACCGGCGCAGCAGGTGCGCGGCCGGGATCCTGGCGTCGATCTGGCTGAGCGTCAGCCGGGTCCGCGCGACCAGCCCGAGCAGCCTGACGAAGATCGCGAGCCCGTCGATCGTCCGCGCGAACTCCGGCACCACGAACCCGCCCCGCCCGTCCGCGGCGAATATCACGTCGTCCGCGGCGGCCGCCTTCGTGAGGGCGTCCATCGAGGTGGGCGTCCACGTCACCTGCACGCCGTGGAAGCGGCAGACCTGCTCGGCCACCCGGGTGGTCGTCACCGGCAGCGCGACGCGGCCGCGGCGGCGTTCCGCGGCGACCAGGTCGAGCACCGCGAGCAGCGCCCGCTGCTCGCTGACCAGCTCGCCCTTCTCGTCCACCAGCTGTATTCGCTCGCCTACCGGATCGAACCGCACGCCGAACGCCGCCTTCGCCGAGGACACCACCTCCGCGAGCCGCTGCATGCCGGCCCGCTGTGTCGCCACCGTCTCGGTCGGCGACACCTCGTCCAGCCGGCCGTTCAGCGTGTGCACTTCGACCCCGATCCGGCCGAGCAGCCCGGGCAGCACCAGGGAGGCGGTGCCGCCTGCGCAGTCCGCGACGACCTTGAGGTTGGCCTCCCGGACGCCCTCCAGGTCCACGGAGCGGAGCAGCTCCTGGGTGTACAGGTCGACGACGCGCGGCGGGTAGGCCAGCTCGGCGATCTCGCCGGGGAACGCCCGGCGGAACTCCTGTCTGGAGAACACGCGCTCGAGCTTGCGCTGCTGCGCCTGGGACAATTCGGCGCCGCGTTCGTCGAGGAAGATGATGTCCACCGACTGCGGGTCGCCGGGCGTGGTGCGGACCGCGATGCCGCCGCTGTAGTTGCCGCGGGCGGTCTCGAACCTGGCCACCGGCAGCGGCTGGGCCTCCAGGTCGACCACGTTGATCGCACTGGCGTTCAGCGCGCCCTGGATGGCCCGCTTCAGTGACCGCGCGGCGCGGGACACGTCACGGGAGGTGGTGATCGTGGAGCCCTTGCGCAGCGTGGTGGCGTAGGCGCTGGCCAGCCGCACCGCGAGCTCCGGCGTCACCTCGACGTTGACCAGCCCGGACACCCCGCGCTGGCCGAACAGCGTGCGCTGGCCGCGCGACTCCCAGATCACGCTGTTGTTGACCACCGCGCCGGCCTCGATGGTCTTGAACGGGTACACCTTGACCCCGGCCGAGAGGTATGCCTCCGGCTCGATCACGCACTCGTCCCCGATGATCGCGCCCTCTTCGATCCGGACCAGCCGCATCACGTCGGTGTTCTTGCCGATCACGCAGCCCCGCAGGTTCACACCCTGGCCGACGTAGACGTTGTTGTGCACCACGGCGCGGTGCAGGAACGCACCCTCCTTGATGACCACGTTGGAGCCGACCACGGTGTACTCGCGCAGCGTTGCGCCGGCCTCCACCTTGGCGTAGTCGCCGATGCACAGCGGCCCGGTCAAGGTGGCGTCCGGGTCCACCTCGGCGCCTTCGGCCACCCAGACGCCGGGTGACACCTCGAACCCGGCGATGTCGGTGACGACCCGCCCGGCCAGCACGTCGGCCTGCGCCTTGAGGTAGCTCTCGTGCGTGCCGACGTCCTCCCAGTAGCCATCGGAGATGTAGCCGTACAGCGGCGCGCCGCGCTTGAGCAGCTTGGGGAACACATCGCCGGACCAGTCGACCACTTCGCCGGGCGGCACCTCGGCGAGCACCTCGGGCTCCATGATGTACACGCCGGTGTTGACGGTGTCCGAGAACACCTGACCCCAGGTGGGCTTCTCCAGGAATCGCTGGATCCGGCCGTCTTCCTGGGTAATCACGATGCCGAACTCCAGCGGGTCCGGTACCCGGGCGAGCCCCACGGTCACCAGGGCGCCGTTCTCCCGGTGGGATCTGACCATCGCGGTCAGGTCCATGTCGGTGAGCGCGTCGCCGGAGATGACCAGGAACGGCTGATCCCGCAGTTCGTCCTCGGCGTTCCGTACGCTGCCGGCCGTGCCCAGCGGCATGTCCTCCGTCGCGTACCGCAGGCTCATGCCGAACTCCTCGCCGTCCCCGAAGTAATTGCGCACGAGCGCGGCGAGAAACTGCACGGTGACGATCGTCTCGTCGAAGCCGTGCTTTCTGAGCAGTCGGAGGACGTGCTCCATGATGGGCCTGTTGGCGACCGGCAGTAGCGGCTTGGGCTGATTCGCGGTCATCGGCCGAAGCCGCGTCCCCTCGCCCCCTGCCATGACGACAGCCTTCAAGAGACCGCCTGCTCCTTTCCGGTCCCGGCTCCGGCGCGGACCCCGCTATGCGGACACATACCCGTTACGCAGCAAACCGCGCACCTGCACGAGATACAGCCTGGCGGATTCCCAGTAGAGGGCAGTCCCCCAGATCGCGAAGGCCCAGCCTATTACCCGAGCCAACGTCCCTCCCCAACCGGGATGGTCCCCAAGAAACAGCAAAGGAAACGCATAAAGCAGGCAAAGAGTCGCCGCCTTGCCGGCCAAGCTGACTTGCAGCCCGCGGATCCCGGTCCGCCGCCTGAGGAGTTCGAGTGCACCGCCGACGATGAGTTCGCGGCTGGCCAGCACCGCGACCAGCCACCACGGGATAATGGACCGAACGGCCAGCGCGATAATGGTTGCGGCGATGTACAACCGGTCCGCGGCGGGGTCCAGCAACGCGCCGAGCCGGCTCGTCTGGTTCAGCGCTCGCGCGATCTTGCCGTCCAGCCAGTCGGACAGTCCGGCGAGGATCAGCAGTGCGACCGCCCAGTCGTCGGCGGTCGCGGTCCGCGGGCCGAGCACCAGCCACAGGAACACCGGCACTCCGGCGAGCCTGGCGACAGAGATGGCGTTCGGTATCGTCAGGACCCGGTCGGGGGCGGCGGCCGGCGCGGCACTGACCGCGCGAGAGCCGGGATCCGCGGGCCCCGCGCCTTGGTCCACCACAACGCCGACCTTACCTTGCGGCCTTTCCGTCCTCGGGGCCAGGCGAGGGTCACCGCGGGTCGAACGCGATGTTCAGAGTGGCCACCTTGCCGTCGCGCCAGGTAACCCGCATAGTCCCGCTGCCGCCGGCGTCCCAGGCGAACCGGACAACGTCGTCGTCGCCGTTGCGGTCGTCGGACAAGCAGGTCATGGTGTCGTCCGGCGGCTGCTCTGCGTACGCCGCGGCTATGGCGTCGCGTCCGGCGAACGGGCCGACCGGGATGCCCTCGAATGACATCACCGCGTCGGGTGTGAAGGTGGCCAGGAAATCCGTCCAGTCGTTGCGCTGTACTGCCGCGTTGAACACGGCGAAATGGTCAGCGACCCGATCTCCCATGACTACATACTGGGGCACCCAGGCCCGCCACGTATCCTGATAATGAAATGACGACAGTGGATACGGGGGAACCCGCGCAGCGGGCGCCGCACGACGCCAAGGTACTGAGCGAGGCCGGCAAGCGCCGCGCGTTCGCGGTGATCAGCCATCCGGACGCTGGCAAGTCCACGCTGACCGAGGCGCTCGCGCTGCACGCATCCGCGATCACCCAGGCAGGCGCCGTGCACGGCAAGGCCGGCCGGCGCGGTGTGACCTCGGACTGGATGGCTCTCGAGCGCGACCGGGGCATCTCCATCACGTCCGCGGCGCTCCGCTTCGACTACCGCGGCACGGTGCTGAACCTGCTCGATACGCCCGGCCACGCTGACTTTTCCGAAGACACGTACCGGGTGCTCTCCGCGGTTGACTGCGCGATCATGCTGCTCGACTCCGCCAAGGGCCTCGAGCCGCAGACCCTGAAGCTGTTCGACGTCTGCCGGGCGCGCGCGGTCCCGGTGATCACGTTCGTGAACAAGTGGGACCGCCCCGGCCGCGAGCCGCTTGAGCTGCTTGACGAGATCGAGCAGCGCATCGGCCTCCATCCCGCCCCGCTGAACTGGCCGGTCGGCGTGGCCGGGGACTTCCGCGGGCTGATCGACCGGTCCACCCGCGACTACACGGTGTTCACCCGGACCCCTGGCGGTGCCGGACGGGCCCTGGAGACCGCGCTGGACGCCGGCGCCGCGGCCGCCAGGGACGGGGACGCCTACGCGGCGGCGATCGAGGAACTGGCGCTGCTCGACGAGGTGTACGGACCAGATGTCGACATGTCGATGTTTCTCGCCGGGATCGCCAGCCCGGTGCTGTTCGGCGCCGCGCTGCCTAACTTCGGCGTCCGGCGGCTGCTGGACGCGGTCACCTCGCTGGCCCCGTCGCCCATGCCGCGCGAGGATGTGAAGGGCGAGCCCCGCCCCGTCGACGCGCCGTTCTCCGGCCTGGTGTTCAAGGTGCAGGCGAACATGGACCCGGCCCACCGCGACCGGGTCGCGTTCGTCCGGGTCTGCTCGGGCCAGTTCGAACGCGGCATGGTGCTCACCCACGCGGCCACCGGCCGTCCGTTTGCCACCAAGTACGCCCAGTCCATGTTCGGCCAGGACCGGGAGACCGTCGACGTCGCCTATCCCGGCGACGTGATCGGCCTGGTCAACGCCACCGCGTTGCGCCCCGGCGACACGCTGTTCTCGCCGGAGGCTCCGGGTGTCGAGTTCCCGCCGATCCCCTCGTTCGCTCCCGAGCACTTCGCGGTCGTGCGCTGCAAGGACGCCGGCAAGCACAAGCAGTTCCGCCGCGGCATCGAGCAACTCGACACCGAGGGCGTGGTCCAGGTGCTGACCTCGGATCTACGCGGCGACCAAGCGCCGGTGCTGGCCGCTGTCGGCCCGCTGCAGTTCGACGTCGTGCTGCACCGGCTGGAGCACGAGTTCGGCGCCCGTAGCGAACTGGACCACCTCGACTACGCGCTCGCGCGGCGTACCGATCCCGAGGGCGCCGAGGCGCTGCGCGGCCAGCGCGCCGTCGAGGTGCTCACCCGCCGCCTGGACCGCGCACTGCTCGCCCTGTTCAGCGACAAGTGGCGCCTCGGCCAGATTCAGCGGGAGCACGAAGGCATCCTCCTCGAGCCCCTGCTGGCCGGCTAGCGGCGCCCCTGCTGGCCGGCTAGCGGCGCCCTTGCTGGCCGGCTAGCGGCGCCCCTGCTGGCCGGCTAGCGCGCCTGCGAGCCGCGGCAGCCGGCTGGTGAGTCGCCCGCGAGTCGCGCAGCCCGGCTGGTGAGTCGCCGCGAGTCGCGTGGCCCGACTGTGACACCCCTGCCCACGCTTTCAAATCGGGACATTTAGCCCATCCCGGGCGGGCCAGATTTATTGCGGACACTTACCCCCCCAATGTGGGGGGGTAAGTGTCCGCAATAATTTCGTACTGGTCCCCAGATCCGGAACTCCCGTCGAACCTATCGGACAAAACGGGCCATTTGCACGGCGAGCGCGCGACACGCTGGGACCACCCGGTGGTTGGCACGGCACCGCAATAGGCTCTTCCCATGGCATCGATCGTGATTTTCGGCGGTACCGGCTACGCGGGCAGCGCGATCGCCGCGGAGGCCGTGCGCCGCGGGCATTCGGTGACCGCGGTCAGCCGGTCCGGCGGCGCGCCATCCGAGGATGTGACGGGCCGCGAGGGCAGCATCCACAACGCCGAGCTGGTGGACGAGCTCGCGGGGGACGCGGACGTGATCGTGGTGGCGGTCCGCGCCGATGGAGCGGGCCTGCGGGACGCGATAGGCCTGCTCACCGGCGCGGCGGCCAGGCACGGCGCCCGGCTCGGCGTGGTGGGCGGCGCCGGCTCGCTGCATGTCAGCGAAGGCGGTCCGCGTCTGGTGGACACGCCGGAGTTCCCCGCGCAGTTCAAGCCCGAGGCTCTGGCACACGCCGGCGTGCTTGACGAACTGCGCGCCACCCCCGAAGAGGTGGACTGGTTCTACGTGAGCCCGGGCGCCATGTTCGGCGCGTACGCGCCCGGCACGGCCACCGGTCAGTACCGGACCGGTGGCGACGTGCTGATCGTCGACGCCGACGGGAACTCGGAGATCTCCGGGCCCGACTACGCCAAGGCGTTCGTCGACGAGATCGAGTCCCCGGCGCATCGGCGGCGGCGATTCACCGTGGCGCACTGAGCGCGCTCAGCAGGATCTCGGAACGGGCAGGCGAAGCTCGCCGATGGCACCGGGGTCGTGCAGCACCGCGGCGCCGAATTCGTTGACCCGCACCGCCAGCAGGCCGTCGTACCTGGACAGGAACGGCAGCTCCCCCGCACCCCACAAGAATCGGTAGTCGTCGCGCGCGCCGGCGGCGTCGGTGTAGGTGATGTCGATCAGGCCAGCGGTGGCCGCGTATTCGAACAGGACGCACAGGGCGTACCGGCCTTCGACGATCTCCAAGGCCTTCGCCCCGGCGTGGCCAAGCGAGCCGTGATAGGAGTCGCCGATGTACAGCCGCCAGAGTGCGAGCTGATTGCGCACCACGGCCAGCGGCACATCCTCGGTATGGAGGACCTGCCAGATCATCTCGGTGTCCGCCCACACCTCCGGCTCGATCGCGGTCAGCGCCGCGGCCACGGCGGCACGCCGCGTCGGCGCGGAGGTGAGCGTGGCGGGCTTGCGCTGGCCCTTGATCACATCGATGCGTGCCAGCTCGTCGAACGAGACGCTTCGCAGCCACCTGGTCCACAGCGCGGCGAGCGCCGCGTAGCCCGGCCGGGCGAGCACATCGGCGCCGCGCGCGGTGAGCTCAAGCCGGGCACCCGCCAGCCTGGCCAGCCCGCCGGCCTGCACCAGCACGGGCCAGCCGTACGCCGCGATCGAGTCCCGCGACTCGTAGTAGTCTCCGGCCACCAGCACGTCCTCGACGAGCTTGACGGTAGTCGCCAGCGGCCTCCGGCTGCCCGCCGAACACCGCACCTCGCCGTCCGCGACAAGCTCGAGCACTGCCACCAGGTTCGACAGCGCGTCCGGCGCGGTACACCGCGTCTGCTGCGTCTGCTCCCCACCCATCAATCTGACGATAGCGGCGGCGTACCCTGTACGTGCGCATTTGCGGGGAGGCGCGATGAACGGTGTCGTTGAGGTCACCGGCGTGGACGGGTACCGCGGCGGGTGGGTCGCGGTCACCCTGCGGTCCGGCCGGGTCACGACGGTACGCGCGGCGCCCGTGCTCGCGGACCTGCTGACCGCTCCGGTCACGGTGGTCGCAATCGACATGCCGCTCGGCCTGCTGGCCAGCGGCTGGCGAGAATGCGACCGGGCGGCCGCCAGACTGCTCGGCCCGCGCCGCGCCTCGGTGTTCGCGATACCGCCCAGGCCAGTGTGGCAGCAGGGGACCTACGCGGCGGCGAACGCGCTGTGCAAGGAGCTGACCGGCAAGGGCATGAGCGCGGAGGCCTACGGCCTGCGCGCCAAACTTCTCGAGGCCGACGCGTACCGCGAGGCGTGCGACTACCCGGTATACGAGGTGCACCCTGAGCTGGCTTTCACCGCGATGGCAGGTGCGCCACTGCGGGACAGCAAGCACACCGCAGCCGGCCGCGACCGGCGGCACGAGCTGCTAGCCGCCCAGGGCATCCGTATCCCGGAGCGCGCCAGCGCCCGTCCGCCCGCGCCACTCACCGACACCCTGGACGCCGCCGCCGTCGCATGGACCGCGCACCGCATCGCCACCGGCACAGCGCAGACCGTGTCCGCCCGCGCTCAGCCCGACGATCGCGGACGCCCCATCGCGATCCGCTACTGACCGGGTTCCGGCCGCGACGCTGGCGCGCCGCGACCGGAGCGGTACGAGCAGCGGGGCGGCGCGCGACGACCTCCACAATCATGAAATATCGGCTTATTCCGGGCACGCGGTCGGGTGCGCCATTGCGGACACCGACTCCCGATCTGGGTCCTGTTGGCTTGTTCCGGGGGCCGGCCGGGTTCGCTGGCCGTCCGGTGGGGTTCGCTGGCCGCCCGGTGGGTCGGCGGACGGCTTCGATGGGCGGGCCGGGCCCCGTTAACGTGGTGTTTTTGCCTTTCGTGGTAACGCGGCCCCCGCGTACGGGGGTCGATCTACCACGAACGGCAAATCGCACACGTTGCTGACGGCGAACGCAGCGGGCAAATACGGCACGGCGGACAAATGGCGCGCGGGGTGGGCGACACCGCGCGGACGGGGCGCGGACGGCCCGTGGACGGCGCGCGGACGGCGCGCGGGCGGACGGCGCGCGGACGGGGCGCGGACGGGGCGCGGACGGCCCGTGGACGGCGCGCGGGCGGCCGGCACCGGGCGGGCGGCGCGCGGGCGACACCGCGCGGACGATGGCGCGCGGGCGACACCGCGCGGACGATGGCGCGCGGGCGGACACCGGGCGCGTGGGACGGGTCGCGGCGGGCTGGGCTCAGGCGTTGATGCGGTTCAGGGCTTCGGTGAGGCCGGCCAGGCCGATGGGGCCTAGGCTGAGCGCGGCGGTGTGCCACGCCTTCAGGTCGAACCCGGGGCGGCGGCGTGCCTCGTCCCGTGCGGCGAGCCAGGCACGCTCCCCCAGCTTGTAGGAGATCGCCTGCCCCGGCCAGCCGAAGTACCTGACGATCTCGGCGTGCACCCGGTACGGCTCAGCGCGGCCCCGGTCCCGGAGCACCTCGCAGGCCTTGTCGAACGTCCACGGCGAGCCGTCGGGCAGCGGCAGCCCGAGGTGCACGCCGATGTCGATGACCACGCGGGCGGCGCGGATCGCGGATCCGCCGAGCATGCCGAGCCGGGTGCCCGGCTCGTCGAACCAGCCGAGTTCGTCGGCAAGCCGCTCCGAATACAGCGCCCAGCCCTCCCCGTGCCCGCTCACGAAGTTGCCCTTGGCGAACCTGGACAGCCGGTCCCCGGCCATTCTGGCCGCGCCGTTCTGCAGGTGGTGGCCGGGCACGCCCTCGTGGAAGACGGTGGACAGCTCGTTCCACACCGCGAACCGCTCGCGCCCGCCGAGCGGCCACCAGGTGCGGCCCGGCCTGGTGAAGTCCTCGCTGGGCGGGGTGTAGTAGGCGGCTCCCGACGTCGAGCCGCGGGCCAGCACGGCCTCGACGGTGCGCAACTGCTCGGCGATGTCGAAGTGCACCCCGTTGAGCCGCTCGATCGCCAGGTCGTGACGATCCTGGAGCCAGGCCAGGTAGGCGTCCTCGCCGTCGATGAACTGCGTGTCATCCAGGATCGCGGAAGCCTCCGCCACGCTCGCTCCGGCCTTGACCAGCGAAGCTTCCGCGGCCATCTCGGCCTCGATCCTGGCGAGCTCCGCCCAGCCCCACTCGTAAGCTTCGGTGTAGTCGAGGTCCGCGCCGAGGCTCATCCGCGCGTTGACCGTGTACCGCTCCGCGCCGACCCCGTCGGCCGACGCCGCGCGTGGCGCGTACTCCTCCCGCAGGTACCTGGCGATCTCGGCGTAGCCCGCGTCCGCGGCGGCCGCCGCGGACGACAGCTCTGTGGCCAGCGGCCCGTCGCCGTAGCCGGCGACCAGGTCACGGTGGGTCCCGACGTACTGGTCGGCTTGGATGGCGCCCTCGAGCGCCTGGCGCCGGGCCGCCGGCAGGCCCCGCGCCAGCCCTTCGTCCAGGCTCGCCCGCCAGCCCTGGAACATCGCGGGTATCGCCGCCATCCGCGCCGCGATGTTGCGCCACGCGTCGTCGTTCCCGCGCGGCAGCAGGTCCACGCTGTCCCGGACGGTGGCCACCCGGCCGAACGGGGTCCGCAGCTCGCGTAGGTGCTCGCCCGCCTCGTGCAAGGCCAGCTCTGACTCCAGCCGCTCCCGCAGCAGCGCGGCGGCCAGCACATCGTCCGGCCCAGACGGCCCAGACGGCCCAGACGGCCCCGAAAGCCCGGCAGACGACAGCTTGCGCAACTCCGCCAGCGTGCTCGTGATCAGGTCCGCCCGCGCCTGGTAGCCCTCCGGGCTGTAGTCGGTGGCGGCACCGAACGGAGCGCTGATCCCGCGCATCCCCGTAGCCACGGGATCCAACGCCGCCTGACGGTTGATGTAGTCGTCGCAAAGCCGGAACACTGGTGTCATACGAGCACCTTAACCGGTTGCGATCATGTGGTAGCGGACTTGTGTCCCATCGCCGCGTAGCTGGGCACGATCGTCTTCGGCGTGCCCGGATCGGGCCGCCATTCGTTCAGCGTCACGACCCCGGGTTCCACCATCTCAAGCCCGGCGAAGTAGCGCGCCACGTCGGCCCGGGAGCGGCAGGTGAGCTTGTCTTTTCCGACCTCGTTCCAGCGGCGGATGCACTCGACCATGCCCGCGTCCTCGCTCGCCGGGTGCTGGATGGTCAGGTAGCTGCCCGGCGCGAGCGGCGCCAGCAGCCTCGCGACGATGTCCCGCGACTCCTGGTCGTCGACCACGAAGTTCATGATGCCGATCAGCATCAGGCCGACGGGCTCGCCGAAGTCCAGTGTCCGGCCCGCCTCCCGCAAGATGGTGTCCGGGTCGTGCACGTCGGCGTCGATGTAGTCGGTCGCACCCTCCGTCGTGCCGACCAGCAGCGAGCGCGCGTGCACGAGCACGATGGGGTCGTTGTCGACGTAGACGATCCGGCTCTCCGGCGCGATGGACTGTGCCACCTCGTGCGTGTTGTTCGCCGTGGGCACGCCGGTGCCGACGTCGAGGAACTGCCGGATGCCGGCCTCTCCGGCCAGGTACCGCATGGCGCGGCCAAGGAAGTCCCTGCCGTACTTCGCGACGTCGCCGAGCACCGGCAGGGCGGCGCAGATCTGCTCGGCGGCCTCCCGGTCCGACTCGAACCAGTCCTTGCCACCGACCAGGTAGTTCCACACCCGCGCCGAGTGCGGCACCGAGCCATCGATCTTCGGCATGCCCACCACGCTCTGGATGCGGACCTGACCATGCGTCATCGCCGTCGACCTTTCTCAAGAGGTGACAACTCAGGCTATGGCCAGCGCCCCCAGCGCGGAACCGCCCGGCATACCTATCTTTGCTTCAGGTAACCCGCCCGCTCCAGGTAGGGAGTGATGCCGCCAAGGTGGAATGGCCAGCCGGCGCCGAGGATCATGCACAGGTCGATGTCCTCCCGCCCGGCCACCACGCCGTCGTCGAGCATGACCTGGATCTCCTCGGCCAGCGCGGTCAGCGCCCGCGTCAGGACCTGGTCCCCCGTGGACGGATGATCACCGCCGGCCAGCAGCGCGGCCACGTCCGGGTCGAGCGAGAAGTCCGGCCGGTACACCGCGGTCTTCCCGGCGGACACCAGGGCACGCAGCTTGGGCGACACTCCGAACCGAGAGGGGAACGCGGCAGCAAGCGTCTCCGCCACGTGCAGCGCCACGGCCGGACCCACCAACTGCAAAAGCAGGAACGGCGGCATCGGGAGTCCCAGCGGGTCGGCGGCGTGCTCGGCCACGTCGAACGGCGTGCCCTCGTCCACGGCTTCGGTGATCGACCCGAGGAAGCGGGTCAGCAGCCGGTTCACTACGAATGCGGGTGCGTCTTTCACCAGCACGCAGTTTTTCTTCAGCGCCTTGCCGACCGCGAGCGCGGTGGCCACGGAGGCATCGTCCGACGCGGCCGCGCGCACCACCTCCACCAGCGGCATCATCGCGACCGGGTTGAAGAAGTGGAACCCGACAACCCGCGATGGGTAAGCCAGCTCCGCGGCCATCGACGACACGGACAGCGACGAGGTGTTCGTCGCCAGTACGCAGTCCGGCCGTACCACGGCCTCGACGTCGGCGAACACCTTCTTCTTGACCGTCATCTCCTCGAAGACGGCCTCGATGACGAAATCCGCGTCCGCGAACGCGGCGATATCAAGCGACCCGGTCACCAGCCCGGTGAGCCGGGCCGCCGCGTCCGCGGACAGCCGACCCCGCGCGGCCAGCTTGGCGATCTCCCCGTGCACATGACCGACACCCGCCTCCAGCCGCGACGAGTCCAGATCGGTCAGGACCACGGGCACCTCGAGCCGCCGCGCGAACAGCAGCGCGATCTGCGCCGCCATCAGGCCAGCCCCGACGATGCCGACCTTCGTCACCGGCCGGGCCAGCGACGCATCGGGCGCACCAAAAGCGTGCCGCGCCCGGTGCTGCGTCAGGTCGAACGCGTAAAGGCTGGCCTTGAACTCGTCGCTGACGAACAGATCCGCCATCGCCTCGTCCTCGGCGGCGAACCCCTCGTCCCGCGACCGCTCCCGCGCGGCCGCCACCAAGTCGATAGCCCGGTACGGCGCGGGCGCGGCGCCGTGCACCTTGCCGTCCGCGAAGAACCTGGCCGCCGCGACAGCGGCGTCCCACTCCTCAGCCGGCGCCAGCTCCTGACGCGCAACGGCAACCGAGCCGGACAGCACCCCAGCCGCCCAGCGCAGCGACTCCACCAGGAAGTCGGCGGGCTCGAACGTCGCGTCGAACATGCCGAGATCAAGCGCCTGAGCGGCCCGCAGCATCTTGTTCTGCGACAGCGCGTTCTCCACGATCACCTTCAGCGCCGGCCCAGGCCCGATCAGCCGCGGCAGCAGGTACGTCCCGCCGGCCCCGGGCAGCAGCCCGAGGAAGCATTCGGGGAACGCCACGGCGCTGACGTCGGACGAGATCGTCCGGTACGTGCAGTGCAGTGCCACCTCCAGCCCGCCGCCCAGCGCCACGCCGTTCACGAACGCGAACGTCGGCACGGGCAGTTCGCCGAGCCGCCGGTACACGTGGTGCGCGAGCCGCATCACGTCCAGGCCCTGTTCCCGCGACGAGATCAGCGCCGCGCCCTTCAGGTCGGCACCGACCGCGAAGATGAACGGCTTGCCGGTCACCCCCACGGCCACGATGTCGGACCGGGCAGCCACCGAGTCCAGCGCGTGCAGCAGGGAGAGCAGCCCGCCGGGGCCGTGCGAGTTCGGCTTGGTGTGGTCGAAGCCGTTGTCCAGCGTGATCAGCGCCATCGTGCCGGCCCCGCCCGGCAGGGCGACGTCGCGCACCAGCGCATGCGTCACGACCTCATCGGGAAACTGCGACCGGATCGCGCTTTCGTCGAGCCACAGCTCGTTCCGCTCAGTCATCGATCTTCTCCCACAGGACAGTGCCGCCCATGCCCATCCCGACGCACATCGTGGTCAGGCCGTACCGTGCGCTCGACGAGGCGAACTCCCTGGCGAGCTGGATCATGAGCCGCACGCCGGACGACGCCAGCGGATGGCCGAACGCGATCGCGCCGCCCCACGGGTTCACCCGCGGGTCCTCGTCGTCGATCTTGAAATGATCAAGGAAGGCGAGCACCTGCACGGCGAACGCCTCGTTGATCTCGATCAGCCCGATGTCGTCAATGGTCATGTCGTTGCGGGCGAGCAGCGCCTCGGTGGCCGGCACCGGCCCGATCCCCATGACCTCGGGCTCCACGCCGGCGAACGCGAAGTCGACCAGCCGCATCCGCGGCTTCAGGCCCAGCGACCGCGCCGTATCCAACCCGGCCACGATGCACCCGGTGGCACCGTCGTTCAGGCCCGCCGAGTTGCCCGCGGTGACCCGGCCGTGCGGGCGGAACGGTGTCTTCAAGCCGGCGAGCCCTTGAACCGTCGTGTCCGGCCGCGGCGGCTCGTCGACCGACGCCAGCCCCCACGCGCCGGCCGCGTCGCGGACCGCGACCGGAACCAGGTCGGCCTGGATCCGGCCAGCGGCGTACGCGGCGGCCACCTTGTGCTGGCTCGCCGCCGCGTAGGCGTCGGCGCGGGCCTTGGTAATGGCCGGGAACCTGTCGTGCAGGTTCTCCGCGGTGGCGCCCATCACCAGCGCGGACGTGTCTACCAGCCGCTCGGAGACGAACCGCGGGTTGGGATCGACGCCCTGGCCCATCGGATGATGTCCCATGTGCTCGACGCCGCCGGCGATCGCCACGTCCAGCGCGCCGAAGGCAATCGACGCCCCCACGTTCGTCACCGCGGTCATCGCGCCCGCGCACATCCGGTCGATCGCGTAACCGGGCACCGACTTGGGCAGCCCGGCCAGCACGGCGGTGGCCCGGCCGATGGTCAGGCCCTGGTCGCCGGTCTGCGTGGTGGCGGCGATGGCCACCTCGCCGATCCGCTCGGGCGGCAGCTCCGGGTTTCGCCGGAGGAGCTCGCGGATGACGCTGACGACCATGTCGTCGGCGCGGGTCTGGGCGTACAGGCCATTCGGGCCTGCCTTGCCGAACGGGGTGCGGACGCCATCGACGAAGACGACGTCCCGGTCACGAGCGCTGCTTCTAGCCACAACCCCTATGCTACTCGTGAGTAACCATCGCGGTAAGCACCGGGGTCCCGGCCAAGATAGGCCACGACGCGGTCCCCCGCGCTGGCGTTCGGCGGGGTCGCGACCGGGCTGGCGAACAGCCCGCGGCGATCGGGGACGAGCGCGGGCAGTAGCCGGATCAGCGGCCGGGCGAGTTCGCCCGGCAGCGCGCGGCCGTGGCCGCTCGCGACGTAAATGTCCCAGCCGTGCACGGCGATCTCCATCGCGCCGGTGGCCAGCGCGATCCGGCCGGGCATCGGCAGGCCGTTGACCTCGATCACCGGGATGTCGCTGATGAACAGGGTGCAGAGCAGCTCCGCCGCCCGGTCCCTGAGCAGTTCGACGGCGTCGGCCATTTCGTCAGCCTGTCCGTGGCGAGGGCACATGCTCAGCGTGCCGGTACTGAGGGCCTCGTCGAAGGCCGCCATCGAGTCGCCCAGGTGCCGCAGCAGCTCCTCGACGTCCCAGTCCGCGCACGGGGTGGGCCGGGCCAGGTCAGCGGTGGTGAGCAGCGCGGCCGCCTTCAGCGCATAGCTGACCGCGCCCGCCACGAGGACTGCCGCTGGCACTGCATCCGTCACGTCTATGTAGACCGGAGAACCGCCCGGAATTAACCGGTTTTCTTGCGGAGAAACTCGCGGAGCCGGTCCAGCGGCCAGGTGTTGATCACGTCGTCCGGGGTGAGCCAGCCGCGCTGGGCGGTGCCGACCCCGTACGGCATGTTCCCGAGGTTCGGCACCGAGTGCGCGTCGCTGTCAATGGCGAACCTCACCCCGGCGTCGCGGGCCGCCCTGATGTGGTCCGACGGCAGGTCGAGGCGCTGCGGCGAGGCGTTGATCTCCAGCGCCGTCCCGGTCCGCGCGGCCGCCTTGAACAGCTCGCCGAAGTCCACGTCCACCCCGGCCCGCTTGCCGATCCGCCGGGCCGTCGGATGCCCGATGACGTGCACGTACGGGTTCTCGCAGGCGGTGATGAACCGCCGCGTCATGTCCGCCCGGGACTGGTCGAAGTGCGAGTGCACCGACGCGACGCAGATGTCGAACAGGCCGAGGAACTCTTCCCCCCAGTCCACCGAGCCGTCCGGCGCGATGTTCAGCTCGGTGCCGTGCAGCAGGGTCAACGTGGTGTCCAGCGCCCGCACCCGCGCCCGCTGCTCGATCATCTTCTCGTCGGTCATCCGCTGCATGATCAGGTTCGGCGCGTGGTCGGTGACCGCGTAGTACTCGTACCCCAGCCGTTCGGCCGCTTTTACCATCTCTTCAAGCGAGGCCACCCCGTCGGTGAGGTTGGTGTGGGTGTGCAGGTCGCCTTTCAGATCATTTGTCCGAACGAGCTGTGGTATCTCGCCACGGGCCGCCGCTTCGACCTCTCCCCTGTCCTCGCGCATGGCGGGCGGCACCCAGCGCAGGCCGAGGCGTTCGTACACCTCTTCTTCGGTACGGCTTACGATCAGCTCGTCGGTTTCTGCCTGGAACAGCCCGTACTCGGAGAGCTTGAGCTTCTTGCGGACCGCGATCTGCCGGGTGGCTACATTGTGCGCCTGGGAGCCGGTGAAGTACTGGAGCGCCGCGCCCCACGCGTCCAGCTTCACCACCCGCAAGTCGACCTGGAGATTTGTCGAGGGGGGTCCGGGGGGATGCCTCCCCCCGGAAAGAGGGATGCGGATGGAGGTCTTCGTGGGGCCGCTGACAATGACCTCGCCGAACGTCTTGAATGCGTCCATCAGCGGCCCGGACTCGTCCGCCGCGGCGAGGATGTCGACGTCGCCTATCGTCTCCCGCCAGCGGCGCAGCGAGCCCGCGTAGGTGCACCGCTGGCACCCCGGCACCGCGCTGAGATGGTCGACGATGGTCGTCGCGGTCTCCAGCGCGACGTCGAGCAGCACCCGGTCCGTGCCCTGCCGGTACACCTCGATGCCGTGCAGGATGCGCTGGCCGCTCTGTGGCCCGAAGCCCTTGAGCCCGTCGAGCCTGCCCTCCTTGACCGCCTCGGCCAGGGCGTCGACGTCCTGTACGCCCAGCTCCTGGCAGAGCAGGAGCGCGCGCTTCGGCCCGAGCCCGGGGATCCTGGTCAGCTTCCGGACCCCAGCCGGAACCTTGCCCCGCAGTTCGTCCAGCGCGGCGAACGTGCCGAACCGGTTCACCTCGTCGATCTTGGCAGCGATCGAGGCGCCGACGCCGGGGATCTTCTGGAGCTGCTTGACGTCGAGCTGTGCCGTGTCGCCGGGGTGGCCGGCCACCGAGCGGGCCGCCTTCTGGTAGTTCCTGGCGCGGAACGGATCGCCGCCGGTGATCTGGAGCAGTTCGGCGTACTCGTTCAGGAGGCTCGCGACAGTCTCGTTCGGGCTCGCCATGCCGGAATTATCGCAGCCAGCACCAGGCCGGCGAACGCGAGCAGGCCGCCAAACACATACGCGTTGCCGGCCAGCAGCTCCAGGCCACGCCAGTGATACTCGGCGTACTCGGGCTGATCCCCGTACTTGTAGTAAGTGGTGAACGGGTTGGAGTTCGGCGCGTACCAGATCCAGCCCCAGTAGAACGTCTGGCCGTCGGTGCCGGTCTTGGTGACGACCTCCCACATGATCTTGCCGTACCAGGAGCCGGGCCAGGCGGCGAATACGACCAGGATCGCCAGCACCGAGCCGGCGAGGGCGTATGTTTGCCGTCGCATGCCGTGCTGCCAGGCCCGCCAGGCGTACCAGCCGGCCACCGTCATGGCCGGGGCGATCCACACCCAGTGGTGGTCCCAGCTGATCGGCGAGATCAGGTCACCGGTGAGCTCGGCGAGCAGGATGGCCGGCAGCAGATGACCAGCCCGGTCCAGCAGGGCGGCGGCGGCCACGCCCACGACGAGCACGACGAACGCGACCACGTAGTAGAACGGCTTGCCCGCGTGAATACTGCCGGCCAGCCGGGTGATCAGCCCGTCCAGCGACTGGTTGCCCAGCCAGCCGGTGAACCCGGTCCGGCCGCCGTTGTAGAAGATCCCGCCGAACCAGTACTTCGACGAATCCTTACCGATCACCGCGAAGCCCACCACGAGCGTGGCCACGAACCCGGCGATCACCATGGCCGCTTCGCGGAACTTCCTGGCCAGCAGCAGGTACGGGACGAAGATCAGCGGGATCAGCTTGATGCCGGCCGCGACTCCGGTCAGGAAGCCCTTGTTTCTTCGGGTGTCCGGCTGGGTCAGGTCCCAGAGGATCGCGGCCATCAGGATCAGGTTGATCTGGCCTAGGTAGATGTCGCGGAACACCGGCTCGGTCCAGATCGCCACCGCCGAGGCGAGCAACGTAGCACCGATCTTGACCTTGCGGTCGAGGCGGATCTTGCCGGTGGCGGCCAGGCCGCCGAGCGTGAACCAGATCGCGGCCAGCAGCGCGAGGAAGTTCACGATCGTGTCCACCACGGTCGAGGCGCCCGTGGACAAGAACGACACCAGCACGAACGCCACCGCGGCGAACGGCGTGTAGGTGAACTGGAGGCTGTCCTTACCGCCCGACCGGGTCCAGCCGTACAGCGGGCTGGGGCTCGCGTGCGGGTTGTAGTAGCGGGATACCTTCCCCGTGTGGGAAACCTGCTCGGTCACGTGACGGACGATCAGGCCGCCGGACCGGTAGACGCTGAGGTCGATCATGTTCAGCGTCCAGGCCTCCATGTGCATGGCCAGGTAGGCCAGCCAACCGCCGAACGCGACGGCGAACGCGGCTATGCCGATGATGAGCAGCCGGTTTCCGCGCCGCTTGGCGCTGGTGGCAGAACTGGGCGTGCTGGTCAGAACCGAACTCACCTGGCCAACCATAGTGGCTCGGGGTGGCGAGGAGGTCCGGGAAAGCCTCCCCCGGTAAGATTCTCCAGGGGGTCCGGGGGAAGCATCCCCCGGAGACTTCCCAAGCGGAGGCTGAGATGACCGATACCCAGGCCGCCGGAGTGGCGGACACGCCCGGGACACGAATCGCCCGGGTACGGCGAGCCGCGATAGGCGCCGTGTTCATGCTGATCATCCAGTTCGTCCTCGGAATTATCTACAACCTGTACGGGACGGCCCCGGAATCCGGCAAATCCATCGGGTGGTTCTCTAACGGCTGGCTTGCCCTGCACGTGATTCTGGGCATCCTGCTGATCCTGGCGGGCATCGGTCTGGTCGTCCAGTCGGTGCGGACCAGCAGCGGCCTGGCCAAGGGCCTGTCGGTGGTCGGCCTGGTCGGGATCATCGCCGCGTTCGGGTCCGGCGCCGACTTCGCCAGCAGCGGCAAGGCTGGCTCGTCGCTCGGCATGGCGCTGGCGTTCGCGGTGGCGCTGATCTGCTACGTGGTCCTGCTCATCCGGCTGCCCGGCGAGTCCTGAGGGCTTATGAGCTTATGAGCGGCGTCAGCCAGTTCGTCTTCTCCGGCCCGTTGCTGCTGGCGATGCCGGTGGCGGCGGCCGCCGGAGCGATCACGTTCCTGTCGCCCTGCTGCCTGCCCCTGGTCCCCGGCTTCATCTCCTACGTCACCGGCATGGCGGGCTCGGGCGGCAACGCTCCCGCGGCCGCCCCCGCCCCCGCTCTTGCGGGCGCCGCGGTTACGGCTGGCGGGGCCGCCACGGCTAGCGGGGCCGCCACGGGCAAGGGCGCGGTTGCCTCCCCACCGGTCCCAGCGGCCCCACCGGTCGCTCCGGCACCGCCGGCCGCTCCGCCACGGAGTCGCATCGTGGTCGGCACGTTGCTGTTCGTCATCGGCTTCTCGCTGGTCTTCGTCGCCGAAGGCGCCATCTTCGGCAGCCTCGGCCACCTGCTGACCGGGCACGGCCGGCTGGTCACCCGGGTGCTCGGCGGGGTCACGATCGTGCTCGGCCTGCTGTTCGCCGGGGCGTTCGACCGCTTCTCGTTCGCCGGCCGGATCGTCCGCCCGGCCGCCCGCCCCCAGGCAGGCCTGGCCGGTGCGCCGCTGCTCGGGATCATGTTCGGCCTCGGCTGGACGCCCTGCATCGGCCCGACGCTGACCGCCGTGGACATGCTGTCCACCTCGACCGGGACCGCGCTCCGCGGCGGGCTGCTCGCGTTCGTCTACTGCCTCGGGCTCGGCATCCCGTTCCTGCTCATGGCGTTGGGCGCGTCGCGGGCGATGCGCGCCTTCGCGTTCGCCCGCCGCCACGCAGCGGTCATCACCCGCATCGGCGGCGCCATGCTGATCTGCGTCGGCCTGCTCGAGGTGACCGGCGTCTGGTACACGTTCATCAGCTGGCTCCAAACCCACTGGACCAGCTACGAAGCCCCCCTGTAACCCGCCCCCGCCTCCTCCCGCGCCCGCACCTCCCTGCCACCGGCCCCGGCACCTCCCTGCCACCGGCCCCGGCACCCCTCCCACCGGGTCAATTACGCAATCGAGCCCACTAGACCGTGTCTGTGCGCGCGGGCCATGGCCGCCGCCGGGCACCAGGCTGCGAATTGACACGCTCTAGGCGGCTCAACTGCGTATTTGGCACGACGGAAAGCGGGGGGCGCCTTCGGTTACGAGCGGGCGGCGTGGCGGCGGGCGGCCTTCTTGGCGGCGCGACCCTGCGGACTGGTCCGCGACGCCTCGGCCTGCGCGGCCGGGGCCGACGCGGCGGGAGCCGACGCGGCCGGGGCCGGTGGCGCGGCGGCCGCGGTCACCAGGGCCTCGAACAGCCGCAGGTCGTCGCTCTCCTCCGGATGCCACTGCACCCCGACGCCGAACGCGTGGCCCTGCAACTCCACGGCCTCGACGACCTGGTCCTGGGTCCACGCGACGGTGAGCAGCCCGCTGCCGATCCGGTTGATCGCCTGGTGGTGGCCGCCGGGCACCCGCGCCTCGGCGGCGGCCATCGCGCGGCCGATCTTGCTCGCGGCACTGACCTGCACCTCGTGCGTGGTCAGCTTCACCGGATCGGGTTTGTGGCTGTCGTTGCCCAGCCGGTCCGGCAGGTACTGGGTGAGCGTGCCGTCGCGCACGATGTTGAGCACGTGCATGCCGCGGCCGACGCCGAGCAGCGGCAGGTCGGCCTCGATCGCGGCGCGCATCAGCGCCAGCTCGAATCGGTCCCGCCGGTGGTCCGACGGTTCGGCCTGCGCATGCGGCTGCTCGTGGTAAAGCCCGGGATCGAGCGGCTTCCCGTCGGCGAATACCAGTCCGTCCAACGCGGCGACCAGGCCAGGCACGGAGTGCACCGGCACCGGCGGCAGCACCACCGGCGTCCCGCCAGCGCGCTCGACGGCGCGCGTGTAGCTGACCGCGGACACGACGGCCTCGCGAATCCAGTTCCCCCACCGGGCAGCCTCAAGCTCGCCGGTAATGCCGATGATCGGGCGGCCCATCGATCCTCCCTGCCGCGAACCTGCCGGGAAATTCCCACAGCCCATAATGGTCCATCACGCCCACCCCAGGTCGGCGCACTCGCAAATCCGCCGGGCCGGATCATCCCGACTTGCCGGAAATCGATTGTAACGTTCCGCTCCCAGTGCAACACTGAGAGTGTGGCAGCGGAGGCGGACGGTGGATCAACGGGCGAAGATCTCGTTCAATCCTCATTCTCGCTGCTTGAACCCGTCGCCGACGCGGCGATGACGTATTTTTACGGCCAGCTTTTCGCGATGGACAGCGAGATCGCCGCCATGTTCCCGGCGGGACTCGATGCGCAGCGACGGCGGCTGTTCCACGCCCTCGCCCGCCTTGCCGCGGGTCAGGACGACCCGGCCAAGCTGACCGGCTACCTGGAGCGACTCGGCCGTGCGCACCGCAAAGACGGGGTACGCGAGAAGCACTTCGACGCCTTCCGCCGGGCGCTGACGGCGACGCTGCACAAGTTCGCCGGCGAGCGGTGGACCGAGGACGCCGAGCACGCGTGGGAGGACGCGTTCGCGCACGCCATCACGGTCATGCAGGACGCCGCCAAGCGTGACGCGGAGCAGCGCCCGGCCTGGTGGATCGCCACCGTCGTGCGCACGGAGCCGCGCGCCCCCGGCGTCGCGGTGCTCACGCTGCGGCCGGACCAGCCGCTCAGCTACCTGCCGGGCCAGCACATCAGCGTGCAGACCCTGCACTGGCCGAGGCAGTGGCGCAGCTACTCGATCGCGAACGCGCCGCGCCCGGACGGCACGCTCAGCCTGCACGTCAAGGCCACCGATGGCGGCATGGTCAGCCATGCCCTGGTGCACCACGTGGTACCCGGCGACCCGCTCATCCTCGGCGCGCCCGAGGGCAGGATGACCGCGGACCTCGAGGCGCGCCGGGACCTGCTGTGCCTGGCCGGCGGCACCGGCCTGGCCCCCATCAAGGCCATCGTCGAGTCGGTCGCCGCGACGCCGCCGCGGGGCAAGCGCCGGGAGATCGCCCTGTACATGGGCGCCCGCCGGCACCGTGACCTCTATGACGTGACCGACCTGCGCGAGCTGGAACTCGCCTACCCGTGGCTTCAGGTCATCCCCGCGGTCTCAGACGAGCCCGCCCGTGAGGTCATGCACGGCACGATCCCGGAACTGGCCGCCAAGGCGAGCTGGCCGGGCCGCGACATCTACATCAGCGGCCCGGACGAGATGATCGCCAAGACCGTCCGCGTGCTCAGCGACCTCGGCGCGCCCGCGGAGCGGCTGCACTACGACATCGCGGCGAATCCCTGACATAGTGGTGCGGTGACCTCCGCGCCTCGACGACAACCTGCGGGTCTACACACCAAGGGAAATCTGGACGTTCAACCTCGCCATCGACGTAGTCGCCATGCTCGGGGGACTCGAGGGCCTGCCGGCGAAAACCCACGCGCAGATCGTCAGCGACCTCAAGACGCTCAACGACGAAACGCACAGCAACCACTGGAAAAAGGAACTCAAAAGCGCGGGGGACGGCGACCCGCAGTTCCGCGAGCTACGCGCCGCCATCCCACCGCACGCCTGAGGCGCCCGTCGGCCCTTGACATCCCGGACATTCCGGCGCAGGTACCGAATTTCAACCAAACGTGGATCGTTGTGTGCGGCTTGGGGTCTGCGGCAAAAGGCTGCGCATGCCGCCGAGGTCGGCTGCCGTGCTGGCTGACCGCAATGCCCGTTTGTTCCAGTATGGCCGTGCGGTTCAGCGGTCTGCGCGGGAGTCCGGCAGGCGTCCGAAAATATTGCGGACACTTACCCCCCCGATCTGGTGGGGTAAGTGTCCGCAATAATCCGGACCGCCCGCTCTCGCGCCCGGAATCTGGCGAATGTCCAGGTTCAAGCGGGTGGGCGGCTTATCACAGCCGGGCCCGGCGACGCACCGTGGACACGCGTTGTTTCGGAACGTTCACATACTGCCCGGAATTGGCAACGATCGTTGCCCCTGCCCGCAAGGCAGGGGCGTTTTGCGTGCCAGAGGGTGATATGTCCCGCCACATCGCCACATCGCCACATCTCCACGCCACGGCATCAGCAATTCCAACAGGCCCTTTCGGACACAACGATCCACGTTACTGACGGTCGCGGGGTCAGAGCTGGCGCCCGCTCAGACCTTGCGCCAGCCTGGCACCCACGTCCCGTCGGTCACCACGTAGTCGCCGAACAGCGCCGGCGCCTCCTGCTTCATCAGCGACCCGATCTTGCCGAACACCAGGCGGATCTCCTCCTCGGCCCCCTGGTCGGTGCGTGCCTCGATGGTGTGCCGCAGCGTGCGGATGTTCGCGGTCCACACCAGCCCGGTGGCCACCCCCTCCGGCGCGAACCGCCGCATGAACGACGTCTTGTGCTTCTTCTCGTGCATCTTGACGCCGTCCTCGTCGAGCCCGAAATGCTCGGCGAGCCACAACTGGAACGACTCCATCTCGGCCAGCAGCGCGGACGCCCGCTTCATCAGCTCGGGGTCTTCCAGCGCCCACTCAGGGAACCAGAACGGGATCTCGTCCAGCCGCACGAACCGCAGCGACTCCTGCGAGATCGCCGTACCCGGCCGGTGCCGAGCTAGCTCATGCGTGAACACACGAGATACGTTGTGCAGCACGAACGTGAAGCTGACGTGCTCGAGCACCGACCCGTGCGCGCTGGACAGGATGTTCTCCAGGTACTTGACCTGGTCGTCGCGCACCCGCCGGACGTTCGGGTTGAGGCCTGGCTCCCAGGACCGGTAGCACATCTTGCCGGCGAACTCGGCCAGGTTCTGCGCGTCGATGTCCAGCTGGTCTCGGTCCACCCGCTCCAGCCAGCTCTCGCCGGCCACCTCATGCAGGTAGGCGGCTACTGCCTCGTAGTCGACCTTCGGCCGGGCGACCAGGAACACCTCGGGTTCAACGCTCCGCATGGAACAGCACCCTACTCGAACAGCCCGGTCTGGTAGGCGAGCACCACGGCTTGGACCCGGTCACGCAGGCCGAGCTTCGCCAGGACGTGCGTGACGTGCGTCTTTACGGTGGTTTCGCTGATGTAGAGTTCCTGGCCGATCTCCGCGTTGGACAGGCCGGTCGCGATGAGCCGCAGGATCTCGAGTTCCCGCTCGGTGAGCTCGCCGACCGCTTTCGGCGGTGCCGGGCGCGAGATGCGGGTGAACTTCCTGATCACCTGTCTGGTGATCGCGGGTGACAGGAGCGCGTTCCCCGCGGCGACGGTGCGGACCGCGGCGATGAGCTGCTCGGCCGGATCGTCCTTGAGCACGAAACCGCTGGCGCCGGCGCGCAGGGCCGCGTAGACGTACTCCTCGAGGCCGAACGTGGTGAGGATCAGGATACGCGCGGCGCCGTTACCGGCGAGGATGCGCCGGGTCGCCTCGAGGCCGTCCACCTCGGGCATCTGGATGTCCATCAAGACGACCGCGGGATCATATCGCTCCGTCAGGGCGATGGCCTCGAGCCCGTTGCTCGCTTCCGCCACGACCTCGATGTCCTGCTCGCCGGTCAGCAGCATACGGAAGCCCGCGCGGACCATGGACTGGTCGTCGGCGACCAGGACGCGGATGCTCACGGCAGGTGCCGGGTGAGGGCCAGGCGGGTCCTGAGCAGGAAACCTCCGCCGTCCGGCGTGCTCGTCGTCATGTCGCCGTCGAAGAGCCTGACTCGCTCGCGGATCCCGACGAGGCCGTGTCCGCCGCCGCCGCCGCCGTTCGCGGCACCGCGCCCGTTGTCGCGTACCTCGATGCTCAGCTGATCGGGAGCGTAGTGCAGCAGAACCGAGGCCTCGGTGGCGTTGGCATGCTTGAGCACGTTGGTGAGACCCTCCTGGACGATCCGGTAGGCGGAGATGTCGGCACCGCCGGGAAGGGGGAACCGGTCACCGGCGACGCGCAGCTGAACGCGCAGCCCGGTGCGTTCGACGTCCTTGACAAGTCCGTCGAGGCGGTCGAGCCCCGGCTGCGGCGCCAGCTCGGGTCGGCCGCCGTCATCACGCATCGCGTCCAGCAGGTGCCGCATGTCGGTCAGCGCGGTGCGGCCGGCCTGCTCGACATCCCACAGGGCATTCTTGTGCCGGCAATGCGCCTCCGGCAGCTGATGCCGCACGGCACCGACCTGCAGCACCATGACGCTGACCGCATGGGCGATGGTGTCGTGCAGTTCACGCGCGATCCTGGCTCGCTCCTGCGCGGTAGCGACGCGCGCGGCGGTCGCGCGTTCATCCTCGGCGTGGACCGCACGTCGTTCCGCTGCCTCGGCGAACCGGACGCGTTGCTGGAGTGCGAAGCCCGCGCCCCAGGCGATCGCGAACAGCAGCGGGGTGAAGACGAGCTCGTCGCGGGCGTGCCGGGGATTGTTGTCGGTGATGATCACGGCGCCGAACGTCACGACGGCCAGACCCAGCCGGGCCTGGAGGCCATCGTCGAGGTCCCCGAGCAGGAACGCGGCGATCATGCCCGCGATGACCGTGCTGGCCGGCATCACGACAAGCAGCCCGTCGGCGAACGAGGCCGCGGCGGCCACCAGCCAGACCGCCGCGGGTGCGTAGAACGGGAAGCGACGCCGGGCGAGCAGCGGCAGCACCACCAGCACGACCGCCGGCACGGCGAACCCTTGGTGGTGCGCGTGGTGCCGGAGCGCGACTTCGACCGCGCTCTCGACCGCCACGATCACGACCAGGATGTCGAGTGCGAACCGGCGCGCCAGGCGTTCCATGAAAGGACGGTAAACCGCTTCGCGGCCGGCCGCCTCCTACCTGAGTAGGAGCCGCAATCACGGCTTCGCGACGATGCCGTCGCGGGCTCCCGGATCCTACGTTGTGCCCATGAATCCCGCGAGGAACCCCCTCACATCCCGGGCCAGCGCGGCGGCCGTCGCACTGCGCGACGTCCGCAAGGTCTATGGCCGCGGCGAGGGAGCCGTCGTTGCCCTCGACGGCGTCAGCGCCGTGCTCGACCCGGGATCGTTCACCGCGATCATGGGGCCATCGGGCTCGGGCAAGAGCACGTTCCTGAACGTGGCGGCGGGGCTGGACCAGCCTACCTCCGGCGGCGTCGCGCTCGGCGGCACCGACCTGGCCGACCTCAGCGAGCGGCGGCTGACGATCCTGCGACGCGAGCGGGTCGGGTTCGTATTCCAGGCCTTCAACCTGCTGCCATCGCTCACCGTTGCCCAGAACATCGCCTTGCCGCTGCGTCTGGACGGCCGCGGGCCGCGACGCGCTGCCGTGCGTGAGATCGCCGCACGGGTCGGGCTGGAGCAGCGCCTGCGCGACCGCCCCGCGCAGCTCTCCGGCGGCCAGCAGCAGCGGGTCGCGATCGCCCGGGCCCTTATCACCCGGCCCGAGGTGGTGTTCGCTGATGAGCCAACCGGAGCGCTGGATACCCATACCGGACAAGAGGTGCTCGGCCTGCTCCGTGAGGTCGTCGACAAGGACGGGGGCACGGTGGTGATGGTCACCCACGACCCGGTGGCGGGAGCCTACGCCGACCGGGTGGTGCTGCTCGCCGACGGGCGGGTGGCCGGGACGATCGATGTCCCCAGTGCCGACGAAGTCGCAAAGCGCCTCGCGCATTTGGGGGGCTGAGCGATGCTGCGTCTGGCCGTTCGCAGTGCTCGTGGGCGCCTTGGCACGTTCGTCGGCGCGTTGATCGCGCTCTTCGCCGCGGGCGCGCTCTCGATGGCCTGGGGCATGCAACTGGAGTCCATTCTGCGCACGCATGCGCCCGTCGAGCGCTACGCCGGCGCTGCGGCGGTCGTGACCGGCCAGCAGAAGGTCGGCGCCGACTCCGATGTCCTGCTCGGCGAGCGCGCGCGGGTGAGCTCTGCGCTTACTGCGCGGCTGGCGGCAGTGCCCGGAGTCCGGGCGGCAATCGGCGACGTGTCGGTGCCTGCCCGGCTCGGCGATAGGGCCGCCGTCGCCCACGGCTGGAGCAGCGCTGCGCTGACGCCGTATGTCCTGACTGCCGGACGACCACCCGCCCGGCCCGGCGAGGTTGTCACCGGCTACCCCGCCGCGCTCGGCGCGCGGGTGATCCTCGCGGCCACCGG
>DASRFJ010000216.1:0-5474 GCA_035651595.1 Streptosporangiaceae bacterium | reverse complement strand
TGCCGGACGCGCCGGTACCGGCGAGGAAGTTGCAGACGGTGAGGTTCTCGATGCTGACGTCGTTCGCCTTCCAGACCAGGATGCCGTTGCGGCCGACCGCCGCGCCCTTCGTGCCGGCCCGGCCGAAGTTCTGGTCCGCCGCCTGCGAGCTGCACGGGGCGGCGCCGGCCTTCGTGCCGTCCACGATCACCGTGTCGCGGTTCATGCCACGCAGCGTGAGGCCGGACTTGCTGATGAAGACGCCGCCCATCTCACCGTCGGACGGATTGCCATACGGGCCGGTCTCGTCCGCGGTCTCGTGATAGTCGCCGGGACCGACCAGGATGAAATCGCCCTTGTGCGCGGCGTTCACCGCGGCCTGGATGGTCCGGTACCGGCCGGCCATACCGTGGTAGCTGCCGACGAGCAGGACCCGCGGCGTGCCCCACACCCCGGCGCTCGCGGGCAGCGCCCAGGCGGACAGCATGCCGCAGCCGAGCGCGGCGGCCCCGAACGTGGACAACACGCGACCTCGCATACCAGAGTCCTCCCGTCACCGGCAATTCTGAGGGAAACCATACGCATGCGAATGACCGGCCGCTAGAGCTTCGGCCACCCGAAGTTACCAGTGAGTCAGTCAGAAGCAGTCAGGGTCGTTCGGTACCTATGTCAGTTTCCACCGAGACAACGATGCCGGTCAGACCGGTTTTACGCTTGCGCTCACCGAGCACCCAGAAAAGCAGCCCTAGCAGCACCATCGCGTTGATCGCCCCAGGCGCCAACAGGGCCTTGACACCGGTCACGGATAACGGGTATCTATTGCCATATAACCGTTATCTATGCGGCGTGATCGAACCGTCGGAGGCGCCCGGTGCAAGACGTCGTGCTGGCGATGCTGGCGAAGGAGCCGTCACACGGCTACGAGCTGCGGGCGAGGCTGCGAGACGCGCTCGGCCCGGTCGGCGAGGCGATGAACGCCGGCCAGATCTACGTGACGCTCGGCCGCCTGGAAAAGGGCGGCTTCGTCTCCTGCGAGCGGGAGCCCGGTCTGCCGGACCGGCCCGACCGCAAGGTGTACGCACTGACCCCGGCCGGCCAGCGGCGGGTGGCCGACTGGCTGGCCGAGGTCACCTGGCCGGGACCGGCGCCCGCCGAATTCCATCTCAAGCTCGCGGCCGCCGCCGCGGGACACCTGGCCGACCCGCTGACGATCGTGGACGCGCAGCGCCGCGAGCTGCTCCGGCTGCTGCGGGACACCCAGCGCGCCGCCATGGACGAACCGGACGGCACCGCCGCCGGCCTGCTGCTCGAAGGCGTCGCGCTCCGGCTCCAGGCCGACCTGCGCTGGCTGGAAGCCTGCGAGCGGCACTGGCTCACCAACAGACGCACCGAGAAGGACCCCCGATGAGCGAATGCGTGCTGCGCACCACAGACCTGCGCAAGGAGTTCGGCAAGGGCGACGCGCTGGTCCGCGCCGTCGACGAAGTAAGCCTGGAGGTGGCCGCCGCCGAGACGCTCGCCATCATGGGCCCGAGCGGCTGCGGGAAGTCGACGCTGCTGCATTTGCTCGGCGGGCTGGAGCGCGCGTCCGGCGGCTCTATCGACGTGGCGGGCAGCACGCTGGACCGGCTTGGGGAGCGCGCGCTGGCCAAGCTGCGGCGCACCGCGATCGGCTTCGTGTTCCAGGCCTTCCACCTCATCGACGAGCTGACCGCCAGGGAGAACGTCGAGCTGCCCGCGTTGCTGGCCGGCAAGTCGCCGCGGACCGCGCGCCGCCGCGCCAGCGAGCTGCTTGAGCGCGTCGGCCTCGCCGACCGGGCCTCGTTCCTGCCCGCCGCGCTGTCCGGCGGCCAGCGTCAGCGGGTCGCGGTCGCCCGGGCGCTGAGCAACGAGCCGCTGGTGGTGCTGGCCGACGAGCCCACCGGCAACCTGGACAGCGCCGCGACGCTCGACGTGCTGCGGCTGTTCGACAGCCTCCGCGCGACCGGTCAGACGCTGGTGATCGTCACGCACGACTCGCGTATCGCGGCAACCGCGGACCGGCTGATCTCCATGCGGGACGGGGCGTTCGTGGATGAGACCCGGCTGACCGGCGGTACCCGCGGCAACCCTCGGCGCGCTCGCCGGGCTGGAGGGTTGACCGGTCATGGGACGTCTGCTGCTCATCGGCCGGCTCGCGGTCCGCGACATCCGGCACCGTCCCGCGGAATCCGCGCTGGCACTGCTCGCGATCGGCGCCGCCACCGCGGTGCTGACGCTGGGCCTGATCCTGCACGGCGTCACCGGCAACCCGTACCAGGCCACCAGGGCCGCGACCCGCGGCCCGGATCTGGTGGCCGAGGGACCTGGTGTGTCCCAGGCGGCGGGCGTGACGCACATCGCCGGGGTGACCGCGTCCAGCGGCCCGTTCCCGGCGACCGCGGCCGCGCTGAGCACCGGCCGCTATACCGGCATCGCGATGGTGCAGGGCCGTACCGAGACGGCGAACGCCGCCGTGGATCAGCCCGCGGTGACCGCGGGGACCTGGGTACGGCCTGGCGGTGTGGTGCTCGAGCGCGCGTTCGCGACCTCGCTCGGGGTCGGCGTGGGTGACCGGATCACGCTGAACTACAAACGTTTCACGATTGCCGGCCTCGCGGTCAGCGCCGCATGGCCGCCGTATCCGGAGCTGTGCGAGACGGGATGCGTGATCGGCGGTCCCGAGCAGAGCGTCCCGGCGGCGAACGCGCCGGACCTCAACGGCCGGCCGGGCGTCGTCTGGGCCACCGAGAGCGATGTGCGGAGCATCTCGTCGTACTTCGGACTGAACTATGTGGTCAACGTGACGCTGAAGAACCCCGCCACGGCGGCGTCGATCGTCAACGGCGGCGGTCGCGAGTTCCAGGCCAACCTGACCAGCGGGCAGGCTATCAGCACCGCGGACGCGCTGCTGGTCGCCGACGAGCAGACCGTGCTCCAGGTCGGCACGTTCCTGATCGTGCTGCTCGCGCTGGCGAGCGTCGCGCTGCTGGCGGGCGGCCGGATGATCGAGCAGACCCGGCGCGTCGGCCTGCTGAAGGCCGCGGGCGGCACCCCGGATCTGGTCGCCGGCGTGCTGCTCGCCGAGCATCTGGCCATCGCCTTGGCCGCGGCCGGTGCCGGGCTGCTGGCCGGCTGGCTGACCGCGCCCGTGCTGTCCAGCCCGGGCGCAGGGCTGATCGGCGCGCCCAGCGCGCCGTCCCTCACCCTCGGTGTTGCCGGGCTGGTGCTGGCGGTCGCGCTCGGCGTTGCCCTGCTCGCCACGCTGGTGCCCGCCATCCGCGCCGCCCGTACCAGCACGGTGAGCGCGCTCGCCGCGGCGTCATCGGGTCGGGCATGGCGGCACGGGCGCCTCATCGCGCTGTCCACCCGCCTGCCGGTCCCGCTGCTGATCGGGCTGCGGCTGGCCGCGCGACGGCCGCGCCGGTCGCTGCTCACCATGGCGAGCGCCGCGGTGACGACAACCGCGGCCACCACCGTGCTCGTCTTCCATTCCACCGCGAGCCTCGGCTACGTGAGCCAGCAGGGCATCGCCAACCCGATCATCCAGCGGGACAGCGAGGCGCTGCTCGTGACGACCGTGGTGCTGATCGTGCTCGCCGTGGTGAACGCCGTGTTCACGGGCTGGGTGACCGCGGTGGACGCCCGCCACTCCGCGGCGCTCATCCAGGCTCTCGGCGCGACACCACGTCAGCTTCTCCAGGCGCAGGCCGCCGCCCAGGGCATCGCGGCGCTGCCCGGGGTGATCGCGGGCGTGCCGCTGGGCATCGCGCTGTACGCGGCGGCGAGCCACGCGCACACGATCAGCCTGCCGTCGGCCGGCCTGCTGGCGCTCGCCGCGCTTAGCATCCTCGCCGCGGTCGCCGCGCTGGCCATGGTGCCGGCCCGCGCCGTCGCACGTGGCTCGATCTCCGGTGTCCTTCAGGCCGAACTGGCGTGAGGGTGGCCGTGAGATAGCGTCAGGACGTGGACGAAACGGACCTGGAGCGCCGCCGGACAGTCGCGATCAACGCCTGTGACCGGGTGCTTTCGCACGGCAGGCAGCTCACGATGCGGGACCGGCTCGCGGCGCTCGCCGGCTCCGGATACGACCTCGACGCCGCTCCCGACATGTACGGGGACGGCGTCGTCCGTACGCTGGAGCAGCGAGTGGCCAGCCTGCTCGGCAAACCGGACGCGGCGTTCTTCCCCACCGGCACGATGGCGCAGCAGGTCGCGCTCCGCTGCTGGGCGGCCCGCACTGGCAACCCGGTGGTCGGGCTGCACTCGCTCGCCCACCCGGAACTGCACGAACGCCAAGCGCTGACGGCCGTGGCCGGCCTGCGCACCATCCACCTGACGACCGAGCCGCGCCCGCCCACGGCCGCCGAGATCCGCGACGCGGACGAGCCGTTCGGGGTTCTGATGCTGGAGCTGCCGCTGCGGGACGCGGGGTTCCTGCTGCCGACCTGGGACGAGCTGTGTGCGGCGGTCGCCGCTGGCCGGGATCGTGGCGCGGTCGTGCACCTGGACGGGGCGCGGCTGTGGGAGTGCCAGCCGCACTTCGGCGAGCCGCTGGCGGCGATCGCTGGGCTCGCCGACAGCGTGTACGTGTCGTTCTACAAGTCGCTCGGCGGCCTGTCCGGCGCCGCGCTGGCCGGGCCTTCGGACTTCATTGCGGATGCCAAGGCGTGGCGGCACCGGTACGGCGGGCAGCTCTACCAGCAGTTTCCCGCGGCGCTCGCCGCCCTGCACGGCCTGGACACCGAACTGCCCAGGCTTGGTATGTATGTGACCCACGCCAAGGTGGTCGCCGGTGCGCTGCGGCAGGCGCTTACGGATCTGCCGTTTTTCCGGTTGCTGCCTGAGCCGCCGCACACCAACCAGTTCGCGGTGTGGCTGCCGTATCCCGCTCCGGTCCTGACCGAGGCTTCGCTGCGGCTGGCGGAGGAGACCCGGACCAGCCTGTTCTTCCGCTGGGCTGCCACTGAGCTGCCGGACGTCGCCAAGACCGAGGTAACGGTCTCCGCGGCGGCGCTGGACTGGACCGCCGCGGACATCGCCAAGGCGGTTGCGACGTTCCTGGAGTTCTTGGCGTTACCCATCGTGCGCACCACCCCGGCCAGCCGCCCACCCCGGCCAGCCGCCCACCCCGGCCAGCCGCCCGCCCCAGCCAGCCAGCCGCCCGCCCCAGCCAGCCGCCCGCCCCCCAGCGTGTCAATTACGCAGTTGAGCCCACTAGAGCGTGTCTTTTTGCGGGTGCCGCATCACTGGCCGCCCGGCGGGTCAGCGGCAGGCTCGATGGACCTCGGTTAACGTGGCGTATTTTCCCTTCGTGGTAACGGGACCCTTGGTTAGGCCACGTCGTTTATTTAGTCGGCGAGCCCGGGCGTGTCGTGGTTTGCTGTGGGCGGGTCTGGCGGGTGTGGCGGCGTGCCTGGCTGTCCGGGAGGGTGATGCCGGCTGCGGCGGCGTAGTCGCGGAGCTGGGCGGGGGTG
>DASRFJ010000215.1:0-19288 GCA_035651595.1 Streptosporangiaceae bacterium | reverse complement strand
ACCGGCACCGCAAGGAGACACGATGGTAATCGTCGCCGGACAGATCTTCGTCGACCCGGCCGAGCGAGAGCGCTATCTCGTCGGCTGCGCCGAGGTCGTGGAACAGGCGCGCCGCGCACCCGGCTGCCTCGACTTCGCGATCACTGCCGACCTGATAGACCCGGGACGGATCAACGTCTTCGAACGCTGGCAGACTCAGGAAGCCGTGCAGGCCTTCCGGGGCAGCGGCCCAAGCCAAGAGCAGAGCGCGGCGATGCTTTCGGCCTCGGTGGCCGAATACGACGTGGCGGATGTTCGCTCACTCACCTGACGCTTCCGCCCACTTCACGGGCAGCGACTTGACGCCGCGCTGGAAGTTGGAGCGGAGGAACGCCGGCGCGCCGGCGTAGGTCAGCGAGCTTGTCCGGGACAGCACTTCACGGAACAGCGCGCGCATTTGCGCGCGGGCCAGGTGAGCGCCGAGGCAGAAGTGCGGGCCGTGGCCGAAGACCAGATGCGGGTTCGGCGTCCGGTGGATGTCGAAGCGATCCGGGTCGGGAAACACGGACTCGTCACGGTTCGCGGAAACGAACGAGACGACTACCTTGTCGCCCTCGGCAACGTGCTGACCAGCCACGTCACAGTCCTGGGTCGCGGTGCGGCGGAAGTTCATCACGGGCGTCCACCAGCGCAGCATTTCGTCAACCGCGGTGTCCAGGAGCGCGGGATTCGCGCGGAGTTCGTCCTGTGCCCGCGGGTGCTCGAGCAGCGCGATGCAGGCACCGGGCAAGCCGTTCCGCAGCGTCTCGTTGCCGGCGACCGCGAACAGCCAGAACATGTTCTCGAACTCGGCCGTCGATACGTCCGTCTGGGACAGCAGGATTGACATGACGTCGTCGCCGGGATCGCGACGCTTGTGCTCGGCCAGCAGGTGCGCATATGCATACAGGTCCGGCATGCCGTCGCGGGTACGCGGATCCGTCGGTCCCGAAGGCCGCAACGCCAGGGCCTCGCGGACCATCGGCGTGGCGCTCGCGGGATCGAACTCGGCCGAGGTGGCGTAGTCGGGATCCTGGTAGCCGATCACCCGGTTGGACCAGTCGAACAGCAGCCACCGATCCTGTTCCGGGACACCGAGCACATCCGCGAGCGTCAGCAGCGGCAAATCCGAAGCAACGTCCTTGGCGAAGTCAGTAATGCCGTTATGCCCAATAAATACCGAGTCGCAGATGGCGGCCACGTGACGGCGGATGCGGGCCTCAAGCTGCGCGACCGCGCGCGGCGTGAAGGAGCGCGCGAGCAGGCGACGCAGGCGGGAGTGCTCCGGCGGGTCCATGTTGAGCATCATCTGCCGGACGTAGCGCAGCGCCTCGGGGGTCGCGGGGTCGCGGATCTGGGTCGCGCCGCGCGCGGAGGAGAACAGCGCAGGCTGCTTCAGCACCGTCTCGACGCCGGCGTGGCGGAGCACCAGCCAGAATCCCGGACCGCCGGGCCAGCCGAGCACCGGGGTTTCGTCCACCCAGACGACCGGGGCGTCGCGGCGAAGCCTCGCGAGGGCGTCGAATGGGACACCCGTGACGTATGTTTCCGGGTCGAAGACGACCTGTGTATCGGTCATTCCCGGCGCAAGTACTGCTCGATGGTGGTGACCAGCGCCACCGGCGTCTCGAACATCGGGTAATGGCCGGCGTTCGGCAGGACGGTCAGTTCGGCGTTCGGGTAGTGCCGCAGCCAGGTCTGGCGGGCGAACGGCTCGCCGAGCGCCAGGTCGTGTTCGCCGACGATCACCTTGACCGGCTTCGGGTTACCGATGACCTGCTCGGAGAAGTCCGCCTTGCCCCAGGAGTGCAGGTAGGCGCCGAAGGCCTTGGCATCGGAGTTGTCGAGCGAATGCTGGACAATCGAGTCGATGAACCTGGGCGTGAGCCTGTTGCCGGTGGTGATGTTGATGATCGCGGCGCGGTTGCCCGGGTTCTCGGCCGCACCGCTGAACAGCGCCCAGGAGTCGTCGTCGAACGGCACGCCACAGGCAGGGACCGGGGTGATCGGGATCAGCGCTCGGACTCGGTCCGGCGCATCGATGAGGACGTGCTGGATCAGCTTGCCGCCCATCGAGTGACCGATCAGCGAGAACCGGTCCCAGCCGAGGTCGTCGGCGAGCTGGACGGCGTCGGCCGCGGCCTCATCGGTGGTGTACTGGCCGGTGATGTCCCTGCGTTCGGCGTAACCGCGCAGGTTCATGAAGACATAGGTGAACTCGTCCTGGTCGACGTAATCGGGCAGCGCTCCCCAGCCAAGTGCCGAGCCGAACCAGCCGTGCACGGCGAGCACGTGATGATCGCCGGAGCCGACCGTGACATAAGGGGTCGTCATGAGTGGACTTTATAGCTGACCGGCCTCAGCGCAGGAGCTTCTGGTCGGTGGCCCGCGCAGCACCGACGATCGCGCGGGGCTGTGCCGGGGTGACCCGGGTCTGGTTTCGGCCGGACTGTTTCGCCTGGTAGAGCGCGGCATCGGCGGCGGCCATCAGGTTGGTGAGCTCGCGGCGGGAGTCATCCAGCGCGGCCACACCGACCGAGATCGTGAGGCGGACGTGCGTGCCGTCCGGGACGTCGGGATTCACGGGAATTCGCATGCTCGCCACGTGGGTGCGCAGGCGTTCGGCGATGTTGACCGCGTCGGTTTCGCCGGCCTGGGGCAGGAGCACGACGAACTCCTCGCCGCCGAACCGTCCGGCCAGGTCGTAGTTCCGCAGGTGCTCGCGGATGGCGTCGGTGACGGCGCGGAGGACGACGTCGCCGACGAGGTGCCCGTGGGTGTCGTTCACCCGCTTGAAGTGGTCGATGTCGATCAGCGCGACGGAGAGCGGCGCATGCATCCGGATGGCGCGGGCCAGTTCAGTGCTCGCCTCCGCCTCCCAGGTGGACGAGTTGAGCAGACCAGTCTTCGTATCTACGCGGGCTTGGGCCATCAGCTGGGCATGCATCATGAACCTGCGGGCAAGCATAATGGTGGGCACCGTAAATATTGAGAGCAATGGGTTTGCTGCAACCACCACGCTGATCAAGATCCCAAGGTCGGACTCTGCGAAGTTAGACAGCAGCGATTCCCGGTTCAACTCAAGCTGGAGGACACGGAGGCTTGGATCGGACAGCTTGATTGCTATCAGGAGCAGAACCGTGTGGAGTCGACCGACGAATAGTTCGCAGATTGCTACCGCTATAGCCCAGGTCAGCGCATGGGTTCCCGTGTGGATAGCAGGACCTGCAAAGCTCGCCGGGAACTGCCGGAATACGAGTGATGCGGCGCCGTATGCGAGAGCGGTCGCACTAGCGGAAAAGGCCTTGCGGTAGATAGGTCCACGATGCACTCGCCATTGTGTCAGGATATAGAGTGGAATTGGCATGCTCATCGCGTAGGCGGGCGGTAGCGCGATCGCCACCGGCAGAACCCACACCGTGAGGAAGTCCCTCGTTACCTTTCCTTGGATATAGGTGCTCCGCGGGGTCGCGGCGACAGACACCATGGCACAACCAAGGAGGGGCAGGTACCTCACGAGATCGTCGGCATGCCACGAGGTCTGCGAGGCCGCGTAGGCTCCAAATCCGAGTGCCCCGCATGTAATAACACCCACGTAGCACCGTAGGACAGGTGGAAGCTGCCACCACTCCCATCGACGGAAACCGCCGAAACGAAATCGACCGGCAGTGTCGGATGAGGCTTCCATGTGCCACCGTTCCGAGCGTGACGCTAATGACCCTGATCTAGTCGGATGCTCACCGTAAAGGACTAGTTCCAATTAGCTACCTTAACCCAGTCGTGCCATCTTCTGCACTATTGCGGAGTATTTGCGTGACTCCGGCCGAAATGCGTCGCTAAATAGTGTTTGACGAGCCACGATTACCCGGCGTACTCATGTTCCGGATACTCGGCGGCCCGCAGGCTACTGTCGGAGGGAGGACAGGCCGTGCGCGCTTCCTGGGTCTGAGGATGGAAAGCACGGGGCTAGAACGCTTCATACAGGCGGGGCGTGGCGAGGGAACACGTCCCGCCTAGGCGCAATGTCACTTAGCTTGCGGTTACGGTGATGCCGGTGTCGCGGTCCCCGTCCATGTCCTGTCCCCGGTCCACTATGCTTTCCCGGTTGCCTGTGACTGCCGGGGCTGGCGTGTGCGGTGCGCTTGGTGGTACGCAGATGCGGCGACGGCGTTCGCGACAACGTGGAATCCTGCCCCTTCGTGGAACTATGACCCTCCGCAACGGGGGTCGATCCACCACGATGGGGTAATCCGGCACGTTGCCGCCATCGCCAGGCGGGCGTGCCGGGCCATCCCCAAGCCCGGGCCATCCCCAAGCCCGGGCCAGCCCCAAGTCCGGCCGTCCCCAGGCCAGGCCGGCCGCACCCAGGGCCGGCCGCCCCCAGGGCCGGGCGCCGGGCCGGCGTCGGCATCCCGAGCCCAGCACGCTAAGCGTCCACCCCCTGCCTAAGCGTTCATTCGACTCCCAGGACCCGCTTTAGGTACGGGTTCAAGAACCGCCCCTCGGGGTCGACCTCCGTGCGTACTCGGCGGAAGTCCTCGAACTTCGGGTACAGCGCCGCTAGCCGCGCGGCGTCCAGCGAATGCATCTTGCCCCAGTGCGGCCGCCCGCCGACACCAGCCATCACCGACTCGAACATGGCGAAGTACTCCTGGTACGGCAGGCCCACGAACTGGTGAATCGCCACGTATGCCGACTCACGCCCGTACGCGGTGGACAGCCAGATGTCGTCCGGCGCCGCGACCCGCACCTCGACCGGGAACATCACGGGTGCGGCCAGGCGCGGCACCGCGCGGCGCAACTCCGCCAGCACGTCGAGCAACGATTCACGTGGAACCGCGTACTCGGACTCCACGAACCGGACCCGCCGCGGGGTCACGAAGACCTCATATGACGCAGCCGTGTACGACCGCCGGGACAGCGCGGAAGACGACAGCCGGCCCAGGGACGGAATCAGCCGCGGCATCGCGCGGCCCAGCCGGCACAGCGCCCCGAAAGCCGCGTTCTCCATCACCTCGAACTCCCAGTACTTCCGCCAGGCCGACATTGGGGGAGGTGGTGGGCTTTGGGCTTGCCGGTTGTTGCGCTTCACCAGGGCCTTGCGCCCGTACGGAAACCAGTAGAACTCGAAGTGATCATTGCTCGCGGCCAGCGAGTCGAACGACGCCAGCACCGAATCAACCGGTTCCGGGCTCTCGTCCGCCACCAGCGAGAACGCGGGCACGCACTGCAAGGTAACGGTCGTGACGACGCCCAATGAACCGAGCCCGACCCGGGCCGCGTCGAACAGCGCGGAACCAGGAGAGCAGGACACCGACGACCCGTCCGCCAGCACCAGCGACAACCCCAGCACCTGGGTAGCCAGGCCGCCCAGCGACGAGCCCGTCCCGTGGGTCCCGGTGGCCAGTGCCCCGGCGAGCGTCTGCACGTCGATGTCGCCGAGGTTCGCCATGGCGAGCCCCATCGCCGCCAGCGACTTGTTCAGGTCCCCGAGCCGCGTCCCGGACCGCACGGTCACCACCCCGGTCCCGGCGTCCGCGGACACGATCCCGGTAAACCCGGACAAATCCAGCGCCACCCCGCCATCACAGGCAGCGATCGGGGTGAACGAGTGCCCGCTGCCGAGCGCCCGCACCGTCAACCCGGCTGAAGCAGCGGACCGAACCGCCGCCGAGATCTCCGCGACGCTACCAGGCCGGACCCACCGCGCGGGCGTGGCCGACACCGTGCCGGACCAGTTCCGCCACTCAGTTCCCATTACCCAAGAGTAGCCTGCGCATCCCCACCCCAGTTATTCTCGCCTCATGGACCTGCGGGAACGCTATGACGAGGCCACCAAGGAGCTTGATCCGCCGCTGGCGCTGGTCGACCTCCAGGCATTCGACCACAACGCCGGCGACATGGCCCGCCGCGCCGCCGGCAAGCCGATCCGTATCGCGACCAAGTCCATCCGGTGCCGTTTCCTGATCGAGCGGGTCCTCAAGCACCCAGGCTACAAAAGCCTGATGGCCTACTCCCTCGCCGAGGCGCTCTGGCTCCACGAACTAGGCCTGAGCACGGACATCCTGGTCGCCTATCCGACCGTCGACCGCCAGGCACTCGCGAGGCTCGCCGGCGACGAACAGGCCCGCCAGCACATCACGATCATGATCGACGAGCCCGCCCACCTGGACCTCATCGACCAGGCGAGGCAGGGGCAGGGACAGGGGCAAGGTCAGACCATTAGGGTCGCCCTCGACCTGGACGTCTCCTGGCGCCCAGCCAGGAACGTCCACATCGGCACGAGAAGATCACCGCTGCACACCCCGGAGCAGGCGTTCGACTTCGCGCAGACGATAGCCAAACACGGCGGCGTCACGCTCACCGGCGTGATGGGCTACGAGGGCCAGATCGCCGGCCTGGGCGACAGCCCACCCGGCAACCCGCTCAAGGGACAGGCGATCCGGTTCATCCAGGCCCGTTCGGCGCCGGAGCTCAACGAGCGCCGGGCACTGGCCATCGAGCGCATCAGGACCGTCGCCGACCTGGAGTTCGTCAACGGCGGCGGCACCGGCAGCCTGGAAACCACGGCCACCGACACGAGCGTCACCGAGCTCGCCGCCGGGTCCGGCCTGATCGGCCCGACCCTGTTCGACGCCTACACCAAATTCCGCCCAAAACCCGCCCTGGTCTACGCGCTCCCGGTCACCCGCAAGCCGGCACCGAACATCGCGACGCTCTTCGGCGGCGGCTACCTGGCGTCGGGCACCGGCACGAAGGACCGCCTGCCCACCCCGTACCTCCCCCGTGGCCTCAGGCTCACCGGCACCGAAGGCGCGGGCGAAGTCCAGACCCCCGTCCGCGGGACCGCCGCCCTGAACCTGAAGCCCGGCGACCGGGTCTGGATGCGGCACGCGAAGGCCGGCGAGCTGGCCGAGCGGTTCACCACCTATTACGCGCTCGACGGCACGACCCTGACCCCCGTGCCCACGTACCGGGGCGAAGGCCAGTGCTATGGATGAGATCACGGCGACCAAGATCCCGGCGGCGCTGGCCGAACCGGTCACCGCGGTCAAGCGCGGCTGGGTGACGCTGCTGTTCCTGGCCAACACGGGCATGTGGCTCGCGATCTACGCACCGATCCAGGTGCTGCTCCCCGAACAGGTCGAATCGCTGCACCACGCCGACAAGGCCGCGCTGTTCTCCGTGGTGATGGCGGCCGGCGCCATCGCGAGCCTGATCGCCAACCCGATCGTCGGCGCGCACTCCGACCGCACCACGCACGCCCGCGGCCGGCGCCATCCCTGGACGCTCGCGGGTGCGGTCACCGGCGCGGCTGGCCTCGCGATCCTCGCCGGCGCCCCGGACATCCCGGTGATGGTCCTCGGCTGGTGCGTGGCGCAGATCGGTCTCGGCGGCATGCTCGCGACGCTGACCTCCGCGCTGCCCGACCGGGTTCCGGCTAACCAGCGCGGCACGATCGGCGGGCTGATCGGCATCAGCCAGATGCTCGGCACGGTGCTCGGCGCGCTGATCGTGATCCTGATCGTCACCGGCATCTCGGCCGGCTACCTGACCTGCGGCCTGCTTGTCGTCGCCGGCGCTGCCGTCTTCGTGCTGAAGACGCCGGACGAAACGCTGCCGGCCGAGTACAAACCAGCCACGCCGATCCCCGAGGCACTCAAGCAGCTCTGGATCTCGCCGAAGCGCTACCCGGACTTCGGCTGGGCCTGGCTCACCCATTTCCTGGTGAACCTCGGCAACGACCTCGGCACGCTGTACCTGCTGTACTTCCTCACCGACCAGGTTCACCCGCGCAACGCGCAGGACAATCTGCTGATCCTGATGGCGCTGTACGCGATCGCGCTGGCGGTCGCTGGCGTGGTCTGCGGCAATGCCTCGGACAAGTCCGGCAGGCGCCGCCCCTACATCATCGGCGCGGCGGGCGCCTGCGGGCTGGCCGCGCTGCTGCTGGTGATCTCGCCGACCTGGAGCCTGGCGCTGGTCGCGGCGCCGCTGCTCGGCTTCGGCTTCGGCACCTACTGGGCCGCGGCGCCGGCCGTGCTGACCGCGGTGCTGCCCGCCGCCACCGACCGCGCCAAGGACCTCGGCGTGCTGAACATCGGCTACTCGCTGCCGCTCGTCGTCGCGCCGGTCATCGCCGGCGGCGTGGTCGGCCTCGGCCACAGCTATCCCGCGCTGTTCGCCCTGGCTGGCCTTGCGTCGGTAGCAGCGGGCGGCACCATAACCAAGGTCCGGTCTATCTCATAACGGCAGTGGTGCTTCCTCCGGACACGATGGCGCAGGTCAGCGGGGGAAGCGTGCACTGGCCGCCGGCGAGCTCGACACCCGGCGCGGACCCGGCCAGGATGCCGGCCGCAGGAACCGTGACATCGGAGTCACCCAGGTTGACCGCTACCCGGAACGGGCCGCGGTGGACGACGAGCCAGCGGGCGGCCTCGTCGAAGTCGACATGGACGTGGGTGAGCGCGGGGTCGGCGAGTTCGGGGTGCGCGCGGCGCAAGGCGAGCAGCTCGCGGTACCAGGCCAGCATGCTCGCGTACGGCTCGCGGTCCGGCTGGGTCCAGTCCAGCTTGGAGCGCAGGAACGTGGCCTTGTCCTGGGGGTCCGGCACATCGGCGGCGGCCCAGCCGTGGGTGGCGAACTCCTGCCGGCGTCCGTCGCGGACGGCGCGCGCGAGCCCGGGATCGGTGTGGTCGGTGAAGTACTGCCACGGGGTGTCCGCGCCCCACTCCTCGCCCATGAACAGCATCGGCGTGAACGGCGAGGTGAGCACCAGGGCCGCGGCGATCCTGGCGGCCTCGGCGCGCATCCGGTCGCCGGTGGCGCGGTTGCCGACCTGATCGTGGTCCTGGAGGTAGCCGAGGAACCGGTACCCGGGCGTGCGTGCCACGTCGACCTCGCGGCCGTGGGAACGGTGCCGGAAAGAAGACCATATGCCGTTATGAAAAAAGACCTGGTTAAGGGTTTTCGCGAGAGCCGCCATCGTGCCGAAGTCGGCGTAGTAGCCCTGCCGCTCGCCGGTGACCGCGGCGTGCACGGCGTGGTGGAAGTCGTCGCTCCACTGCGCGTCGAGGCCGTGGCCGCCGGCCGCCCGCGGGGTGACGACGCGGGGATCGTTGGTGTCGGATTCGGCGATCAGCACGCGGCCGGGCAGCGACCCGGCGGCGATCGCGAGCTCCTCGAGGAAGTGCAGGGCCCGGTTGTCCTGGAGCGCGTGCACCGCGTCCAGCCGCAGCGCGTCGATGTGGAAGTCGCGCAGCCACATCAGCGCGTTGCCGATGAGAAACGCGCGGACCTCGTCGGACCCGGACTGGTCCAGGTTGACCGCGGGACCCCACGGCGTGCTGTGCGCGTCGGTGAAATAGGGGCCGAAGTCAGCCAGGCGGTTCCCGATGCCGACGTGGTTGTAGACGACGTCGAGGATGACCGCGAGGCCGCGGGCATGGGCCTGGTCGACGAACCGCTTGAGGCCGTCCGGACCGCCGTACGGCTCGTGCACCGCCCACAGGCCGATGCCGTCATACCCCCAGCCGTGCTCACCGGGGAAGGCGGCGACCGGCATGACCTCGACCGCGGTGACGCCGAGATCCGCGAGGTAGTCGAGCTTGGCGATGGCCGCGTCGAAGGTGCCTTCGGCGGTGAACGTGCCGATGTGCAGCTCGTAGATGACCATGCCGGGGAGCGCCGGCGGCCGCCAGTGCTGGTCGGTCCACGCGAACGCTTGGTGGTCGTAGACGCGGCTCGGGCCGGCGAAGCCATGCGGCTGGCGCAGCGACCTGGGGTCGGGGAGGGGATCGCCGCCGTCGACGCGGAACGAGTAGTCGGTGGCCGTCGTGTCGACGTGCCACCAGCCGGGGCGGCCGGGATCGCTCGCCATGGCGTGGCGGGTGCCGCCGGTGTCCAGCTCGACTTCGCGGGCGTCCGGCGCCCAGACGCGGAACTCGGTCATGGCTCCGGCACCAGGAGGGCGACGGGCAGGGCGCGGGTCAGGTCGGCCAGCTTTGGATCGGCGCCGGTGTGCGTGGTGCCGGTGAGCACGTCGCGCCAGCGGGTGCCGGGGAGGTGGAGCGTCGTCGTCTGCCAGCCGCCGTTGCCCTGCAGACCCGCGGGAAGCCGGGTCGCCACGGTCACCGCCTGCCCGCGAGCGAAGGCGATGACGTGGGTTTTCGCGGGACCGTCCGCGGTCAGCGGAATGTAAGCGCCGCGGAACCACGCGGGGTGGTCGCGGCGGCAGTGCAGCGCGGCCTTGGTGATCAGCAGCTTCTCGCGGTCCAGGTCGGTGTGCGGGACATGGTCCACGGGACGGCGGTTGTCCGGGTCCACCAGCGCGAAGCCGCCGAGCTCGCAGCCTTGGTAGACGTCGGGGACGCCGGGCATGGTGAGCTGGACCAGCTTGGCACCCAGCGAGTTCACCCGCGCGTACGGGGCGATCTCGGCGACGACCGACGCGATCTCGTCCCGCGAGACCTGCTTGGCGTAGTCGAGCACCGCCTGTTCGTACCCGGGCACGGGCTCGGTCCACGAGGTGTGGGTCTTCGCCTCGCGGATCGCCTTGGTGAGGTAGTCGTTGAGCCGCTGGTCGTCGATCGGCCAGGCGCCCACCAGGGTCTGCCAGACCAGGTACTCGGTGGCGGCGTCGATCGTGCCGGTCGGCGACCAGCGGGGCGGCAGCTCGGCGAGCACGGCGAGCCGGGCGCGCACGTCCTCCTGCCGCTTGGTGTCGTGGGTGGACAGCGTCGTCATCGTGTGCGGCCAGGACTGCGCCAGGCGCGCGGCCTCGGTGTAGAACTCGGGCACGGTGACGCCGAACCGGTCCGGATCGCCGCCGACCTCGTTCAGCGAGAGCAGCCGGGGCCACCGGTAGCTGGCGGTGTCCTCGATGCCTTTGGCCAGCACCGGGCCGGTGGTCTGCTGGAACCGGGTGATCACCTCCGGTGACCCGTCGCCCAGGACCGCGGCGGCCAGCTTGTCGGCAACATGATGCAGCTGGTGCGGGAGGTTCCGCTTGGCGGCATTGGTGGCCGAGGTGACAGCCGCTGCCGACTCCGGCGCCACGGGTTCCCCTGGGTGCACGTAGGCGCGGTATACGGGAAACGCCGCGAGGAGTTCGGTCAGCACCGCGGTGACGTCGTCCTGGCTGGCCCACGGCAGCAGCCGGGTGAGGCGGGCCACCTCCGCGGGAAACAGGCGCTCGGTGACCTCGTGCTTGGCCTGGTGAGCGACCTGGGCGAAGGTCGGCTCCGCCACCAGCGCGGTCAGCGCCGGCGCGCCCGCCGGATCGATGAACAGGCCGTCGACGAGGGCTAGCGCGTCGTACCCGGTGGTGCCGGCGCAGCGCCAGTCGGACGGCAGCCGCTCGCTGCGCTCCAGGATCTTCTCCGCGACGACCCAGCGATCGCCGGTCGCGTCCGCCAGGCGGTCGAAGTAGCCGCGCGGATCGGCGAGGCCGTCTGGATGGTCGACGCGCAGCCCGTCGATCAGGCCCTCGTCGATCAGCCGCAGCAGCAGCTGATGGCTGGCCTGGAAGACCGCGGGGTCCTCCTGCCGGATGCCGATCAGCGAGGTCACGTCGAAGAACCGGCGCCAGTTCAGCTCGGTGTTCGCGGTGCGCCAGTGGATCAGCTTGTAGTGCGTGTCATCTGGCGGCAGCGAGATGCCGGGGGGATCGCCGGAATCGTCCAGCACGGGCAGCAGGAACCTGCCGTCGCCCGCCGCCCAGTCGATGTCGAACCAGTGCGCGTACCGGGATTGCTGGCCGTGCGCCAGCACGTCCCAGAGCTGCCGGTTGTGCTCGTGCACCGCCATGTGGTTCGGCACGATGTCCACGACAATGCCGAGGCCGTGGCCGCGGAGTGTCCGCGCCATCGCGCGGAAGCCGTCCTCGCCGCCGAACTCGGCGCGGATCCGGGAGTGGTCGGTGATGTCGTAGCCGTGGCCCGACCCGGGAACAGCCTCCAGGATCGGCGACAGGTACACGTGGCTCACACCGAGGTTCGCGAGGTACGCCGCGAGGTCGCCGGCCTGTGCGAATCCGAACTCAGCGGTCAGCTGGAGCCGGTACGTGGCGAGCGGCTCCGAACGGTCTGACAACTGGTCAGGCACGGCGCAGCAACTGGACGGACCGGCTGACGACGGGGATCATGTCGCCGGGCTTGAGCGGGGCGGCGTCCGGTTCGGCAGGCGACGGCCGGGCCGTGTCGAGAATCTTCTCCCAGCTCGCGCCGAACTCGTGCGGCACGATCGTGAAGTCCAGGTCGATCTCGCTGGCGTTGATCAGCAGCAGGAACGAGTCGTCCCGGATCGGCTGGCCGCGACGGTCGGGCTCGCCGATCGCGTCGCCGTTCACGAAAACGATGAGCGACTTCGCGAACCCCGCGTCCCAGTCCCCCCCGGTCATCTCCTCGGCCGAGGGAGTGAACCACGCGATCCCCTCCCCGTCGAAGAACCGGCGGCGGCGGAACACCGGATGCTCGGCGCGGATCGTGATGAGATCGCTGACGAAGCCGGCGAGCGTCTCGTCCGGGTGCTCCCAGTCGACCCAGGAGATCTCGTTGTCCTGGCAGTAGGCGTTGTTGTTGCCGCGCTGCGTGCGGCCCATCTCGTCGCCGGCCAGCAGCATCGGGACACCCTGCGACAGGAACAAGGTGACCAGGAAGTTCCGCTTCTGCCGGGCGCGCAGCCCGGTGATGGCCGGGTCAGCCGACGGGCCCTCGGCGCCGCAGTTCCACGAGCGGTTGTCGTCGGTGCCGTCCCTGTTACCCTCGCCGTTGGCCTCGTTGTGCTTGCCGTTGTAGGAGACCAGGTCTTCCAGGGGGAACCCGTCGTGGCAGGTCACGAAGTTGATCGAGGCGAACGGGCGGCGCCCGCTCGTCGCGTACAGGTCGCTGGACCCGGTGAGCCGCGAGGCGAAGTCGGGCACGGTCGAGGGCTCGCCACGCCAGAAGTCGCGGATGGTGTCCCGGTACTTGCCGTTCCACTCGCTCCACAGCGGCGGGAAGTTGCCGACCTGGTAGCCGCCCTCGCCGACATCCCAGGGCTCGGCGATGAGCTTGACCTGGGAGACCACCGGGTCCTGCTGGACCAGGTCGAAGAAGGTGGACAGGCGGTCCACGTCGTGCAGTTCCCTGGCCAGCGCGGCGGCCAGGTCGAAGCGGAACCCGTCGACGTGCATCTCCAGGATCCAGTACCGCAGCGAGTCCATGACCAGCTGCAGCGAGTGCGGGTGCCGGGCGTTCAGGCTGTTACCGCAGCCCGTGTAGTCCAGGTAGCGCCAGCGCTCGGAGGTCGAGAGCCGGTAGTAGGCGGCGTTGTCGATGCCGCGGAAGGACAGCGTCGGGCCCATGTGGTCGCCCTCCGCGGTGTGGTTGTACACCACGTCGAGGATGACCTCGATGCCGGCCTCGTGCAGCGCCTTGACCATCGACTTGAACTCGCCGACCTGCTCGCCGCGCTGGCCGGCCGAGGCGTACCGGTTGTGCGGGGCGAGGAACCCGATCGTGTTGTAGCCCCAGTAGTTGGTCAGGCCGCGCTCGACCAGGGACTGCTCGGCCACGAACTGGTGCACCGGCATCAGCTCGACCGCGGTGACGCCGAGCCGCTGCAGGTGCGCGACGACCGCGGGGTGGGCCAGCCCGGCGTAGGTGCCCCGCTGCGCCGCCGGGACCTCGGGATGACACAAGGTCAGCCCGCGCACGTGGGCCTCGTAGATGATCGTGTCGTGGTAGGGGATCTGCGGGGCCCGGTCGTTGCCCCAGTCGAAGAACGGGTTGATCACCACGTTCTTCGGCATCCACGGCGCGCTGTCCGTGGTGTTGCGCTTGGTGGGGCTGGCGAACTGGTAGTCGAACAGCGACGCGTCCCAGCGGACGTCACCCTCGACCGCCTTGCCGTACGGGTCGAGCAGCAGCTTGGAGCCGTCGCAGCGCAGCCCGCGCGGCGGGTCGTGCGGGCCGTGCACGCGGTAGCCATAGCGCTGTCCCGGTGCGATACCCGGCAGGTAGCCGTGCCAGACGAAGCCGTCGGTCTCGGTGAGCTCGACCCGGGTCTCGGTGAGCGCGCCCTGGTCGCCGGGTTCGTCGAATAGGCAGAGTTCCACACGTTCCGCGACTTCGGAGAAAAGGGCGAAATTCGTGCCCCATCCGTCCCAAGTCGCACCAAGCGGGTATGGCGTTCCCGGCCAGATACGCATTCGCCCCCTTTGGCGGCCAATCGGGTCGCGTTCGGCCAGCGGCCGACTCTGCCGGGTCAGCGTATGCCCGGAGGGACGTACGATACCGGATCGTGACTAGCGGATCGGGGTTCCTCGGTATTCCCGAGGGGTTACCCGGAGTTTTACCCAGATTCGCGGATCTGAGTTACGCCGCGCTCCGCCTTGTTGATCCCATTTCCTCGAACCGGTCCAGCAGCACGTCGGCCACCTCGGCGCAGGCGCCGAGCGCGGAGGAGACGACGGCCGCGCCGGCCGCCAGCGACGCGTGCCTGATCCGGTCGGCGAACAGCCCCGGGGCGAGCAGGTAGGTGGCCACCGCGACGCGCGGCGCCCCGTCCCGCAGCAGGCCGGCGACCGCCGCGGCCGGGGACGGGTCAGCGGCCGAGGCGTAGGCCGGGCGGACCGCGTGCCAGCCCGCCCGGGCCTGCCACTGCGCGGCCAGCCGGGCGATGGTGGCGTTGGCCTCGGGATCGCTGGATCCCGCCGCGGCCAGGACGACCGCGGTGCGGCCCGGGTCGGCGTGCGCGCCGGGATCCGCCTCGGCCAGGCGCCGGCCGAGCGCGTCGAGCAGCAGCGGGTGCGGGCCGAGGGTGTCTCCGTAGCTCACCCCTGGCCGCGCCACCCGGGCCAGCATGCGGGGAATGTCGGCCTTGCTGTGGAACGCCGCGGTCAGCAGCAGCGGCAGCACGGTAACCTCGCGGTCCGCCTCGATCGTGCCCAGGACCTGCGGCAGCGATGGCGGAGCATGACCAAGGAACGCGGTGCGCAGGTCCAGTCCCGGCGAGCGGTCCCTGGCCACCGCCGCCAGCTCGGCGACAGTGGCCGAAGCCCGCGGGTCCTTGCTGCCGTGCGCGACCGCTATCAGCACGCGATCACGCATGAATGCCGCACTCCGTCTTGCCGGTGCCGGCCCAGCGGCCGCTGCGCGGGTCCGCGCCTTCCTCGACCTTGCTGGTGCAGGTCGCGCAGCCGATGGACGGGTAGCCGTCGTAGACCAGGGGGTTTACCAGGACGCCCTGCTCGGTGATGAAGTCGTCCACCTGCTTCTGCGACCAGCTGACGATCGGGTTGACCTTGACCATCTCCCGCCGGTCGTCCCACTCGACCACCTTGGTCTGGCGGCGGTTGCTGGTCTCGTCCCGGCGCACGCCGGTGATCCAGGCGTCATAGTTCTTCAGCGCCCGCTCCAGCGGCTCGACCTTGCGCAGGTAGCAGCACAGGTCAGGGTTGCGGCCGAACAGCCGCGGGCCGAGCGCGGCGTCCTGCTCCTTGACCGTGCGCGACGGGGTGATGTTGATCAGCTTGATCGGGTACACCGCTTCTACCGCGTCCCTGGTGCCGATGGTCTCGGCGAAGTGGTAACCGGTGTCGAGGAAGACCACCTCGATACCCGGCTCGACGGCCGAGGCGAGGTGGATGATCACCGCGTCGGTCATGGACGAGGTGACGCAGATACGCTCACCGAACGTGTCCACCGCCCAGCGGATCACCTCTTCGGCCGGCGCGTCGGCGAGTTCCTCCGCGGCCTGTTCGGCGAGGGTTCGCATGAGCTCGGGATCCTCCAGGGTGGTCCGCTGCGCCAGGCCGCGCGTTACGACGGGGCTCACAGGGTGACTCCTATTCCGGCAAAGCGTAGCTGGAAACTGCGCGTGCAGCTGCGGCAGTGCCACTCACCGTCCGCGGATCCTTGCGGCTCGAGGTCTTCCTCGCCGCAGTAAGGACAGTAGAAGGGGACCGCCCGGTTGCTCACGAGAGGTCCTCGTCGCTCGCCCGTACGGTCCAGGCGGCGAAGCCCTCACCGGGCTCGCGGGCCGCCTCGAACCGGCGCAGCACCCTCTCCACGTAGCCGGGCAGCTCCTCGGCCGTGGCCTTGAGCCCGCGCACCTTGCGGCCGAACCCGGAACCCGAGCCGTCACCGCCGCCCAGGCTCCCGCCCAGGTGGATCTGGAACCCCTCGACCTGCTGGCCGTCAGGCCCGGTGACCAGGGAGCCCTTGAGACCGATGTCGGCGGTCTGGATCCGGGCGCAGGAGTTCGGGCACCCGTTCAGGTTGATCGTGACCGGGACGTCGAAATCAGGCAGCCGTCGCTCGAGCTCGCTGATCAGGTCGGCGGCGCGGGCCTTGGTCTCGACGATGGCCAGCTTGCAGAACTCGATGCCGGTGCAGGCCATCGTGTGCCGGCGGAACGCGCTGGGCCGGGCCGGCAGGCCGGCCGCGTCCAGCTCGGCCATCAGCGCGTCGGTGCGCTCCGGCGGCACGTCGAGGATGACCATCTTCTGCTCGGTCGTGGTGCTCACCCGGCCGCTGCCGTACCGGCCGGCCAGGTCGGCGATGACGTCGAGGGTGTCCGCCGACACGCGGCCCACGGTGGGCGCGAAGCCGACGTAGCAGTTCCCGTCGCGCTGAGCGTGGACGCCCACGTGGTCACGGATCCCGTCGCGCGGGGCACCGGGGGCCGGGCCGTCAGGCAGCGCATACCCGAGGTACTCCTTCTCGAGCACCTCGCGGAACTTCTCCGGGCCCCAGTCCGCGACCAGGAACTTGATCCTGGCCCGGTGCCGCAGCCGGCGGTAGCCGTAATCACGGAACACGCCGGTCACGCCCGCCCACACCTCGGCCACCTGGCCGGGCGGGACGAACGCGCCGAGGCGCTTGCCGAGCATCGGGTTGGTGGACAGGCCGCCGCCGACCCACAGGTCGTATCCCGGCTCGCCGCGCTCATTGACCACGCCGACGAAGGCCACGTCGTTGATCTCGTGGATGGCGCACTGCGCCGCGCAGCCGCTGATCGAGGTCTTGAACTTGCGCGGCAGGTTGGAGAACGCCGAGTCGCCGATGTACTGGCTGGTGATGGTCGCGATCTCCGGCGCCCCGTCGATGATCTCGTCCGCGTCGATGCCGGCCAGCGGGCAGCCGAGGATCACCCGCGGGGTGTCGCCGCAGGCCTCGGTGGTGGACAGGCCCACCGCCTCGAGGGCCTCCCAGATCTCGGGGACGTTCTCGATCTCCACCCAGTGCAGCTGGATGTTCTGCCGGTCGGTTACGTCCGCGGTGCCGCGGGCGTACCGGCGTGAGACGTAGGAGATGACCCGCAGCTGGTCGTTGGACAGCTGGCCGCCGTCGATGCGGACCCGCAGCATGAAGTAGCGGTCGTCGAGCTCCTCGGGCTCCAGCACCGCGGTCTTGCCGCCGTCGATCCCTGGCTTGCGCTGGGTGTACAGCCCGTACCAGCGGAACCGGCCGCGCAGGTCGGCCGGGTCGATGGAGTCGAAGCCGTACTTGGAGTAGATGTCGATGATGCGCTGGCGGACGTTGAGCCCGTCGTCGTTGCGCTTGTTCTCCTCGTTCTTGTTGAGCGGCTCGCGGTAGCCGAGCGCCCACTGGCCCTCGCCGCGTTTACGCTTCGCCCCAGTTGCGACTGGCATATTCCAGGGGTTCCTTCAGGTCACGGACGCGCGTCACGACCTGGGGCTCCGCTGGCCGTCCTGGTCCAGCGCGCCATTTATGGCGCGGTGAAACCGCGGGATTCAGCGGGATGGCGCCCGCATCGCGCGCGCGCCCTGGTTTCAGGCAAAACCGGGCCGGCGACTATCGGGCGGACTAACAGATGGCACTGCGGACGCGCAGGAAGTCGACGTGCCGTCGCACGACGAGCAGCGGGTCCGTAACACTCATGAATCCAGGATCACATGTAACGAACCAGACTGTCCAGGTACCGTCCGGCATGTGGACGGTGCGGGAGGTCGGGTTCGGCGGCACACGCGTGGCAACATGCCGTCCGCGGCGCCTATTCCCGGCCGCCGCCCCTGGTTCGCCGGCCGGAGTCCCTCAGCCCTGGCGGAGCCAGCTGAGCGCGGGCTCCTGGGCGGGTCGTTGGGCCGGTCCGGCCGGCGGCTGGTGCTGGCAGTCGCACCAGGTACCGCCCGGGCACTCCTCGTGCTGCCGCTTCCGGCACGGGACGCAGATCATCTCTCCATTGTGCGCCCGGGTCCAGGCTGTTCGCGCCCGTCCGGGCCGGGTACATCCCCGGCATGCGCCAGGGCGAGTACGCGCTCCCGTTCGCGGACCGGCGCGCGGCCGGGACCCTGCTCGCGGGCAGGCTCAGCCAGGTCGTGGCGGTCGCCGGCTGGGCCGGGCGGATCGTGGTCCTGGCGCTGCCCCGGGGCGGGGTGGCCGTGGGCAGGCAGGTCGCCGACGGCCTGAACGCGCCCCTGAGCGTCATCGTGACCCGCAAGATCGGCTATCCCCGCCAGCCCGAGCTGGGCGTGGGCGCCATCGCGGAAGGGCTGGACCCGGTTGTCTACGACGACGGCCTGCTGGCCCGGCTGTCGCTGTCCCCGTCCGACCTGGCCCCGGTGGTGGCCGCCGAGCGCGCCGAGCTTGACCGCAGGGTGCAGGTGTACCGCGGCGGCCGCCCGCTGCCGCAGGTAGCCAGGTGGTGCGTGATCGTGGTCGACGACGGCCTGGCGACCGGCGTCACCGCGCGGGCCGCGCTGCGCTCGCTGCGGGCGTCCCGGGCGGCTCACCTCGTCCTGGCGGCCCCGGTCGCGGCGCCTGCCGCGGCGCGGGACATGCGCGCGGAAGCCGACCAGGTCGTCGTCCTGGCGGTGCCCCGCCGGTTCCGGTCGGTAGGGCGGTGCTACCGGTCCTTCGGCCAGCTCACCGACGCCGACGTCCTCGAGCTCCTGACGTGAACCGCCGGGCCTCCCTCGTGCTCGAGGGAGGCCCGGCGGTGCGGTCTGGGTGGTGTCCCTAGGCGGCGTTGGCGCGGCGCATACGGCGACGGCGCTCGGCCGAGCGCTCGTCCTCGTTCAGGCCACCCCACGTGCCGTACTTCTCCGGGCGCGACACCGCGTAGTTCAGGCATTCGAGCCTAACCGGGCAAGCGGCGCAGACCCCCTTCGCCTTACGCTCCCTTATCTCGCGCTCCGGCTGGCGCTCGCCGTCCGGGCCGAAGAAGAGCAGCAGGTCCTCGCCCTTGCACGCGGCAGCATCCTGCCACCCCCAGTTCGGGCGGGGAAGCACGGCCGACTGCCGACGTACCTGAGACATGGATC
>DASRFJ010000214.1:0-5101 GCA_035651595.1 Streptosporangiaceae bacterium | reverse complement strand
TCGGTGATGATCACGTTTTTTCCGGACTTTTCGATCGGTGGGAGTGTCGGCATCGTTGTGGTTCGAGTCATTTCGGCTCCTGTCGGATCGGTGCGTGGTCTGGGAGCGGGGATCGGGTCGGTGTTGATGTGAATTGCTCTGCGATGTGTGCGGCGAGCTGTAGGAATGCATCGCGGGTTCGAGTGCGTAGTTCGTCGAGGCGGATCGGTCCCCCGACCGTGAGGTGGGGATCTTGGGGGATGTCGATGACGGCGTGGCAGCGGCGGGTGAAGTGCTCGCGGATCGGTCGGGGGTCGACCCATCGGGAGCTGCGGTCATGGGAGAGCGCGACGACGGCGTGTTCGACGAGGTGGGCGTGGTCGTGCGCGACCAGCCAGTCCAGGGTCTTCGCCGCGCGCGAAGCGCCGTCGAGGGTGGGAGCGGCGGCGATCACCAGGGTGTCGGCGGCTTGCAGGGCGCCTGCCATGGCCGAGTGCACCAATCCGGTGCCGCTGTCGGTGATCAGGACGGAGAAGTAGCGTCGCAACAGATCGGTGACCGCGGTGTATTGGTCGCGGTTGAATGCTTCGCTCAGGGCTGGGTCTTGGTCAGAGGCGAGTACTTGAAGCCGGCCGGCGATGGATGTGTAGTGCGCGATGTCGGTCCAGGACGTAATGGTGTCGAGGTTGTCCAGTAGGTCGCGGATGGTGACGCCGACGTGTCCGGTGAGACGGTCGGCGAGTGTGCCGGCGTCGGGATTGGCGTCGAGGGCGATGATGCGGTCGCCTCGGTGTTCGGCGAGGGTCAGTCCCAGGCCGGCGGTGATGGTGGTCTTACCGATTCCGCCTTTGAGCGAGGTGACGACGATCTGGTGGGCGCCGCGCAGTGGGGTGCGTACCCGGTCGAGGAGCAGGCGGTGTTCGGCTTGGGCAAGGGAGAGCCCGGGGTTGCAGCGTCCACCGGTGGCGGTGTAGAGGGCCGCGCGCCAGCCGCCGGTGGGGCGAGCGCGGCGGTGGATCAGCACATCGTTGACCGCGAACGGCGCCGCGTTCGTGACGGGACGGCCTGCACTGCTTGGGCCGGGACGGGATCGCTCAGGTGTGGTGTGTTCGTGCCCGCTGACTTGCTGCTCGAGCGTGATGGTGGGCGGTGTCGCGGTGGCATCGACCTCGGGGGCGGCGCCGGGCTCGGTCGGTGGGCTGTCCTGGTCGAGGGTGAGGGTGGGTTTGGTCGGGAATGTCCAGGCCGGGCCGGTCGGATCGGCCCGCCAGGGCATCAGCTCGGGGTTGCCGAGCCAGGTGGTGTCGTGGTTGTTCACTGCCGCGGGCCTTTCTGCTCGCCGGGGTGGTCGGTTGTTGGCATGCCGAGATCCGTTGTGCGGGGGTGGGAGCGTTCGAGGCCGGCGAGCTTGGTGCGGGCGGCGTTGAGGCTGATCTGCAGCCCGGTCACCTCGCCGTGCCAACCGTGGGTGCGGGCTTCGGCGATGCGGTCGGAGAGGTTGCGGATGATCTCGGCGAGCCGGGCGCGTTGGCGCGGGTCGATCCGCAGCATGGGGCAGCGGATGCAGGCGTGTTCGTGCGAGCAGGGACTGCCGTAGGGGCGCCCGCAGCTGCCGAGTTCGAGTTTGCGCTGTTCGAAGTGTTGCTCGAACTCGCGCCATTCGGCGTCGGTGGGTTCGCGGTACTCGGCCTCGGGGCGCAACGATCGGCGGGCGTCGAGGAACCCGCGATAGGCGCGGATCAGCTCGTCGTCGAAGACTGCGTGGTAGCCCTGGATGGTGGTCAGGGTCTGGTGACCGAGCAGCCGAGCGGCGATGTGCACGGGCAGGCCAGCGCCGATGGCCTCGGTGGCGAAGATCCGGCGGAAGTCATGGGCTCGGTAGCTCAGAGGTTCGCCGGCGGCGTCGCGTAATGCGGCGCGCGCCACGGTCTCGTTGAGCAGCCGGGTGACCGAGGCGTAGGGCAGCGGGCCTGTTGAACGGGACTTCACGCCGCTTTGGAACAAGTGCGGCAACGGTGGGCTGGTCAGACGTTCGCGGTGGTCGAAGCGTGAGACCAGCCGGATCGACCCGCCACCTTCGCGGCGTAGTCGGGTGATGATGGTGGCCAGGACGCTGGCCAGCTCGGGGCTGACCAGCAGCAGTCGCTCCTGGTCGGTCTTGGAGGGAATGATCTGCAGCAGCGGCACGATCTCGCCGGTCTTGGGCAGCCGGTGGGAGATCAGCGCCAGGTGGGTCAGTTCGAGCAGTTCCTCGATGCGAATCCCGGTATGGCGCAGAGTTTCGATGATCGCCCAGGCCCAGAACGCGTCGTCCTCGGCGTAGGTCAGGTTGTGTCGGGTCCCGGTGGCGAGGTTGTCCACCCGGACCAGCACGGCGCGGTAGCGGGCGCCTAGGTGGTCTTTCGCGCCGGGCACTCGGCGGTAGGGGACCTCGGTGACGGTGAAGGTGTCCCCGGCGGCGACGGCGGTGGCCGCGGTGAGGAGTTCGGCTTGCTCCCGGCGGTGCCGGTCGGCCGCGTCGACCAGCGCCGGGAGCGCGGGAAGCCGTTCGCGGGTGCGCTGATGCATCCGGGCGATGGTGTGCTGGCGCTTTCTGACCACCCCGGCGGTGTCTCTGCGGCGGATCGGGCTGGGCACGGCGTAGGGCACCCAGGACGGGTCGGTGCGTGCCCACTCGGCGATGTCGGAGTAGAAGGCGTTCACCTTGATCAGGGTCTGGAAGTAGCTTTCTCGCTCGCGGGTGCGGCCACCGCCCAAGTCGACGTGGCGGACTCGTTGCTTCCAGGCTGCTGCCACGTCCTCGGGCAGGTGCAGGGAGTCGATGCCCGGGTGATGCGCTTCGATGTCAGCCCAGAACACCCGGGCGATCATGCTGATCATCGAGCGCAGGCTGTTGTAATCCAGACTGGCGCGGCGCTCCTCGAAGTAGCGCACGATGACCCGTCGCACGGTGTCGCTGTGGATGTTCGCGGATCCGACCAGCTCGGCCACTGACCGCTGACCAGGTCGGACCGCAGCCCATAACGAGCTGTCCTTCGGCAACACCCCGACCTCGACGAGCTGGTCCCACGCCCCCGCCAGGCCCAAGCTGGTCCGGCCCGGCATCCGGTTGAACGCCGCGCGGTACTCCAGCAGGTCAGCCGGTTCGAGCTGTTCGAGATCCTTGCCGGTGTGCAGCAAGATCTTGGCCAGGATCGCCCGGGGAAATTCGCGCTGCTGGTGGGTGAGCGCGGGTCCAAGTGAAGCTTCGATCGCACCGGCCCCGGTTGTCGATGAGCAGGCCAGTTGCGCGAACAGCACTGGGCTGATCACCTGGGGGAGCGCGGTGAACAGGAATGTCGCCCGGTGGGGGTTGAAGTAGGCGTAACCGGGGTGGATCACCCGGGCGAGCAGCAACCAGTTGACTCCCGCTCTCAGCTCGCGCTTGCTGATCTCGGCGCAGCGAGGGTCGGCGGCGGCCAGCTTGTCGATCCAATCGCGGTGGTGATCGGCGTCTGCGGCTACCCACCGCTGTTGCCAACCCTCGCCCGGATAACCCGCGAGCCACTCCAGCACCTGCCGCGCCCCGCGAAGCCGCCGGCCGGGCGAGTTGGCCGGGTTCAGCTTTGTCCAGCCCGGTGTTGCCGGCAGCGCGTGCAGCACATCCGCGATCGTTGACCGATCGTGGGGTCCGACCGGGTGCCCTGGGCACTCGACCGCGTTACGGGAGCCTCGAGCGTCGCTCGCGGGCCTGGAGACCAGCGTGCTCGTGGAGGCGTTCACTGCTTCTCCTGGCCGAACAACACATCCAGGTCGCCGCGGTCATAGCCCGCCGCGATCGGCAGGGGTGAACTCGCCTGGGAACTGGCTTGGTCGCGGGTGGTGAGGTGTTCGTGCACGCGGGCGAGTACGGCGTTGTCGTCTTCGACCAGATACACGTCACCGGTCGTGGACAGGTGCGCGTGCCCCATGACGGTTTGCACGTCACGCATTGACAGCTGGTTGTCGGCGCTCATCCGCAGCGCGGCGGTGTGGCGCAGGTCGTGCATCGAGTAGTTGCTGCCCAGCACCGCGTTGATCCGGCGGAACACCGCGCGCAGGGCTTCGTAGTTCAACCGCTGGCGACGCGGTCCGCCGCCCTGATCGCGGCGGCGTACGGTCCACCACAGTGGATCATTCGGCCGCAACGGCTCCAACTGGGCTAGATACAGCCGCAGCCACACGAACGCTTCCGAGCTGGCCGGTAGCCACTGCTCGCCGCGCGAGCCTTTGCGGATCACCCGGATCCGCTGCTCGCCCCAGTCCACGTCGCCCGCGCACAGACCCAACAGCTCCCCGGCGCGAGCGCCGCTGCTGACTGCCAGCGTGGCCAGCGCGCGGTCCCGATCACAGCGCAGCGCCGAGAACAGCTCGTCCCACCGCTCATCCGGGATCGCCCGAGGTCGGCGCTTGGGCAGTTTCGGGTTGTAGCGGATGCCGCCCTCAGCTGCGAACGGCTTCAGCGGATTGTGGTGCGCGTGCGGCCGCCGGTCACGACGGTTCAGCGGGACCGGGTTGACCAGCGGGCCATGCCCGGACTCGATCCAGTACTCATAGAACCTGCGCAACACCGCGTTGCTGTGCCGCACGGTGGGCACCGCGTAGGAGTCATCCAGGTGGCGCTTGCCGGTGACCGCGTTCATCGTGCCCGCCGTCGTCGACGAGGCGGTGCGCCGATGGCGGCGCGGTTTGTCGGCCTGGCCCAGCCATAAGACGAGCTCGCGGACCTCCGTCGAGGTCGCCTTGTCCCAGTCAACTTTGACAACCTGCAGCCAACGCCACCAGCGCAGCAGCCCGTAGGCGTAGCTGCGGACACTGTCAGGGCGGTTACCGCACGCGGTGAAGTCCCGAAGGAACGCCGCGATCGGCTCGACGCTGTGCCCGTCGGGGTCCACCACCCGCCACGGCACGGCCTGACCCTGCGCCGGCTCGACCCGACCCCACCTCGGCAACCGGATCGAGCTGACATCCCGAGACCCGGACTCCCCAACCACTCCCACGTGACCTCCTTGATCGGTGACGGGGGAGTCCTACCGATCAAGAGGGTCGAGGTCGCCGTCCGAGTCGGCGAGTCGTGAGTTAGTCCGGTTAACGGGTTGTAGAA
>DASRFJ010000213.1:0-22641 GCA_035651595.1 Streptosporangiaceae bacterium | reverse complement strand
TTTCGAAACACTACCCTCGAAAGAGTACTTTCCACAACTGGTTTGGGAAGATCTCTTTCGAATGCTTCCTTCCGACAAGCCGGCGTGAGGGCGTTGCTCGCGCTGCGCGCGTGTTCCTGCGCGGGGTGTCGCGGGCGCTCTCGTGATGCAAGTTGGTCGCCCGCTATGCCTGCTTTGCCCGGCGCTTTCGGAGGTAAACCTCCCGCGGGATCACGGCTCGAAATTATTGCGGACACTTACCCTCCCAGATTGGGGGGGTAAGTGTCCGCAATAATCTGGGGCGCCCGCCGACGCGCCCGGAATATGGCATGATATCCGTATTTGTGGGGGGCCGGGCATCGCTTAGCCCGGCTGCGCGGTAGGCGGACCGGCTGCGCTCTACGCGGCCGGGCCGCGTGGCAGGTGGCCGGGCCGCGTGGCAGGTGGCCGGGCCGCGCTCTAGGCGGCCGGGCGGCGCCGCAGGCGGCGGGCTGCGCCGTAGGCGGCGGGCTGCGCGGTAGGCGGGCGACTGCGCGTCAGGCAGCCGGGCCGCGCCGCTAACGTCGGCCGGGCTCCTCGATAGGCTGCTTGGCATGGCGGCACGGTCACGTAAGGCGCGGCTGGCGGACGTGCACGAGCTGGCCATGGGCATGCCGCACGTGACGGTGCAGTACGGTCGCGAGGGCAACCCCATCTACAGCGTCGGCGGGAAGTCGTTCATCTTCTTCCGCACCCGGCGGCCAGACGCGTTCGATCCGGTGACCAAAGAGCGCTACCCGGACGTCATCGTCTTCTGGGTCCCTTCCGAAGGCGACAAGCACGCGCTCGTCCAGGATGAGTCGTCGCCGTTCTTCACGACGCCGCACTTCGACGGCCACGTGTCCGTGCTGCTGCGCGGCAGCCGGATCGGCGAGCTTACCGTCACCGAACTCGCCGAAGTGATCCAGGACGCGTGGCTGACCCGCGCCTCGGCCCGCCGCGCCGCCAACTGGCTCGCGGAGCACCAGAAGAACAGTTAGCCGAACGATACGAGATCCGCTTGTCCGGGAACGCGCGAAGTTGTCGGCTTGAGTCGTGTCTTGTCTCAACGATATGGAGTGCTGCCCGTGAAAGCATTGATCCTCCGGACCATGCCCGGCCTCGGCGCGGCCGCGCTGCTGGCCGGCGCGCTGGCCACGGGCTCGGCCCACGCCACTTCCGCCACCACCCACCCGACCACCGCGACCACCGCGATCACCCACGCGAACGTCACGGCGGCCACCGATGTTAGCGCTAACAACAGGGCGCTGACCGCGAACTGGGCGCTGGACGGCACCGCGACCGCGACGAACTCGACAGCAACGAGCCCGCCGGCCAACGCCATCGACGGTGACGCCGGTACCGACTGGTGCACGAACTCCTGGACCGGCACGCTGACGATCGACCTCGGCCAGGCCCGCGGCCTGGATGGCCTCGGCGTCACGCTGGACTCGACGAGCCCCTCCGCGTCCGCGATCATCCAGGCCGGCACCAGCGCCAGCGCCCTCACCGACCTGCCCAGCGAGAAGAACATCGCGCTCGACCCGGGGAGCCCGATGTATTTCACCGTCCCCGCGGGCACCCAGGCTCGCTACCTGGCGCTGACCGTGTTCAGCGACACCGGCGCCGATGTCTGTGTCGGCGAGTTCCGCGCGTACGGCAGCGTCAAGGCAACCGCGACCATGGCCCGCGGCGCGGACCTCTCGTTCACGCCGCAGGAACAGAGCGCCGGCGCCACGTTCACCTACCAGGGCCGCAACAGCACTCCGGTCCAGATATTCAGGCAAGCGGGCGGCAACTACGTGCGCATGCGCCTGTGGGTGAACCCGCCGCCCGGGTACAGCGACCTGACCACCGACCTGGCACTGGCCAGGCAGGTCGCGGCGAAAGGGATGAAGATCTACCTGGACCTCCACTACTCAGACTTCTGGGCGGATCCGCAGAAGCAGAACGTCCCGGCGGCCTGGGCGGGCCAGGACCTCGCCCAGCTGACGCAAACGGTCCAGACATACACCAGGCAGGTCATCGAGGCGTTCGCGAACCAAGGCACCCCGGTCGACCTGGTGTCGATCGGCAACGAGATCCGCAACGGCATCCTGTGGCCGTTCGGCGAGATCAACTGCCCGGCCTCGGCGACCGACTGCGGTGGCTGGACCGGCCTGGCCCAGCTGCTCAAGGCCGGCGTCGCCGGCGCGCGGCAAGCAAACCCGAAGCCGCTGATCATGATGCACTACGATCAGGGTGGCAACGTCGGCCTCAGCCAGGCGTTCTACTCCGAACTCGAAACCAGCCAGGTCCCGTTCGACGTCATCGGCCTGTCCTACTACTCCATCCTCGGCGACGGCCCGCTCGCGGACCTGAAGGCAAATGTCGACAACCTCGCGACAGTCTTCCACAAGCCGATCATGATCGCCGAGACGCAGTACCCGTGGACGCTGGCGAACGGCAACAGCCCGGAAAACGACAGCACCGGCAACTTCGCCTGGCAGCCCGGCCAGCTCAACCCCGGCTACCCGGCGAGCCCGGGCGGGCAGTTCTCGTTCCTGACCGACGAGGTGTCCATTATGGCCGCCGTGCCGGACGGCCTCGGCGCCGGGATCTTCTACTGGGCACCGGACTGGATTCCGGGCGTGCCGTGGGAGCCGGGCACCGGCATCGGGTCGCCCAACACCAACCTCACCCTGTTCAACTTCCAGGGCAGCGCGCTGCCGGGCTTGGACATGTACCGCGACCCGCTCGCCGTGTGCCTGGCCCACGACCCCGGCAGCGACCCGTGCTATGTCCCCTGATAACACGGGCCACGACTCCTGGCGGTAACCCATATCCCAGAACATCCATTCGTAGCGGCTCGTGACGCGGAACGCGTGGTGCACCCGTGCTCGCTCGGCCGGGGCCAGGCCCGTGCCGAGCGAGTCGGTCACCGCGAGCACCTCACGCACGGTCTCGCCGAACTCCTCTCCTCCGTACGTGTCGATCCACCGCTGGTACCGCGCGTCCGGCGAGCCGCGCCGGACCAGCTCCTTGCCGACCTCCCAGTAGATCCAGTAGCAGGGCAGGACGGCGCCGACGCCCTCGGCATACGAGCCGGTGCTCGCGACCGACAGCAGGTAGCTGGTGTACGCGAGGTTGCACGGCGCGGGCTCAGCGGAAGCGGCCAACGAAGGATCAATGCCAAGGGAGGCGAGCAGCGTACGGTGCAACTGCTGCTCCACTGAGATCGCCTCCGCGGCGTGCCGAGCGAACATCTCGCACGCCGCGGGATCCGGCGCCCGGGTCCCGACAAGAGCGAGCGCCCGGGCGTACTGCCCCAGGTACAGCGCATCCTGCGTGACGTAGAACGCGAACGCGTCGCCCGGCAGCGTTCCGTCGGTCAGTCCGGTGATGAACGGATGCGCGAGGATGGCTTTATAAATCCCTGTGATCCCGTCCCACAACTCCCCCGTGAGACTCATCGCAGGACCCCGGCGTGCAGCGCGTGCACCGGCCCGTCTCCCCCGCCGAGCCCGGCCAGCCCGTGCGCCACCGCGTCTCCTGCGACCGTCGCCGCCTGCCGTGCCGCTTCGGGCAGCGTGAGCCCGGCGGCCAGCCCCGCCGCGAGCGCCGCCGAATGCGTGCAGCCGGCCCCGTGCGTCGCCGCGACCGGGTGCCGGGCGACCGCGATCGGCAGGTGCTTGGACCCGTCGTACAGGTGGTCGACCGCCGCGTCCCCGTGCCCGCCGGTCACCAGCGCGGCCGGGGCGCCCATCGCGACCAGCCGCTCGGCGAGCACCGCCCGGTCGGCGACCGCCAGCCCGGTGAGCGCCTGCGCCTCGGGCAGGTTCGGCGTCACCACCGTGGCCAGCGGGAACAGCCGTGCCACCAGCTCCGACACCGCGTCCGTCCGCAGCAGCCGCGCCCCGGACGACGCCACCATCACCGGGTCGATCACCAGCGGCAGGTCCCGTCCGGCCAGCGCGTCCGCCACGGCGGCGATCAGCGGTGCGGAGAACAGCATGCCGGTTTTCGCCGCGTCCGCGCCGATGTCGTCAAGCACGGCCTCGATCTGCGCGGTGACGAAGGCGGGCGGCAGTTCGTGGATGGCCGTGACGCCGACGGTGTTCTGCGCGGTCAGCGCCACGATCGCGGACATGCCGTGCGCGCCGCACCGGGCGAACGCCTTCAGGTCCGCCTGGATGCCGGCCCCGCCCCCGGAGTCCGACGACGCGATCGTGAGCACGCGAGGCGTCACCATGGCAGCCCTTCCGAAGGGCTGGATCCGACGGCGTGCCAGCGGCGGGCGATGCGGCCGGCGGAGCGCGCGGCGTGACCCGCCTCCACCGCGAGCCGCATCGCCCGCGCCATCGCGTCCGGCGAGGCCGCGCGGGTGATCGCGGACGCGATCAGCACCGCGTCGCAGCCCAGTTCCATCGCCAGCGCCGCGTCGCTCGCCGTGCCGATGCCTGCGTCCAGGATGACCGGCACGCTGGCGCCGGCCACGATCATCGCGATGTTGTGCGGGTTGCGGATGCCGAGCCCGGAACCGATCGGCGCGCCGAGCGGCATGACGGCCGCGCACCCGGCCCGCTCCAGCTGCCGGGCGAGCACCGGGTCGTCGTTGGTGTAAGGCAGCACGGTGAACCCGTCGGCGACCATCATCCGGGCCGCGTCGAGCAGCTCGACCGGGTCGGGCAGCAGCGTGTCGTCGTCCGCGACCACCTCGAGCTTGACCCAGTCGGTCCCCAGCGCCTCGCGGGCCAGCCGGGCGACCAGCAGCGCCTCGCTCGCGGTGTGGCAGCCGGCCGTGTTCGGCAGCACCCGCACGCCGGCCTCCCGCAGCACGCCGAGCAGCGAGCCCTGCCCGGCGGCGCCGACCCGCCGCATCGCGACGGTGGACACCTCGGTGCCGGAGGCCGTCAGCACCCGCCGCAGCACGTCCAGGCTCTGCACTCCCCCGGTCCCGACGATGAGCCGCGAGCCGAACAACTGGCCGCCGAGCTTCCACTGATCCATGTCAGCCTCCCTGCACCGCGGTGACGACCTCGACCTGGTCTCCGTCACGAAGCTCGGTCGCCGCCCACTGACCGCGCGGGATCACCGCGCCGTTCACCGCCGCGGCTACCCCGCTGGACAGCGGGGTTACCGCGCCTACCACCTGCTCCACCGTGCTCCCTGACTCCGCCTCGAACGCTGCACCATTGACTTTGAGCCGAACGACATTCATTGCTTCGTCACCTCCCCGAAGCGGTCCGGGACGAACGCCGCCCACTCGGCCTGCGGCCGCTGCCCGGTCAGGTACGCGAGGACCGCCTCGGCGGTCGCGGCGGACATCAAGATGCCGTTGCGGTAATGCCCGGTCGCCAGCAGCACGCCGTCCACGCCGGACCAGCCGACCAGCGGGCCGTTGTCCGGCGTGCCCGGCCGCAGCCCGGCGCACGTCTCGGCCAGGATCAGCTCGCTGACCACCGGCAGCACGCTCATCGCGTCGTGCAGCAGGTCGTGTACCGCTCCCGCGGTGACCTCCTGGTCACCGCGCTCCTCCTGGGTGGCGCCGGCGATCACCTCGCCGTCCGCCCTTGGCACCAGGTAGAGGTCATCCCCGCGTACCGTGGCGCGGATCGTCCGGGTGGTCACCTGCGGCATCCCGTCCGGGTGCCGCAGGCGCAGCAACTGCCCCTTGACCGGCCGGATCGCCGAACGCAGGCCGCCAGGCAGCCCGTCGATCTGCCCCGTCCAGGACCCCGCCGCGACGACCACCGTGTCGCAGTGGATCGGGTCACCGCCGTCGAGCCGCACGCTCCCCGTCTGGACCGTGGTGACCCGATCGCGTACCATCCGCACCCCGCATGCCGACATCGCCCGCCGCAGCGCGGCGGTATAGCGCCGGTTGTCCACCGACCAGTCGCCGTCGAACAGCACGCCGCCGTGCACGTCCGGGGTGAGGAACGGCTCCAGTTTGCGGCATTCGCGGCTGTCCAGTTCCTCGGCGGTGAGCCCGGCCGACCGGCGGAACGCGGTCAGCCGCATCAGCGCGGCGTAGTCGCCGGGGTCGTAGGCGATCGCCAGCGTCCCCTCCTGACGCAGCCCCACGTGCTCGCCTGCTGCCTTCTCCAGTTCGGCGGCGAGCACCGGGAAGCGGCGCAGAGCCAGCAGGTTGAGCTGGAGCAGGTCCCCCTCGCCGAACAGGCTCTCCGAGGCCGGCGCGAGCATCCCGGCGGCGACCAGCGACGCCCCGTCGCCGGCCTCCGGGTCGACGACGACCACGTCCAGCCCGGCAAGCGCCGCTCGCCAGCCGATCGCGGTCCCGATGACTCCGCCGCCCGCGACGACAACATCGGCACCGGCCAAGATAAGCACTCCCTTCGCCGGCATTACCCGGATCAGGTACGACGGTCGGAGGCACCAGCCTCCCTCTCAGCCCGTTCGGGCTCCCGTGGACACCGTCAACTCTATACCCAGGTTTCCGGCTGCCGAGAGCTGGCTAAGATGGCGCGGTGACCGGTGACCCGCGGGAACGGCTGGCGGCGGCGCGGCTGTACCTGTGCACGGACGGGCGGCGGGAGCGCGGCGATCTGGCCGGGTTCCTCGACGCGGTGCTCGGTGCCGGGGTGGACATCGTCCAGCTTCGGGAGAAGGGGCTGGAGGCGCGGGACGAACTCGCGCTGCTCGAGGTGTTCGCCGACGCGTGCCGACGGCATGGCGCGCTGCTCGCGGTCAACGACCGGGCAGACGTCGCACTCGCCGCCGGCGCGGACGTGCTGCACCTGGGCCAGGACGACCTGCCGCTTGCGGTGGCCCGGCGGATCCTGGGTGACCGGCCGCTGATCGGGCGCAGCAGCCACAGCCCGGACCAGGCGGACGCGGCGGCCAGCGAGCCGGGCTCCGCCTACTTCTGCGCCGGCCCGGTCTGGGCGACGCCGACCAAGCCCGGGCGCCCGGGCACCGGCCTCGGGCTGATCGAGCACGTGGCCGCCGGCGCGCCGGACCGTCCCTGGTTCGCCATCGGCGGCATCACGCTAGGCAACCTCGACGACGTGCTGGCGGCCGGGGCGACCAGGGTCGTGGTCGTCCGCGCCATCACCGACGCCGACGATCCCGCGGCCGCGGCAGGCGAGTTCGCCGCCCGCCTCGCCGCGGCGAGTTAGCTGTCCGGGACGAGCTCGGCCACGTCGTGATGGAGCTTGGCCGTCGCCTGATCGAACGTCGCTGATGTTCCGCCGCCTTGCGCGGTCAGCTGGCACTGATCAGCGCGACAGCCGCGGCCGATACGAGCAGGCCGAGAGCCTGGAGCCGACTCCAGTGCTCGTGGAGGATGAACCGGGCAAGCAAGACGGTGACCGCCGGGTAGAGCGCGGTGATCACGGCAATGACGGCCAGCTGTCCGGCTCCGGTGGCAGCGAGGTAGAGGAGGTTGGCTGTTCCGCCCAGCGCTCCAGCGATCATGGCTCCCCGCCAGGAAAGCTGCCACGCCTTCCGCTCCGGCCGGTTCCGGGACGGCACCAGCCACATCGCCACGATGACCGACGCCACCACCTGGCCAGGCAGCAGCGGCCACCCTCCGGCACGCGTACCCGCCCGATCTAGCGCGATGAACAGCAGCGCGAACCCCACGCCAGCGACGAGTCCGGCGATCAGGCCGGCCCCGCGGTTTCCCCGGTCGCCCGCGGGCTGCATCGACACCAGGGCCACCGCCGGTACGCCGATCGCGACGCCGACCCAGGCGAGCCACGGCAGGTGCTGTCCGAGGAGTGCACCGGTGACCGCAGGCAGCGTCGCGCTCAGTACCGCCGAAACGGGCGCGACGATGCTCATCCGCGCTACCGACAGACCCCAGTACAAGGCCACGGTTCCGATGCCGCTGCCGATTCCGCTCAGCGCTCCCCACCATAGCGTGCCAGCCGACGGAGAATGCGCGGACAACGCGACGATAGCTATCGCCGCCGCTATTATCCCGAATGGCTGGGCGATGGCCACGATTGCGTTGGGATCGCCACGGCGGGCGGCGTGGCCGGCCAGGAAGTCCGACGATCCGTAACACAGCGCCGACAACAGACTCAGCAGAACTCCCACCGCAGTCCCCTACCCGGTGATTCACACCGGTAACGTCGGCCACGCTCCGGCTTGCCTATCGTCGGCCGCCACCGAGCTTGCCACCTGGAAATAATCGTCCAGCGGCATCGCCATCATGCTCTCCGTGCGCATAGTGCCGGACTGGGCGATGATCGACATGGCGCTGAATGCCGTGAGCGGATCGGCTCCGATGTCGAGGATCAGAAGATAGTCGTATTTACCGAGCAGATTCCAGGAAGACACGACCTGGACTCCTACCTCGTCGAGACGGCCCCGCAGCAGCGCGAACCTGCGGCTTTCCTCATATTCGGTGGTACACGCCTCGTCGGTCGCCGTAGCGAGCACAACGGTATGCATGGCTCTACTCCTTCCGTGCCCGCCGCATGTCCAGCTCCAGGTCTTTCCGGATAGCCCGGTGCAGGAAAGTGGCAGAGGTTTGCGTAAGGAAATGATTTCCGGGCAGCGCGCGGATTTTCACGTCCTGAGTGGTATGTTCTCCCCAAAGCTCCAGCTTGGCCGGATCGACCAAGGCATCGGAAAGACCACGGAAAACAGATATCGGGCACGGCAGCGGCGACCCCGGAACATACTCATATGTTTCCGCGAGTGAGTAATCGCCGCGGAGGCCCGGCAGAAATTCCTGCTGCAGCTCTGGTTCATCCAGGATTTCTCGCGGGAGCTCGCCCATCCGGCTTACCTCGGACAGGAACTCGTCGTCCGGCAGGGACCGCAGGTTCCGGCCAGCGGCCGCCGCCATGGCCGGCGGCGCACTGCCGCAGGCAAAGAGCCGCAGCGGCGGCCGGTGTCCTTGGTCGGACAGCGCCCGGGTGGTCTCGAAGGCGACGATCGCACCGAGGCTATTGCCGAAGAACGCGTACGGCTCGCTGACTGTGGGCGCCAGCTCTTCGGCCAGGTCGGCGGCGGACTGGCGCAATGTCATCGGCTGGCCCGAGGCAGGCCGGCGCGGCTGGGTGGCGACGACGCGGATGTGTGGTTCGAGGGCGTCCGCCCAGCCGCTGTAGATGGCGGGCGTGCCCCCGGCGTGCGGAAGGCAGATGAGCATGACCGCGGCGTCCTTGTTCTCGCCCTTCACTTCTTCTCCTGCTCCTCCTGCGTCTGGTTCGGCGGGTCTGGCTCGATACGGCGGGCCAGCCCTGCGCACGTCGGGTCGTCGACGAAATGACCAAGGTTGACGGTCACGCCGAATTGGTTACGCACCCGGGCCACCAGCCGGGCCGCCTGCAACGATGTCCCACCGAGATCGAAGAAGCTCGCGTCCGGATCGGCGTCCGGCCGGTTCAGGACCTCCGCCATCATCGCCGCGAGCTTGCCGGTCAGGCTGCCATCGTCGTGGCGCCGGCCTGGTGACTGAGAAGGCGTCAGCGCGTTGCGGTCGATCTTGCCGTTGGGCATCCGCGGGAGTTCCGGCAGAACCTCAAGGAAGCCGGGCACCATGTGGGCCGGCAGCCGCCGGCGCAAGCTGCCCAGCAGTTCCTCGGGCTCCGGCCGCCGGCCCTCCCGGTGACAGACCACGTAGGCCTCGAGCCTCCCGCTCTTGACTGGTTTAACCACGGCCTGGCGGACGGCGGGCAACTGCTGGAGGGCGAACTCGATTTCCCCTGGCTCGATGCGGAATCCGTTGATCTTTACCTGTTCATCGGCGCGGCCAAGGAATTCGATGCTGCCATCGTCGCGGTAACGCGCCAGGTCGCCGGTCCGGTACACCCTGGCCGCGGGATCGTCCGCGAAGGGATCGGGCAGGAAGCGCTCAGCTGTCAGGTTCGGGCGGAAGCGATATCCCCGCGCTACCCCCACGCCGCCCACGAGAAGCTCGCCGGGGAAACCCGCGGGGACGGGATTGCCGCAGTCGTCGACGATGTATACGCGGACATTGGCCAGCGGCCGGCCGATAGGCACGACGTCGTCGATGGTGCCGGGCAGGCAATGCCAGGACGTCACGTCCACGGTGGCCTCGCTCGGGCCGTAGAAATTGTGCAGCTGAGCCCACGGGACGGTGCCGAATACCCGGCGGCACAGATCGGGCGACAGAGCTTCGCCGCCGGAGAATACGTAGCGCAGGCTGGCCGCTTCGGAGAGCCCCGGCTTTTCTTCCAGCAGGACGTCGAGGACCGACGGGACGAGCGGAAGCGCGGTGATGCCTTCGCGGCAGATGGTGCGGGCCAGCAGGGCGGTGTCGCGTTCGGCGCCCAGCGGAGCGAGAATCAGCCTGGCGCCGTTGACCAGCGCACCGAAGATCTCCATGGCCGCGATGTCGAAGGAGAAGGACGTGTGCTGCAGGACCGCGTCGCCCGGTCCGAGCGGGAATTCCGTCCGGTCCCAGGCCAGCCGGTTCACCAGTCCGCGGTGCTCGATCTCGACGCCCTTGGGAGTTCCGGTCGATCCGGACGTGTAGATGACGTAGGCGAGGTTGTGTCCGTCGCTGATCTCCGGCAGCGGGTCGGCGGGCCCGGCGCGCAGTTCTTCCTCGGTATCTATCTCCAGAACCGAGGCGGGTGAGTCAGGGAGCCACTCCGTGAACCACTGCTGGGTGATCACGATGCTCGCCTGACTGTCCTTGAGCATGAATTCCAGCCGGTCCGGCGGATACTCCGGGTCGAGCGGAAGGTATGCGCCACCGGCCTTGAGCACTCCGAGCAGAGCCACGATCAGGTCGGTGCACCGGGTCAGGCAGATCGCCACGAGGCTGTCGGCTGTCACCCCGCGGCCGCGCAGGACGCGTGCCAGGCGGTTGGAACGCTCGTCGAGCTCACGGTAACTGACCGGTTTCTCATCTGCCATCTGCACGGCGACCGCGTCCGGATATCGCCGTGCGGCGCTGGTGAACAGCTGGTGGGCACACTGCGGCGCCTGATACTGGACCGCCGTGTCCCGCCAGACCGCGGGGATGCGGTGTTCGAGAGCCTCCTTGAGCTGCGCGGCCAGCTCGCGGCCGCGGGAGGGTGCCCGGGTGCGCGCTGACGACGGCGGCGCCGCAGGAGCCGCAAGCATCAGCCGATGGCACGTGCTGATCGTCTCGGCATCGGTGAGGCCGCGGGCACCGTGCACATGGACCGCTTGGCCGACGGCCGCGAAAACGGCGCTGCGTACCACGCGGCCGAACACGTCGATGTCGGCGGTGCGGTCGAGCGCTCGGTCGAGGTCGGCGGCCAGCTGATACGAGCGGAGCCGCAGCCCGCGGATCCGGACGGAGTTCCCGGCAAGCGGGAACGTCACAGCCTGGAACTGACTGATCGGCTCGCCGAACTGGCGGCGCTCCTTGGCGTGGTTCGCGGCCAGCGCTATCGCTCGCTGGGCGATTCCGATGAGATAAGCGCTGTACCGCAGCGACGAAGCCGCCGCCGCCGCCTCGGCCGTCGAGACCTGGTCGATGACGGCGGGACGGTGCAGCGCGTAGCCGAGTTGCTCGGCCAGCAGGACGCCCTCGGCGCTGCCCAGTCCCAGACCAAGCTCCGCACATGCTTTCAGCTGATCATCTTCCGCCGTGGCGCCGAGCACCGCGGCGAAACGGCTGCGCAGCTCCTGTTGCGAAGAGGACAACTGGGTTCTCATCGGGTCACCTCCGAGACGTCGTCAAGAAGCGCCGCGGAGACCGTCGCCAGCATCATTTCCGATGTCCCTCCCGCGATGGCCAGGCCTGGCGCCTCGCTCAGGGAGTTGATGAGTTCGTCCGCCCGCGAGCCGGTGCCGAAGACCTCCCGGCATGCCCAGGCCAGCTCGGCCACCCGGCCGGTCAGTTCGCTCGTCCACCACTTGGCCGAGGCGGCCGCGGTCATGGCATCTTCACCGTGGTTGAGCAGGTCAACGCAGCGCCAGGTGAGCAGCCGGGCCGCGTCCAGCTCCGTTTGCAGCAACTGAGCCTGCTCGACGGCTCCGGCCGGCAGTTCACACTGAGTGAGCAGGGTAAGCCACCGTTGGGCATGCCCGTAGAAGTACACCCCTGTCCGCTCGACGGCGAGCGCCGTATTGATCAGCTGCCAGCCGCCGCCGGGCTCGCCCACCAAGGCGTCCTGGGCGAGCCGCACCCCGTCAAAGACGACATGGTTGAACGCCTCCGGGTTAAACCCGGATACCTCGTTGATCTCGACTCCAGGCACGTGCAAGGGTGCGATGAAGACGCTGAGGCCGGAATACTTGCTCCCACCATGGCCGGTGCGCGCCAGGCAGATGCCGAACTCGGCCTGCGGAGCGCCGACGTTCCAGATTTTCTCGCCGGTGAGCCGCCAGCCGTCCCCCTCCCTGTCCGCACGTGTCGTCAGCCCGCCCAGGTCGGATCCGGCCTCCGGTTCGCTGTACAGCACGACACCGAAGCGTTCGCCGGCGGCCATGCCCGGAAGATGGGTGCTTTTCTGCTGCTCGGTGCCCGCGGCGAGGATGGTCGAGCCCGCATTGTCGATCGTGTTGACCCGGGCACTGTCGGGGATGCCCGCCAGGGACATCTCTTCCGCGACAATCGCCGATTCGACGATCGTCGCGCCGCGGCCGCCATAGCCGGCCGGCCAGTCGGGAGCGAGCAGGCCCGCCTTGCCCAGGGCACGATAAGTCCCGGCGGGGTTCCGCCATGGCGTCGCCTTCTTGGCATCACTGAGCTCACGTCGCACGGTGTCGCTCGATGCGATCGCACGGACCTCGGCGCGGAACTCTTCCTGTTCGCGGGTGAAGGCGAAGCTTGGGGTGAACATCTGTCGTCCTCTGGTCATGATCCTTGCGACTGGACTACCGGGCGGGGACCCAGTCGGCTGGCTTCGAGCATCGAACGCAGCCAGCGCTCGAAGGCCGCGACGCCTTCGCCCGCCAGCACCCGCAGCGCATGGCTGCCGACGATGAACCCGTCCGCGCCCGCACTGGCCGCCAGTGCGACATCGTCGGGTGCCCGCAGGCCGAAGGCCAGGAAAACCGGCAGGTCCGCGCGTACGGCGCGGATGGCTCCGACCTTGCGTGCCACGATCTCGTCGATGTGACGGTGCTGTCCGGTGGCGGAGCTGAGCGCCAGGTAGACAAAACCTCCGCCGCTTTCGAGTACTTGGCGTTCATCGTCGTCGACCGCGCCCGAACCGACCTGCAGCGTGGCGACCACGGGTACGTTCCATCCCCGCGCGGCATCGGCGTAGCCGGGGAAGGGGGCCGCGTCATGTTCACAGATGAAGCCAAGGCACCGGCGCCTGACCGATGCGGGTACCCGGCAATCACGCGCGGCGGGCCAGGCCGATTCGTAGACCACGCCGACCGGGGCCGGTACGCCGGCCAGCCACCGGTGCATCGGCTCCGAATCCGGATCGAGCGCCTCCGACGGAGCCCTTATCAAGGCTTCGGCGACGGCGCCGCCGGTGCGACCGGTGAACCGCCGGTCGGACAGGACCGGGAACTCGATGAAATCCACCCCGTACGCCACGGCGGCGCTTACCGCGGCTTGGCTGTCACGCCAGGTCGGGTAGCCGGGCACGAGATACAGCCCGAAGCCCATTCGCGATTCCAGGCCTGGGCGCTCGGCCACTTGTCGCAGCGTCGTCATGCTGGTCCCCCGGCAAGCCTGCTGGCGATCGCGGATACCCTGAGGGCACAATAGGTTTCCCATAGCGTGGAACGACCGGACGACGCGTACCCTCCGTCGGCTTGACGGCATGCCTGGGTCGCTGCCAGCACCTGGTGCCACGGCCATTCCAGCCGCAACAGCTCCGCACATCGGGAGCCCCAGTACCCGGTCGCCAGGGACCAGTCTGGTTTGCCCGGCCGCATCCGCATGTGCCCGTGCCCGTCAAAGCAGGACTCGGCAAAACCCCGGTGCCGGTGCACGCTGGCCAGGTCGTCGGGCGTGCCCAGCCACTGGCGGATGGCGATACCGCAGTAGGTTCGCTCGATATCCGGCGGGTCGCCCGGCATGAGCCCGTATCCGCCGTCCGCGGCGAGGCAGTCAGCCAGGAAGGAACGTACCGCCTCCTGCTGCCGGGCAGGCAGCCGCGCATCGATGATCACCAACGACCGTATCGCGTAGAAGAGGTCATCCCCGTCGACAGCTACCTTCCCGTCGGCGAACACCTGCTCCGCCACCCAGCGAGCAATGGTCGGAGGCTGGTCGGCATCCTGGCCGGCCAGCTGGCGAAGCCGGTTCCCGTAATAAGTTGCCCCGAGAGAGGGGCGCTCCGATTCGCGGGTCATGGCGAAGGCCGGTCCACGACGGCAATCCGCGAGCAGCCGCAAGTCCGCGCCGGCAGGCCGGTCGCCGAGCAGGCGCAGGATTTCCCCGCCGAATCGGGCTGCCTCGAGTGTGGGACCTTGGTCGCCGATCTCGACCAGGTTTCCTGAGCCGTCTCGGCAGCCGCTTATGAACGTCGCAGTATCTCGGGTCATCGCACACCTCCGTTCAGCCCGGCACAGGCCCGAAAATCTCGTCTTGAGGCGCGTAGCTCTCATAGCCGACATCGTTGAAACCGTAACTTGCCGGGAGGCATTTTGGCGCTGGCGTTCCGAAAAGAAGAGAGTCGTCGAGAACTGGATTATCCTGCGCGTTGATATAAGTGTCGTACAATTCGTGAGCCCGGCGCTGAGCTTGCGGTATCGAGATCATAGGTCCCGCATCCACATAGTCACGGATTTCGCTCAGGGTGGCCATACTCAGGCAAAAAGTGAGGAGGTCCTGTGTCCGTGCGACGAAATCATCATGCTGCCGGACGATGTGATAAGGCTTGGGTAGCGACTCGAGAAGATCACCCGCATAGATCACGAAGTCCGCGACGTCGTGCCCGATGATGTCTTCTTCGAGGATAGCCGGACCCACGAGATAGTTGATGAAACCGAAGATCTTTGGATTGCGGCTGAAATAGAAGATGCACGCAGGCTTTTCCGACTCGGCATCGTCTTCGGTCAGCTCTTCGGCCAGCTGGCCGATGACGGTGCCGTAGCATCCGGAGTCGACCAGGGCCACCGACTCCGCCGTCACGTCATCGGGGTCTGGCAGGCCGAACACCTCGCGCGGCGCGCCTTGCGTGTTCCGGCAGGCGTGCACGACTCGCAGGTCAAGGCCGTTCATCGAGCTTCCTTCGAGCTTACGAGCGGTGAGATAGGTGGACAGCATGTCCCTGGCCAGGAAGACCAGTTGTTTGCGACGTCGGTGCATGCACCAGTTCACCGACCAGTCAGCGAAGGATGTCCACAGGGGTATCCACGGCCGGATCCGCCACATGAAGCGTTCGATCGTATCCGCGAGCCACAGATCCAATGATTCCGCCGATGGCGCGAGAATGACTTGACACAAGTGGTTGATCTGTTCCTGTGACAGATCTCCTTCGGCGTGCATGGTGGAGACGAATCGTTCTATGGTCTCCATTTTCAACGGTAGCGGTTCTTTCGTGGAATTCTGCCATACCCGGATCCAGTGTCTCGCCATCAGCCGCCATCTTTCTGCCCCGAGCTGATGGACGGGCTTGCGAGGTCTGCGCTCGATCAGGTCAGTTACCCAGTCAGTTACCTCGCTGATCTGGAACGATCGCTGATCGTTGATTGGCGCAACCGGCATGACCCTCTATTCCCTGGATCGCACTTCTCTTGTCCTGATGAATAGTCACCGTTTCCCTCAGATTCGCCACGAAACGCGCGCAGGACAAAAAATCGAGTCAATATTTGATCATCCTTCACTGGGTCTGCCGGAATCGGCAGAAGGCACAGCAGTAAAATGCAGCCATGGCTGAACCCACCATCGTCGTAGAGCACCGCGAGCACCTGTGGTACCTGCTGGCCGAGGCCGCCCAGGTCGAGCACCTGATCATGTGCCAGTACCTGTACGCGAGCTTCAGCCTCAAGAGTGGGCCCGGCGACGGGCTTACCGCGGAGCAGGCCGCCGCGGTGGCCCGCTGGCGGGAACTGCTGACCGGCATCGCCATCGAGGAGATGCTGCACCTGGCGCTGGTCTTCAACGTGATGACGTCGATCGGCGCCGCGCCGCCGCTGAGCAGGCCGAACTTTCCGCGGCGCAGCGACGACCTGCCGGGCGGCGTGCAGTTCCGGCTGCTGCCGTTCGGCACCGACGCACTGACGCATTTCCTGTACCTGGAGCGCCCCGAGGGCATGCCACGGATGGACGCGGCCGGCTTCGTGCCGACGGTGCCGCCACACGCGCCGATCGAATCCGGGGAAGCCATGCCTCGGGCGCAGGACTTCGGCACGGTCGGGCACCTGTATCGCGGTATCGAGCAGGGGCTGGCCGCGCTCTGCGCCCGGATCGGCGAGCGGGCGCTGTTCGTCGGGCCGCCGCGGACCCAGGCGACACCGGACCTGTTCCGCTGGCCGCAGCTGATCGCCGTGCGGGACCTCGCGTCGGCGACGGCCGCGATCAACGAGATCATCGAGCAGGGCGAGGGCGCGCGGGGCGACTGGCGGGACGCGCACTATGGCCGCTTTCTCGGCATCTGGGAGGAGTACACCAAGCTCACCGACGCCGATCCGGCGTTCCGGCCCGCACACCCGGTCATCGCCGCGTTCACCCGGCAGCCGTACGATGTCGCCGAGCCGCAGCCGCTGCTCACCGATCCGCTCACCCGCACCGTCGCCGAGGTGTTCAACCTCGGCTACGAGACCCTGCTCCAGGTGCTCAACCGGTTCTTCACGCACACCGACGAAACCGGCGAGCAGCTCCAGGTGCTGGTCGGCGCCGCTTTCGACCTGATGGGCGGCGTGCTCAGGCCGCTCGGCCGGGCGCTCACCGCGATGCCGGCCGGGCCGGACCACCCGGGCCGCACGGCAGGCCCCGCGTTCGAGATGTACTACCAGTTCGGCAACTTCGTCCCGTGGCGCGAACCTGCCTGGGCACTGCTCGCCGAGCGTGCGGCGCTGCTCGCCACCCGCGCCGCGGCCGCCGCCACGCTGCCCGGCGCGCCCGCGCCGGCCGGCGAAGCGGCCGCTTCCGCCACGAGAATCGCGGCGTCGTTGATAACACACGTGCCCCAGGAGCTACGGCCTGTCCGTGCGACGATGGGCTTATGCGCATCTCCGCTATCGAGTCCACGGATCTGTTCCTCGGTACCACGCAGCGGCCCTACCAGGTGATCCGGGTGACTCTGGTGAACGAGCACCCGGCGGTAACCGAAGCCATCGTGCATGTGGCAGGGCCCGGGGTGAGTAACCCCGGACCGTTCGGGATAACTGGTCTTGATCCTGGCGAAGAGCGGACGGCCGAGGTCCCGATCGAGATAGCCGCGCCCTATCAGCCGGGCAGCACCCGGCGAGTGACCGTGACAGCGGCGGACGCGACGGCGCAGGCGGACATCACCGTCGCGGAGCCGGGCTGGACGATGTGGATGGTCAGCCATTTCCACTACGACCCGCTGTGGTGGAACACCCAGGGCCAGTTCACCGAGGCCCGGCTGGTCATGCCGGACGAGGACGGCTCGCTGCCGGACGTGCGGACCGCACTTGAACTTGTCCACATTCACCTCGAGAAGGCACGGCGCGATCCGGACTACAAGTTCGTGCTGGCGGAACTCGACTACCTGAAGCCGTTCCTCGACGCGTTTCCCGATCAGCGCGCCGACCTGCGGCGGCTGATCGCGGATGGCCGCGTCGAGATCGTCGGTGGCAACTACAACGAGCCCAACACGAACCTGACCTGCGCCGAGTCGACAATCCGCAACGCCGTGTACGGGATCGGGTATCAGCGGGACGTGGCAGGCGGGAATCCGCGAACCGCGTGGATGCTCGACGTGTTCGGGCACGACCCCGGGTATCCGGGGCTGATGGCGCAGGCGGGGCTGACCTCGAGCGCCTGGGCGCGCGGGCCGTTCCACCAGTGGGGCCCGGCCGGCGCCGAGGGCGGCGGGGTCGGTCGTATGCAGTTCACCAGCGAGTTCGAGTGGATCTCGCCGGACGGTACCGGTCTGCTCACCCACTACATGCCGCATCACTACGGGGCCGGCTGGGTTCTGCACGCCCCGCCGGACCTGGCGACCGCCGAGCAGAAGGCGTACGAGCAGTTCCGCGGTCTGGCGCGGGTCGCCACGACGCGGAACGTGATGCTCCCGGTCGGCTCCGACCACGTGATCCCGGCCCGCTGGGTGACCGACGTGCACCGCTCCTGGAACCAGCGCTACGTGTGGCCGAGGTTCGTGACCGCGGTGCCGAGTGAGTTCTTCGCGGCGGTGCGCGGCGCGGCCGCGGACGGCGCGGCGTGGTTCACCCCGCAGTCCAGGGACATGAACCCGGTGTACACGGGCAAGGACGTGTCCTGCATCGACACCAAGCAGGCGCAGCGGGCCATCGAGACCGCGGTCGCCGACGCCGAGCGGCTCGGCACGCTGGCCATGCTGGCGGGCGCACCGTATCCGCACGCGTCACTGGACAAGGTGTGGCGGATGCTCGCGTTCGGCGCGCACCACGACGCGATCACCGGGGTCGAGGGCGACCAGGTCTACCTGGACCTGGTCGGCGCGTGGCGGGAAGCCTGGGAACGCGCCGGTGCCGCGCGACGCGACGCGCTCGGCTGGCTGAGCGCCGGCGGCGGTATCTCGTTGTGGAACGCGTCGGCCCGGCCGATGGACGGGGTGGGGCGGGTCACGCTCACGTTCGGCGCCGGCGAGGCCGACCGGGTGGGGCTGCACGACGAGACGGGAGCCGCGGTGGCCCTGGTCACCGAGGGGATCCGGCGGCACGACGACGGGTCGCTGGCCGAGGCGACGGTGTCGTTCCTCGCCCGCAAGGTGCCGGGATTCGGCTGCCGTCGGTATAGCGTGTCGCCCCAGTCCGGGCCGTACCCGCAGGAGTGGCAGGAGACCCCGAGTGTGACGATCGAGAACGCGGCGTACCGGATCACCGCGGACCCGGCGCACGGCGGGACGATCCAGGTCACCGACAAGTGGACCGGCACGGATCTGCTCCGCGGGCCCGGCAACGAACTCGTGCTCCAGGAGGAGTACGCGCAGCACCCCAGGCACGGCGAGGGCCCCTGGCACCTGTCGCCGAAGGGGCCGGGCACCGGCTCCGGCTCGGTACCCGCCACGGTGCGCGCGGAATACTGCCCGATCGGCTCCCGCCTCCTCGTCACATTCCGGCTCGGCGACCTGTCGGTGACCCAGGAGGTGCTGCTGTGGGACGGCGTGGACCGCGTCGAGTTCCGCACGCACGTGGACGGCTCGATCGGCAAGGATCACCTGCTGCGCGTCCGGTTCCCCGCCGACGTGGCGGGCGGGCTGCCGCTGTACCAGACCGCGACGGCGGTCATCGGCCGCTCGTTCGGCGCCGTGGACGTGGACTCCGCCGACACCTGGTACACCCTGGACAACCCGGCCCTCGGCTGGTTCGGGGTCGGGTCGACGGCGCGGGTCCGGTCAGGTGATGCGGTGCGCGCGATCGGCGTGGCCGAGGTCATCGCGCCCGACGACAACGGCCCGTACCGGGACCTGCTGCGCGACCTTGTCGCCGCGCTCGCCCGGGCCGGCGTGACGGCCACGTGCAGCCAGGCTGACGGGTCGCGGTACGGCGCGATCGACGTTGACTCCAACGTGCCCGACGTTCGCATCTCGCTCGGCGGACCAGATTTGAACACGTTCAACTCCGAGGTCCTGGCCGGGTCGGGGCCGGAATACGGCCAGGCCCTGGCCACGCAACTGGCCGCGGTGGGCGCTGCCCGGGTGTGGGTGCCCGGCCGCCGGTCACGCGCCGACGCGTTCGCGCCCAACGCGGACCTGCGCGGCACCAGGGACCTGCCGGTGCTCATCGTCGCCGGCACCGGGCCGGCCGAATTCGCCACCGCCGTGCGGGCGCTGATCGACGATCTTGGCGACGCCGTGGTCGAGGTCCCGCCTGTTGGCCAGGGGGGTCCGGGGGGATGGCTCCCCCCGGTGAATGGGCACGAACCGGACGAACAGGCCCTTGCTGACCGGTCTGTGGCCATCCTCAACCGCGGTACCCCGGGCGGCGTGGTCACGCCCGACGGGACGCTGCACATGTCGCTGATGCGCTCGTGCAGCGCGTGGCCGTCCGGTATCTGGATCGATGGCGACCGGCGCACCGCGCCGGACGGCAGCGCGTTCTCGCTCCAGCACTGGAGCCACACGTTCGAGTACGCGCTGGCCGCCGGGCGTGGCGACTGGCGGCAGGCCGAGCTCAACCGCCACGCCGAGGAGTACGGCCAGGACCTGCTCACCGTCGTGCCCGACGCACCCGGCGCGGCGGCATCGGACCTCAGCCTGCTGACCGTAGAGCCGGGGAACGTCACGGTGAGCGCGCTGAAGCCGCACGGCAACCCGCTCGCCGCTGGCCGCCCGGTGCCGGTGGCCGGCGGCGAGCACGTGATCACGGTGCGGCTGCGGGAAACCGCGGGCCACGCGACCACCGCCCGGATCGGCCTTGCCGCTGGCGTCGAGGCCGCGTGGCTGACCGACCTGCTCGAGGAGAACGACGGCGTCGCGCTGCCCGTCGCCGACGGTGCCACCTTTGTCGACATGCCGGCATTCGGCACGGTGACCGCGGCGTTGCGCGTCCGAGGCACTGTCATCGCCACTGGCAGCGGCACTGGCACCGGGACCGATGCCGGCCAGCAGGCGGAGCCGATCCAGCCCGTGTACACGCGGTACTGGCTGCACAGCAAGGGACCGGCGCCGGCCGGCAACCTGCCGCTCGCGCTGCACCTGTCCCCCACCCGGGTCGCCCTGCCCGACGACGCCGAATCGGCCACCGGACCGGCCACCGGATCGGCCACCGTCCGGCTGACCGTCGCCGCCGGCCCCGCGGGTGCCGCCGGAGAGGCGTCGCTGATCGTGCCGCCGGAGCTGGCGGTCAGCGTGCCCGGCGGCCCGCTGCGCTACGAGCTGGCGGCCGGCGCGCACGCGGGCTGGGACATCCAGGTCCGGGCAACGCCCGGTGCCGCGCCCGGACGCTATTTCCTCGCCGCCCGGACCACCGACGCGACCGGCCTGCTCATCGAGGACGCCGCCATGGTCGCGGTGGGCGAGAAGCAGTGGCCGGACCGGGACCTGCCGCCGGAGGAGGCCATGGAGCGGATGCTCGCCGACTACGGCGCGGCCGCGGGCGAAGTGGAGCTGAGCCTGGACACGACCGAGGTGCGGCTGGCTCCCGGCGAAGCCGGCGAGGTAGTGGCCTCGCTCACCAGCCACCTCGCTTCCGAGCTGCGCGGCGAGGCCCAGCTCGTGTCGCCGTTCGGCACCTGGGAGCTGACCGAATCGAGCGCCGTTCCGGTCACCGTGGCGCCGGGAGAGCGGGTGGCGGTGCGGTGGGCGGTGCATGCCCCGGCCACCGCACGGCCGGGTGCACAGTGGTGGGCGCTGGTGAAGCTGATGTACTTCGGCCGCGTCTGGTACACGAACTCGATCCCGGTCTCGATCGGCACCGAGCATTGAGCCGGATGACCGCGGCGCGCGGGTTAGCCGGCGAAGCGGGACGGGGGCAGGCCGCGGGGGCCGGGGCGCAGGCGGAACAGGTTGCCGGCCAGCGGCTCGGCGGCCGCTTGCTCGTCGTCGAGGTCGCCGCGTGCGGCCGTAGCGTACCGGTCGCGCGGGGCTCGAATAACCTGGGTCAGGATCTGTCGATCGTATTCATCCTGGTGCTGCCGCTGGTGGTCCTCCGCTCGTGCCGCGCGCTCGTTATGCGAGCTGCCCGCAATGCCCATTTATGTCCGGTAGGTTCGGCGCTAGCTCCGGCTCCGAGTGAGTGGTCGAAATTATTGCGGACACTTACCCCCCCAGATCGGGGGGGTAAGTGTCCGCAATAATCTGGCGCGCCTGCCGGTGTGCCCGGAATGCGGCCTGTGTTCGGTTTTGGGAGGGGTGGGGCGGCGCGATGGCAATAGGACTGCGCGAGCACTACGCGAGCGCACGCCTGCAAGGCCCCGCGTGGGCTGGCCTACCTTCCGCATGCCGCCTCCGCACCCGGCGGCCGGCACCTCTAAGCTGGTCATATGGCCAGGTACATCGAGATTCATCCGGCCAGCCCGCAGCGGCGCGCGATCGGTCAGGTCGCCGATATCGTGCGCGCTGGCGGCGTGATCGCCTACCCGACGGACTCCTGCTATGCGCTGGGGTGCCAGATCGGCAGCAGGGACGCCATCGCGCGGATCAGGTCGATCCGCCACCTCGACGACCGGCACCACCTCACGCTGGTGTGCCAGGACTTCGCCCAGCTCGGCCAGTTCGTGTACGTGCCCAACCCGGTGTTCCGGGCCATCAAGGCCGCGACGCCCGGCAGCTACACGTTCATCCTGTCCGCCACCAAAGAGGTGCCGCGCATGCTGCAGCACCCGGGGAAGAAGACCGTCGGCGTGCGTATCCCCCGTCACACGGTGACCCAGGCGCTGCTGGCCGAGCTCGGCGAGCCGCTCGTGTCGAGCACCCTGCTGCTGCCCGGGCAGGAGGAGCCGCTGACGTCCGGCTGGGAGATCAAGGAGCAGCTCGACCACGTGGTCGACGCGGTCGTCGACGCGGGCGAGTGCGGCATCGTGCCCACCACCGTGGTCGACCTGTCCGAGGACGAGCCGGAGATCCTCCGCGTCGGCGCCGGGGACCCCAGCCGGTTCGAGTGAGGCGGCTGGCCCTACTGCCGCTGGCGCCGTTCCAGGGCGTCCGCGGCGGCGCGGCGGGT
>DASRFJ010000212.1:0-42463 GCA_035651595.1 Streptosporangiaceae bacterium | reverse complement strand
CTAGTTCCCTGATCGCCACGGAAAGAGGAGATGACCAGAAATGCCAAGCAAGATCGTGGTCGCCGGCGTCACCAGCCTGTATATGGCGGTGGGAGTCGAGAAATTCCCGCTAAGCTACGAGCCCACCCGGACACCGCTGTGGATGCGCTCCGGCGTGACGGGATCGGCAGGACACATCGCCACCGTGCTGCGCACGCTGGGCAACGATGTCCGGCTTTGTACGCTCGCCGGCAATGATGCGGCGGGTATCGCGATCAGGAACGAACTGCAAGGTCGCCAGTTGCTCGGCCGGGGAGTTGTCGATGGCGGAGCAACTTCGCTTGGGGTGGTCCTAGTTGCTCCGGACGGCCGCCGAATGGGGTTTCCCTACCTCGCCGCGGTAAGCGCCGTTGAGTACCCGGTGGACGTGTTCCTGAGGGAAGCGGAGGGCGCGGACCTCGCCGTGCTGACGAACGCCAAATTCGTCCGGCCGCTGATCGAGCACGCGGAACAGCTAGACGTGCCGATCGCCGTCGACGCGCATCTCATCTCCGATGTCGATGACGACTACAACCGGTCGTGGCTGGAGGTCGCCGACATCGTGTTCTGTAGTCACGAGAAGCTACCCTGCACGCCGGCCGACTGGGTGGCGCGGATGTTCGCGCAGTATCCGGGCTGTTCGATAGCCGCCGTCGGCAGAGGGCCGGACGGATGCCTGCTAGGGATGCGAGACGGCACGCTGGTGCAGACCGCTGGGATAGCTCCGCGCGGGGTCGTCAGCACCACCGGGGCCGGAGACGCGCTGTTCGCCTCCTTCTTGCACGGCTGGCTCGCGACGGGCAATCCGGTAAGCGCACTCGAAGCGGCAGTCCTGCACGCCGGGTGGAAGGTCGGCGACATGCTCCCGGTAGCGTCCTCTCTCACCGAAGCCGAGCTAGCTGGACTCCAGGCCATTCACCCAGTCCGGACATCGGTGAGCCGGTGGGATCCGAGCCGGCCAGTCAGGCCTGGCCGGGAGCGGCGAGTCGAGCCGCCCGCTCATGCATCTGGGCCGCTTGGGCGGAGCCCATCCTGATCAGGATCGCCTCGGCCGCCGCGTAATGCCGCCGGGCTTCGGCGGGTCGTCCGGAACGCTCCGCGAGGCCGCCAAGGGCAGCGAGCGCCTCCGCCTCCCCTTGCGGTGAGCCGATGTCGCGCATGGAGCGCACAGCTTGCTGGAGGTGATCGGCCGCGGTGACCAAGTCGCCCGCCTGCTCATGCGCCCGGCCCAGTTGGGTGAGGACCCGCGCCTGGTTATAGGAGTCGGAAATATCCGAGAGCAGCGAGCCCGCTTCCGCCAACGCCGTCAGCGCTTCCGCGGGGCGGCCCGCGCTGGTGAGCGCGTCGCCGAGGTCGCTCAGCGTGAGGGCGATCTTCCTAGGCGCGTCTAGCACGCGGTAAGTGGCAAGGGCCCTTGTGAACCAGTCGATGGCCTCGCCGGGACTGCCCCGGGCACCGGCCACGAACCCCAGCCGGCGAAGCGAGCCGGCAACCCGGTAATCGTTGCCCATTCGCTCCCACATGGACAAGGCCTGACGGAAATAGGTGTCGGCGTCATCGAGCTGGCCGAGGTTCATGACCGCGAGCCCAAGCCGGTTTAGCATCTTCGCCTCACCGAGTTGGTCGCCATCCTCGCGTGCCGCGGCCACACCCAATCGGTCCAGCTCAAGTCGTTCGGTATATCGCCCTTGATAGAGGAAGAACGGCCACATCGCATCCGCCAGCTGCCACGCGACAGCAGGCAAGCCTTGGTCGACCGCGAATCGCGCCGCCGCCAGTACTTCGGGCAGCTCGGTGTCCAGCCACTCCAGTGCGCTGTTCGCGTCGATAAACCGGATCGGCTCAGACGGCGGGTAACGGACGTCTCGGGGCTGGTCGTGCCGGTACGGTGTGACGGTCTGGCCCGCGCTGGTGACCGCGGCCAGAAACCAGTCCAGCATCCGGCGAATGACATTGCCTCGCTCTGCGTCAGATTCCCGCCGTTCCGCCATTTCACGGGCATGGAGCCGGGTGAGATCGTGAAAGCGGTACCGCCCATCCTCGACATCGTCGAGCAGGTTTGCGTCGGTCAGCAAACCGAGCAACCGCCTCGCCTCGGAACGGGGCACGTGTGCCGCCGCGGCCGCCGCGTTGCTGTCGAAACGGGTCCCCGGGTACAAACCCATCGTCCGGTACATGCGGGCAGCTTCGGCCTCAAGCGACCGGTATGACAGGTCAAGCGCGGGCCGTACCGCCATGTCGTCCTCCATCGCCAGCGCCGCCAGTCGGCGCCGCTCCTCCGTGAGTGCCTGAACCATCTCGCTGATCGGCCACCGGGACCTAGCGGCCAGTCGTGCCCCAGCCACGCACACCGCCAGCGGAACCCTGGCGCAAAGTTCGACAAGCTCACGAGCCGCATGATGCTCGGTCTTCGCGCGGTCGTCGCCGAGAGTTCGGCTGAGCAGTTCGAGAGCGGCATCCGAATCCAGCCTGTCGAGCTGGATGACGCGGGCACCGTGTGCGGCGAGGCCACCGAGGCGCCATCGGCTTGTTACCACAGCGACGCTACCGGCCGAAGGCGGAACAAGCGGGTAGACCTGAGCCGCGGTAAGCGCGTCGTCCAAGACCACAAGCATCTGCTTGTCGACGACCAGCGACCGGTACAAGGCGGTGAGTTCGGCCAATTCGGCCGGCACCTGATGTGGCGCAACACCGAGGGCACGCAAAAAGCGGCCGAGCGCCTCACCGGGCTTTGCCGGGCCATCGGGCGCGTGACCGTGGAGATCTTCATAGAGCGCGCCGTCGGGGAAGTCCGCTCGTCTGGCATGGCCCCAGTGCACCGCCAGGGATGTCTTGCCGATTCCCGGTGGGCCGGTAAGCACAATCAGCCGACTGGCGCGTGCGGCATCCATCGCGGCTAGGGCATCTGTCCGGCCCGCGAGGCGGACCGGCGGAGGAAGCTGGCTTGGCGACGGCAGCCGAGATACGCGCTGATGCAGGAATACGTTCCCGTGGATGTCTCTCGCCTGCACTGCCGGGCCGTACACGGTACCGCTGATCTCGCTGCGAGTCACCGACGGCGGGACAGGGACATCCTCCTCTTCTCGATCTCCTGGTCCTACTGGACCGTCACTAGCCACCCGCAGACCCCGCTGTAAATGCATTCATAAATATAAATAACAGGATATCCGATGCCAAACATCTCATTTATCAGGATTCGCGATCAACAATTCCAGCATCAATTTTCCCTTCTGCTTGAAGCGTGAACTGATGCAGCGCGCCGTGGTCGACCATAGTCGCCTAGCCTACTATATAGAGGCACGGCGTACGCTGGCTGAAGTACGCCGGACGGAGGCTGAGCATGGCTGATCCGATCACCACGGCAATCGCCGCTGCCATCGCGGGCGGGATGGCGCAGTCGCTGGGCGACCAGGCCCGAGCGTCGTTGACGGCGCTGGCCCAGCGGATCAGGGAGAAGCTCGGCCGGCACCCGGCGGCCAAGGCGGCACTCGACGCGGCACTTGACGACCCAAGCTCCAGCGCGCGCGTCGGCGAGCTTGCGCATGCCATAGCCGAGGCTTGTGAAAAAGATCCCGAGTTCGGCACGGAGGTCCGTGCACTGTGGGGCCGGGTCCGTCCGAACGCGGTAGCCCGCGACGACGGTGTCGTCAATACCTTTGAGGGCTCGGCGGAAAAGGTGGTCCAGCTCCGCGATGTTCACGGGGACCTTCGGATCAGCTAAGTCATCTCGCACGAATAGGCGGACTCGCTTTACCGCGAAGGGCATTGCACGGTTCGTTTTCTTTGCGGTCCAGGCTGGTGCGCCGGGAGCGCGGGAAACAGCCCGAAGCGGCTGCTTCCACGACTGTACGGCAGTGCCGCTGACTAGCGATAATGGATCCTGGTGGCTTATTCAGGGTCCTGCGGCGAGGCGACCGGCGCTCGCAGGCGGCCCGCTGACGGCGAAAATCTCGAACAATGTGGCGGATTACCCCATTGTGGCGGGCTGACCCTCGTTTTCAAAGGCCAGTCCGCCACGATAGGGAAATCCACCACATTGATGCGGAGCCAGGGGGCGCGCTGGCGCATCGTCAGCCCCATGCCGCACGCCAGCTCCAGCCGCTATCAGGCGGCTGCCGGCAGATAGCCGGGTCGGCACATCCGAAGCCCAGGAGAATAAGCCACCAGGATCGTAGTGGGCTTCAAAACGACAGTGCTCACCCCGGCGAGGCTGCTTGACGACGGGCGGCTGGCGCGTGCGTTGTCCGAGGACGCGGCGCCAGCCGCTCGTGGTGCATTACGACGTCACGGATAGGCCGTGACGTCTACCGGCTCGACCGTGCCCGGACTAACCGAGTTCACTGGGTCGCCTACGCCGTTGATCACCGAGTTGTATCCGCCTGATCCCGCGATCCACACGCCGAAGACGTTGTGGAACCGCACTCCGGGCGTATCCGGCGACTGGAACGCCTCGGCGTCGAACAGGGTGGCCGAAGTCTGGATGAACACTACGTAGCTGCCCATCCCGTAACCCTGGAAGGTCTTGACCGCCGGACTGACCGTGAATGACGGGTAGCCGTCCTGGGCGGGCGATTTCATCCAGGCCGCCTGGCTCGGCGGGTCGTACGGCAATTCGTTCTGGAAGAACACGTCGGTGCCGCCCTGGCCGGCCCAGAGCACCTCGTCCTTCTGGTAGTGCTCCACGGCCAGGCCGTACGCAGTCACATCGTTGCCGGTGACCACCACGCCGGTGGCGGCCTGATTCGTCGTCCAGCCCACCGCGTTGCCGTGGTCGGCCCGCCAGGCCCATACGTCGTCGATGATCGAATTGCCGGCGTTGTCGAGCAGGCTTACCGAAGCGTTCACCGGCGTGGTCTCCGCACCGCCGATCCGGAAGTACACGTCCTGGATCAGGTCCGGGTCAGTGGCCGCGCCGGGACCAGGGGTCCCCACCGAGAGCAGCACCGGCGACCGCTGCGGTCCGGCGTCGATGATCATTCCGGACAGCTTCACGCCCTTGTTGGGCACCACAGCCATGGCGGGCGCACCGTGCTGCGGTACCAGCGTCGCGAAGCCCTGGCTCAGCACCACGGTGTCCGGACGGCTGACCAGGATCGGCTGGTCGAGGTTGTAGACACCGGGCGTGAGGACCAGATCCTTGCCCAGCGCGAGCGCGACGTCGATCGCGGTGACCGGGGTGTCCGGATTGGCCACGAAGAACCGGGACAGCGGCACCGAGGTGCCCGCCTCTGACCCGCTCGCCCAGGACGTACCGGACGACGAGTGCTGTACCGCGGGCACGAATACCTGGAAATTCCCGGAGGAATCCGTGTACAGGAACGGCTCCTCCTCGGTCACTGGGCTGGCCGCGAGCACGGTGTTCTGTTGGCACGTTCCGGCGAACACCGGCGCCGGAGCGCCGGTCACGCCGGAGTACACCATGTTCCACAGCCCGTTCGGGCAGCCGCTCGCGCCACCGATCGAGCTGTTGCGCACCATGTACTGCTGGTTGCCGAAGAAGTCCAGGGCACCGCTGATCTTGCTGTCCGCGATGAAGCCGCCGCTGGCGAAGTCGTTCGACGCGCAGAAGTCCTGGAACACGACGCTGCCGTTGATGATCGCCCGCCGGATCGGCGCGGCCTGCGACGCGGACCATGCCTCCTCCGCGTTCGCGCAGCCTGGGCCGCCGGGATCCACGATCGGCGGCACGAACGTGGGCGCCGTGCTCGGATGGTCCACGTTGAGCGTCAGGTTGGACAGCGACCGCCAGAAGTTGACGTCGGAGTTGCAGTCGTTCGTCCCCGACGTGCACAGGTTGGCGAACACGTCGATGGCGCCGTTGATGACCGTGTCCTGCGGCATCAGCCCCAGGCCGGCGACCTGGGTGTAGTAACCGACCTGGAAGGTCAGCGGGTCAGCCGCCGAGCCGTAGGTTCCCGGCTCGAAGAAGACCGCGTACCGCTGGCTGGTGAACTGGCTCGCCAGCGGCACCTGCTGGCTGGCGATGGCGTTCAGGTCCGTCTGGATGGTGGTCTGGGACATCGAGGGCGTGAACACGCACACGTTCGGCCCGAACACGGTGGCCGACGCCCCCGGACATGGCGATACGGGCGCGGCCGGAGCCGCGGATGCGCTGGTGCCGAGTGGCAGCAAGGTGAACCCGCCGACTGTCACGGCCGCCGCCAGGAACCGGATGAGCCGCGGGCTCCTGCGAGTGAACGCGCTGGGTCTGTGCATAGGGCGCTCCTTTGGGGACTTAATCTAAGCCCTGAATCAATGTGGATAGTAGGCCGGATCCCATGATCGTTTTCGACATCGGCCGTTAAAAAACCGTGAGAAAAGCCGGCCCGGGATCGCGGCCGCGAGCGGCGCCGGCCGAGTGTGCGGTGGCGCCGCTCGCGGACCGCGGGCACGCTGAAGGTGGTCTACCTGTCGTGCGAGCGCTCCTCAGCTCAGGATCTCGATGCCGTTGACCTGCGCGTTGTCCTTCACGGTGGCGAACTGGAGGGTGATCGTCCCGTTGCTCGGGGCGGTCACGGAGAACTGCGAGACCACCGCCTTGTACTCACCGCCGGCGGCGGCGAAGATATCGAAGTTGGTCAGCACCTGGGTGCCGTCGATGAGCACGTTGAACACCCGCGACCCAGCCGTCGTCCAGTACTCCTCGGCGAAGTGCAAGCGGATCGTGTACGCATGCCCCGCGGTGAGCCCAGGAATCGCGTAGCTGAAGTTGCCGTACCTGTTGTGCTGGTAAACCGATTGAGGCGCCGGGTTGGTCACGCCCGTGGTGCTGATCGCGTTCGTCACTGCCGCGGTCGCGCCGCCGGTGAAATCCTCGTCCGCTGCCCACGTACCGGACGCGGGACCGCCGGCGCTGATCTGCGTGCTCGACGGTGGCGGGGGCGGCGGACCCGACCCGCCGGACAGGATCTCGATGCCGTTGACCTGGGCGTTGTCCTTCACGGCGGCGAACTGGAGGGTGATCGTCCCGCCGCTCGGCACGGTCACGGAGAACTGCGAGACCACTGCCTTGTACTCACCGCCAGCGGCGGCGAAGATATCGAAGTTGGTCAGCACCTGGGTCCCGTCGATGAACACGTTGAACACCCGCGACCCCGCCGTAGTCCAGTACTCTTCGGCGAAATGCAGCCGGATCGTCTCGGTCGCCCCCGCGGTGTAACCGCCAACGGCATAGCTGAAGTTGCCGTACCGGTTGCTCTGGTAGACCGCCTGGGGCGCGGGGCTGGTCACGCCTGTGGTGCTGATCGCGTTCGTCACGGCCGCGGTCGCGCCGCCGCTGAAGTCCTCGTCCGCGACAAACGGCGACGCCGCCGACCCGCCCGCGTTGATCTGGAGGCTCGACGGCGGCGGGGGCGGCGGGGTCGACGAGAGCAGGCCGAAGATCGCCAGGCCCGCCGGCAGCCCCACGAACACCTCGCCGTTCGCCACTGTGGGCGTCGCGTACTTGACCTCACCGGGAAGACCGTCGCGGCCCGAGTTCATGCCGCTGTTCCAGTATTCGTGGGCAAGGTTCGTCGGGTCGTAAGCGTGCAATTCCCCGCCGAAGTCCTGGTTCCAGACGATGGCGGTGCCGGCCGCGGTCCCGTTGCTTGAGACGACCGGGTCGCCGCCGTTCGCCGACGACGCCGACGTGGGGGCGGTGGAGAGCTTCCCGCCGCTCCAGGAGAACTCCCTGGTCGGACCGTTCACCTGGGTGAAGTAGATGTCCTGCCCGCTGGGTCCGGTCCACAGCGCCGGCGTGCTGAACAGGCTGCCCACCGTGCCTGGCGGCAGTTCCTGTTGCACCTTGTCGATTGTCGTGCTGGCCGAGTCCGTGCCGCCGCAGGCGAGATTGGGGTCGTTGGTGAACTTGCCCATGCTCGTCGTGCTGTCCACGTAGACGCGTCCCTCCTTGCCCGCCGACATCACCACGTTGGCCGACGGGATCACCAGCAGTCCGCCAGCGCCGAGGTCCTGATCGGCGCCGGACAGGCACTGCTGGTTGTATGGCGTGAAGTAGTCCTGCACTTGCAGCGAGCCGTTCAGCCGCACGAAGCTGTCGCCGTAGTCGGGACCGCCGGTATTGGCGTCGAAGGTCCCGTTTCCGCTCAGGTAGTAGACGTTGCCGTTGGGGTCGCCGGCGATGGCGCCGCCGCTGCCGCTCCAGATTCCGCCGTCGCTGCCGTTGGGAGTGTCGGCGTAGGCACCCGCGAGCGTGAACGCGGTGGTGCTGAAGCTGTAGCTCAGAATCCAGCCGTGATATGCCCCGATGTCGCAGAACGAGGAGAAGCCGACGTAGACCTTCCCGTTCTCCAGCAGGAGGTTGGGGCGCTGGCGGTTCGTCGTGGGATTGAAGCTGATGGTGCCGCCGGAGCTGCCGACCCCGGTCCCCGGTACCGATGCGCTGATCACGATCGCCGGCCACTTGTCCGCCCCGGTCAGCACGTTGAGGGCGTGCAGCCGGTAGACCTGGTTCCCGCCCTCGGTGTCGTAGGAAACGACGAACAGCGTTCCGGTGCTCGGGTCGATCACCGGCGTGCCGGTGATACCGATCTCCGGAGTCAGGTCGCCGCAGCCGCTCACGTTGCTGGACACCGCGGTGGCGCCACCCGGCAGCAGGCTGACCTTCCACAGCGGCGCGACGGCGCTGGTCGCGTCCGCGTCGAACGCGTACACACTGTCGTTCTCGGTGGCGACGAACACGACGTTGTGCGTGCCGCCGCCGACGGACAGGTTCGGCAGGAACAGCGGCTCCGCGTAGACCTGCCCGTCGACCGAGTACTGGACTCGCTTGCCGAACTGCGTCACGTTGACGTCCGACTCGTTCAGCGCTGTCTCGCCGGCGAACTGGCCGTCTCGCTGGTTGTCGTTCTTGAACGTGGTGACCGCGGACGCGGCCGACGCCGCGCGGGCCGCGGGGGCGGCCGCGGCGAACCCGATCAGTGTCGCCATTACCAGCAGGAACGCGGCGCACAGGGCCAGCGGCGCGGATCGTTTTAGTTCAGGCATGGCGAACAGACCTCCGGACAGGCCCGAGAAGGAATGGAATGAGCTAGGCGACGCCCCGGCTACCAGCCGATAGCGACCACCGCGAACTGCGGGTTGGCCCCCGAGATGTCGGAGGATTGCCCGGCATAATCGTCGTAAGGGAAGCCGTACTGCTTGCCGTTAATGGCGTTCTGGTGCCAGAACTCGGCATAGTAGTTCGCCGGAGCGGCCTGGTAGAAGTTCGCCGGGTTCTGCTGCTGTGCCGTGGTGAGGCCCGCGACGTGCCGGTTCAGCGCCGCGCACAGCTGCGGGTTGGCGGCCAGCGTGCCGCCGCACCCGAAGATCTGCGCGGTGGAGTCGCTGGTGTCGCCGTTGGCCGCGGCATAGCTGGTGTAGTAGCTGGCGTCGGCGCCACCCGCCTGGAAGGCCGGGTCGTTGCCGGGTGACGGGATGCCGAACGGTGCGTTGTCCGTCGCGAGCTCCTTGAACTGGGCGGGCACGAAGTTCTGGAACCGCTGGAACGTGGCTGTCCGGCTCTCCTGGAAGGTCGCGTAGTTCTCGCCGATCTCCTGCTCAGTGCCGTCGTGGCCGTGCAGCAGGATCGCCAGCTTGAGACCGAACCTGTCGACCCTGGTCGTGTCAATGTTGATCGACGACGCACCGACGGTGAACTCGATGAAGTCGAAGTACGGACCGTTCGGCGTACCCAGGTAGAAGTACATCCGGCCGGCCGAGTTCGCCGGCATGTCGATGTACCGCTGCTGGGCGATCGACTCGGTCTGCCCGTTGAAGCTCCAGAACACCTGACTGTCCGGATACTGACCATTCGTCTGGTTGACGATGGAGAATTCCAGGACGTTGTGCGCGGCGGGAATGGCGCTCGTGTTTCCCCAGAACGAGGGCGGCGGCTCTCCGTTCCCGCCGCCGACCGCATTCACAGTCCAGCCGAACGACGTGGAGCCGGTTGCCCCGGTGCCATCCTTGACGGTCACCGTCACGTTCGACGTGCCCGAAGCGGACGGCGTCCCGGTGATCAGCCCGGCCGAACTGATCGACAGCCCAGCGGGCAGCCCGGTGGCGGTGTACGAGAGCGTCTGACCGGACGCCGAGTCGCTGGCCTGGATCTGGAGGCTGACCGCGGTGCCCACGGTGGTGGTCTGCGAGCCAGGGTTGGTGACGGTGACCGTGTTACCGCCGCCGCTGCTGGCAAAGACCTGGAATTCCCAGAGGGAATAGCCCCACTGGGTGCCGCGGACCGTACCGAACATGCGGATGTACCGGCCGCTGCCGCTGATGCCGAGCGTCTGGTTGCCGCCGGTCCCTGTGGTGGTTGAGAAGATGCTGGTCCAGGTCGACCCGTCGGGCGAGGTCTGGATCTGGAACGCCTTGCCGTACGCGGTCTCCCAGTTGAGCACCACCTGGCAGATCGACTGGGCCGAACCCAGGTCAACCTCCAGCCACTGCGGATCGGAAAACGCGCTTGACCAGCGGGTGCCCAGGTTGCCGTCCGTCGCATTGGGAGCCGGGAACGAGCTGTTCTCCTGCGAGGACGCGGTAGTGGGCCGGTGCAGCGCGATGTTCGTCGTGCCGCAGGCGGCCGCGCGGGCGGCGGGGCCGCTCACGGCCGCCAGGGACAGGCACGCGGTGGCCAGGATGAAAGACACGAGGATTCTGATCAGGTGCGCGCGGGGGCTCATGGGTGTCCTCTCGCGAGGGTGGACTCAGGCAGGCACCGTGGTGCCGGTAGTGCCGCCACGGCCAGCCCCGCTCGACCACGACATGGCGCCACTTGTTCCGTTTGAATTTTGCCTTATTTTAAGCTGTAACGTAATCGTGTTCGTACCGGCCGTCAAGACCCGATTCCCGCTAGGCGTGGCCGCGCGCTGCCTGTGCCTGGAGTGCAGTGTGCGGCTACCGGGATAGGAGCGCACGACAGGTCCGCCAACAACGTGGACGATTTCCCCCTTGTGGAAGATCGACCCTCGTAACCAAGGGTCCCGTTACCACGAAGGGAAAATCCGCCACGTTAAACCGAGGCCCACCGAGCCTGCCGCCGACCCGCCGGGCGGCCAGCGATCCGGGCACGCCCGCAAGGCTATGCCGGAACAAACCGGTCATTGCCGGCAGCCAGCACAGCAGCCGACCCCGGCACGCAGGGCTCCACGAGGTCAAAGATCCCGGCCAAGGCCGCGCCGCGATCGCACCACATTAGTCAAGTCTTCATTTAAGCCTTGACGGAAGAGGCGACCCTGGTTACGTTCAGCTCATACATCCACCACTCGTCGCGTATCTCACCCGGCTAACCCGATGCGCGGATCCCGCACGAGTAGTGGAATTCCGACGTGTAGTGGAGCTGCGATGAGGAGATACTTCCGCCAGGCGGTCACCTGGCCGGCCCGCCTGCTGGCCCTGACCGTGCTCGGCACCGCATGCGTGCTGACCCAGGCTCAGCTGCCCGCCTTCGCGGCAGGCACGCCGCCGCCCGCCCCGCTAGACCTGAACGCCGGCGGCAACGCCAACACCACCGTCAGCCTCGACTGGGCGCCCACACCCGGCGCGACGAGCTATCACATTTACCGCGGCACCTCGGCCGGCGGCGAGGGGGCCACGCCGATCGCGACCGTCACCAGCCCCGCGTACACCGACACCAACCTCTCCAGCACGCCGATTTACTTCTATGAGGTCACCGCCGTCAACTCGGCTGGCGAATCGCCTCGCTCGGCCGAGGACGCCACCAAGACTCCGCCACCGGTCGGCACCGGCGGCAGCACTCCTGGTGTTGCCTCAGGCAACTCGCTGGTCTTCTACGGTAAGGACGCGCTGCTCGGCGGATTCGACTGGTTCCAGACGCTGACCGGCTGGTTCCCGCAGGTACTCGGTTCCTCTGGCGCGAATTCCCCAGGCCACGTGGTCATCGACATGGCCTACGCCCAGGAGGGCAGCATGACGTTCAACGACGTCGTGGTGCCGGCCAGCGGCCTGTACACCATCGACTGGCGCTATGCGTTCGCATCCGGCCTGTTCCCCGGCGTCACCGACCGGCAGATGGGCGTCGCGGTCAACGGCACCGTCATCACCACCAGCGCGCGCTTCCCGGTCACCGGCAGCTTCGAGACCTACCAGCACTCGTCCCTGCAAACGCATCTGAACGCGGGCAAGAACTCGATCAGCTTGCTGGCCGAGTCCGACCACGGGGTCTCCCGCGTCGACGAGCTGACCGTCACCCCGGCGACCGCCTCGGTGCCAAGCGGGCCCGCGAACCTGGCCGCGACCACGGGGACGGGCAGCGTGACGCTGCACTGGACGGCGAGCAACGGCAACCCGACCTCGTACAACATCTACCGCGGCACGATGTCGGACGGTGAGGCCACCACCCCGGTCGGTACTGTCAGCGGCACGACCACGACGTTCACCGACGCCGGCCTGACCAACGACAGCACATACTTCTACGTGGTGACCGCCAGCAACGCCGTGGGCGGCTCGCCTGACTCGAACGAGATCATGGCGACACCCGGGATCACCTCGCCCAGCGGCACCAACCTGGCGCTGAACCGGCCGGCATACGCGTCGTCGGTGCAGGGCTCCGGCTACCCGGCCACCGCGGCGGTGGACGGCAACTGGAACTCCCGCTGGTCCAGTGCGTCGTCCGACCCGCAGTGGCTGATCGTCGATCTCGGTGCGACGCACACGATCAGCGAGGTGGTCCTGTACTGGGAAGCGGCTTACGCAAAGGCATTCCAGATCCAGACCTCGGCCGACGGCACAAACTGGACCGCGATCTACTCGACCACGACGGGAACCGGCGGCACCCAGACGATCCCGCTCAGCGGAACCGGCCGGTACATCCGCGTGTACGGCACCCAGCGCGCCACCGGCTATGGCTACTCGCTGTGGGAGTTCCAGGTATTCGGGACCTGACGGCGCCCAGCGGTGCCGGACTTGGAGGAGCACACATATGCATCGCCAGATTCGATTCGTGGTGAACGCACTGATCCTGCTCGCTGGCTGCCTGGCCGGCATCGCGGTGGCCGTCGGCACCGCGCAGCAGGCACGCGCCGATTCCGTGCCACCTCCGCCGCCGGGTTGGACCACGGTGTTCGGGGACAACTTCGCCGGCCCGGCCGGGTCCGCGCCGTCGTCGGCCAACTGGTTCCACGACATCGGCACCGGGTTCGGCACCGGTGAGATAGAGAACATGACCAGCTCGGCCAGCAACGCCTTCCTGGACGGCAACGGCCACCTGGTGCTGAAGGCGATCAGCAACGGCGGCAGCTGGACGTCGGCGCGGCTGGAGAGCACACGAGACGACTTCCAGGCGCCAGCTGGCGGTGAGCTGGAGATGACCGCCTCGATCGAGCAGCCAAATCCGGCCAGCGGGCTGGGATACTGGCCGGCGTTCTGGGCCCTCGGTTCGCCGATGCGGACGGGCGGCGGCTGGCCCCAGTCCGGTGAGATCGACATGATGGAGGATGTCAACGGCCTGAACGAGGCGTCACAGACCCTGCACGACGCGGCCAATAGCCCCGGTCACGCACTGATCGCGTGCCCCACCACCGGGTGCCAGACCGGCTACAACACCTATTCCGTGATCATCAACCGGACAAACACGAGCGCCGAGACCCTGCAGTTCCTGATGGACGGGACGGTCGAGAGCACGATCACCGAGGCCTCGGTCGGCACGACTGCCTGGCAGGAGGCCATCGACCACGGGTTCTTCATCATGTGGGACCTGGCGATGGGCGGCAACTACCCGAACGGCATCTGCAACTGCAACACCCCGACGTCCGCCACGACGTCCGGGGCGTCGATGAGCGTCGCCTACGTAGCGGTCTACGAGGAGGGCGGCAACTCCACCCCCACCGGGACCCCCACCGCCACGGGGCAGGTCACCGGCCTCAACGGACTGTGCCTGACCAATCAGAACTCGCTCAACACCGAGGGCAACCCGATGTTCGCGAGCGGCTGCAACGGCGGCTCCGGTCAGCAGTGGTCCCCGTACACCGACGGCACGCTGCGGACCGAGGGAGGGTGCCTGGACGTGGTGAGTGCCGGGACGACCAGCGGCACGAACGTCGACTGGTATCCGTGTAACGGCACGGCCGCCCAGAACTGGACCCACCAGTCCAACGGTGAGCTGGTCAACCCGCACTCCGGCCTGTGCCTGTCCGACCCCGGCGGCAATACCGGCTCGCGGCTCGACATCGAGACCTGCACCGGCTCGGCCCAGCAGCTGTGGACGCTGCCATCCGGCTCCGGCACCGGATGCGGCACGATGAACGCGGCGCTGCATCAGCCCACGACCGCGTCCTCGCAGGAGAACAGCTCGTTCCCCGCCGTCAATGCCACCGACGGCAACCTCGGCACCCGCTGGTCCAGCGCGTTTTCCGACCCGCAGTGGCTGGAGGTCGACCTCGGCAGCACCAAGAACATCTGCCAGGTAACCCTCAACTGGGAAACCGCCTACGGCAAGGCGTTCCAGATCCAGGTCTCCAACGACAACAGCACCTGGACCACCATCAACTCCGTCACCGCCGGCACCGGCGGCAACCAGACCCTCGCGGTCACCGGCAGCGGCCGGTACATCCGCATGTTCGGCACCGTCCGCGGCACCCAGTGGGGCTACTCCCTCTGGGAATTCCAGGTCTACACCAGCTAGGAGGAAGACTTGGATTGCCCGATGCCCAGCGGCTTCGTCTGGGGTGTGGCGACATCCGCCTATCAGATTGAGGGTGCCGTAGCCGAGGACGGCAGGCTGCCGTCCATCTGGGACACGTTCTCGCACACGCCGGGCAAGGTGACCGGCGGCGGCAACGGCGACGTCGCCTGCGATCACTATCACCGCTGGCGCGACGACATCGCGCTGATGCGCACGATCGGCGTGGACGCGTACCGGTTCTCCATCGCCTGGCCGCGGATCAGGCCGTACGGCGACGGCCTGGTCAACGGGGCCGGCCTCGGCTTCTACGACCGCCTCGTCGATGCGCTGCTCGCGGCCGGCATCACACCGTATCCGACGCTGTACCATTGGGACCTGCCCCAGGCCCTGCAGGATAGTGGCGGGTGGACTGTCAGGGACACCGCGGAGCGGTTCGCCGAGTACGCCGGCATCGTCGCCGCGACCCTCGGCGACCGCGTCACCCAGTGGGCAACGATCAACGAGCCGCGCTGCGCCGCGTGGATCGGCCACCTGGAGGGCAGGCATGCCCCGGGCATCAGCGACATCTCCGCCGCCGTGCTGGCGTCGTACCACCTGCTGCTCGGCCACGGCCTGGCCACACAGGCGATCCGGGCACAGCAGCCGGAAGCGGAGGTTGGCGTGGTGAACCTGCTCAGCGCCTGCGAGCCGGCCTCGACACGGGCGGCCGACGTGGCCGCCGCGGCGCGCCTCGACGGCCACGCCAACCGCTGGTGGCTCGACCCGATCCACGGCCGCGGCTTTCCCGAGGACATGCTCCGGGTCTACCGGATCGAGCTGCCCAGCAAGCCGGGCGACGACGAGACGATCGCGGCGCCGCTCGACTGGCTGGGCGTCAACTACTACACGCCGAGTGTGGTCGCCGACGACCCGCATGGCCCGCCGCCGTACGCCAGGGAGGTGAGCGCGCCGCCCGGCACGCGGCGGACCGTGCTCGACTGGGAGATCCGCGCCGACGGCCTGGAGCAGGTGCTGCTCCGGGTGACCAGGGAGTATGGCGCGCGGCGGATTCTGGTCACCGAGAACGGATCGGCCTGGGCCGACACCGTGGCCCTGGACGGCCGGGTGCACGACCCGGAGCGCCTCAGCTACCTGACCGAGCACGTCGCCAGCTGCGCCCGCGCGATCGCCTCCGGAGTGCCGCTGGCAGGCTATTTCGCCTGGTCGCTGCTGGACAACCTGGAATGGGCGGACGGTTACCGGCCGCGGTTCGGGCTTGTCTACGTCGACTTCGCAACCCAGCGTCGGGTGGTCAAGGACAGCGGCGCCGCCTACGCCGGGATGATCAGGACCCAGCGCGCCCAGATCGCTACCGGAGCTATGGGCGGGACGCGCCGTTGAGGAAGTCCTCCATGGGGAGCGTCGCGGCGCCGAACGCGACGGCCTCCGGCCCGAGCTGGCCCAGTTCGATCGAGGCGGCGGCGAACGGATGCCGCAGCGAGTGACGCCGGGCGGACTCGCGGACCGCGGGCAGCAGCCTGGCGCCGAGCAGCAGGCCGGCCCAGCCACCCAGCACGACCCGCTCCGGGTTGAACAGGTTGATCAAGTTGCCGATGCCGACGCCTAGGTATTCGGCGGTCTCCGCCAGGATCGCGTCCGTCGCGGGTGCGGAGTCCGCGCCGGCGATCAGCGCGGCAAGGGCCGACTCCTCGTCGTCCGCGGACACCACCGCCGGGCTGCCGCACCGGTCCAGGATCGCCTCCGCGCCGACGTAGGCCTCCAGGCAGCCGGACGCTCCGCAGCGGCAGCGCCTGCCGCCCACCACGATCGTGGTGTGTCCCCACTCCACCGCGCTGGAGGTGGCCCCCTGGTAGCTACCGCCGCCGGAGAGCAGCGACGCGCCGACACCGGATCCGATCAGGACCATCGCGGCGTTCGGAGCCCCGCGCCCCGCGCCGAGCCACATTTCGGCCTGGCCCATCGTCTTGGCGCCGTTCTCGAACCGCAGCGGCAGGCTGGTGTGCGCGCGCAGCAGCCGCTCCAGCGGCACCGCGTCCCACCGGTAGGTCTGGGCGTGCACGAGCACCTCGGGACCCTGCTCGACGATCCCCGGCACACCGATGCCGACGCCGAGCACCGCGGCGGGGTCGACTCCCCCGTCGGTGAGTACCGCGGTCAGGCCGGCCACGACGGCGCGGACCGCGTCGTCCACCTCGTGCTCGGCGGGGTTGAGCGGGTACTCCGCCTTCGCGCGTTCGGTCATCGCCATGTTGAACAGCTCCACCCGCACCCGGGTCTCGCCGATGTCGACACCGATCAGGTACCCGTAATCCGGGTTGATGTCGAGCAGCACCCGCGGCCGGCCGCCGTCGGAGTCCTCCGACCCGGCTTCGGTGACGATGCCGTCGTCGAGCAGTTCGCGGACGACATTGGTGACCGACGCTGGGCTCAGGCCGGTCGCCGCGCTCAGATCCTGGCGGCTGCCCGGACGGTTGAAGTACAGCGTCCAGAGGACGGCAGCCCGGTTCTCGCGCCGGAGATCCCGGACCGTGCCACGCCGTCGTTGCCGCATCGTCACCCCCTAAATTCAAAGCTTGTAACAAAGCTACCGCATAAACGAAGCGTTAACATAGCCCGCTACCTGCAGATTTCATGAAACAAGGGCGGTAACAGCGCGGCGATTCAGCCGGTGGCGTTGAGCCAGCGGACGGGTGCGCCGTCGGCGGCACGGCGGAACGGTTCCAGTTCCTCGTCCCAGGCGGTGCCGAGCAGGCGCGCCAGGTGGTCCTCCAGCGCCGACGCGCTGTCCGCCATCGTCAGCGCGGCCCGCAGGCGGGACTCGGAGACGAGGATGTCGCCGTTGGCGCCGGTGATCCCCGTGAAAGTACCAAGGTCGGGGGTGTAGCAGTAGCGGACGCCGTCGCAACCCGGCGAGGCGTCCTCGGTCACCTCGAAGCGCAGCCGGTTCCAGCCGGCCAGCGCGGACGTGATCGCACCGGCCGAGCCGGGCTGTGCGTGCCACGACAGCGCGGCACGCAACGACCCCGGTGCGGCCGGCTGGCCGACCCAGGGCATGGTAACGGCCGCACCCACTATTCCGGCGACTGCCCACTCGATATGCGGGCACAGCGCCGAGGGCGCGGAGTGAACGTACAGAACACCATGTGCGGACACCGTGCCTCCTGCGAGCGATTCTGACGAGGTTCGCCTTCCCCTGCGACCTCGACTCGGCGCTCGCTAGCGTGGCACAGACTGCCCTTCCTCATATTGTGCCGCATGGTCCTCTGCGGCACCAGCGCGATTGCGAATTATCCCCCTGGACTGGGCAGCCATGATCAACGCGGATAGCAAAGCGATGCCAAGCGACGTCCACAGCACATAATCGCCCCACCGGTCGTACAGCGTGCGCACGGATCCGGACGGCAGGGACAACCGCACGGTCAGCACGCCATGCGCAGATTGACCCATCCAGGCAAGCTGCCGCCCGCGCGCGTCGAACGCCACGGTGTCGCCGGTCAGCGCCGCCTGCACGACCGGCCGCCCGGTCTCCGCGGCGCGCAGCGCGGCCAGCGATGCGTGCTGGTCAGGGCCCCAGGTGCCCTGGAACGTGACGGTCTCCGACTGGTACACGATCAGCTGCGCGCCGTTGTCGGCGTCCACCCTGGACATGTCGGGGAACGCCGACTCGAAGCAGACCAGCACGCCGATCGGCAGCGTGCGTCCGGCCCGGTCGACCGGATCCATCAGGTGCGCGCCGCTGCCCGCGATCATGTTGGATGCCGCCGCCTTGCTGATCTTGGTCAGCCAGCCCAGCTCCCCCCGGAACGGAATATATTCTCCGAACGGAACGAGGCGCGTCTTCACGTAGATGCCCTTGATACCGCGAGGACTGACGAGCACCGCCCACTTCTCGTGCCCTCTGCCCGGCGGGCTGGCGTCTTGGCTGACCAGGATGTCCGCGCCGTCCGCGGCGGACAGCGCCTCGATCTGGCCGAGCAGGAGGTGGCTCGACGGGAGCGTGAGGTCTTCGCCGATGCTGGACTCGCCCCAGACGATCAGGTCCGGCCGTTCCCCGTCGAGCGACCCGCCCCGGCTCAGCTGCTCGGTCAGCGCCTGCGACGCGTGGGTCTGCACGTTCGTGTCGTTCACCACGCCGGGCTGCACCATCGCGATCGTGACCTGCCGGGTGGCGGGGAACGGCGAGGTCAGCGCGAACGCCAGCGGCCCCGAGCCCACCAGCGCGACGAGCAGCACCGCGAACGCCGCCGCCCGCCACGGGAGGCGCACCGACCCGAGCACGAGCACGACCGCCACGTTGACGGCGACCAAGACGAAGCTGACCAGCCAGATGCCGCCGATCCCCGCCAGGGCCAGGACCGCGGGATGCTGCCACTGGCTCGCGCCGTACACGTTCCACGGGCCGCCGAGCGCCTGCCAGGAGCGCACCAGCTCGACGACCATCCAGCAGCTCGGCACCACGACCAGCCCGGCGAGAGCCCGCGGCCACGACACCGGCGACCGCAGCAGCCGCCACGTCGCGATCCCCCACGGCACCCACAGCCCGCCGAACACCAAGCCGAGCAACAGCACACCCGGCCCGATCTGTGGCGCCATCCAGTACAGCGCAGCGATCAGGTAACCCGCGCCGAACCACCAGGCCCGGATCCAGGCCTCCCGGAGCGTCACCGCCCGGAGGATCATGATCATGCCCGGCACCAGGGCGACCCAGGCGATGAACCCCAGGCTCGGCGCCGGGAACGCGAGCAGCGGCAGCGCCCCGGCCAGGAGCGCAAGCCACCGTGGGGAACGCAGCCACCGAGGCACCCGCAAGGTCACATTCCATTGTCGGTCGCCGGACGGCAAACGCGCCAATCCGCCGCGCCGACGGTACTTGCCGCGAGGACGGATGCGCGAACCCAGCGGCAGGCTGGATGGGCCTCGGCTAACGTGCCGGATTTCCCCATCGTGGTAACGGGACCCCTGCTCACGAGGGTCGATCCACCACAAAGGAGAAATGTTCCACGTTGTTGGCGGGACTGCCGGTGCGCTCGTATCCCAGCTGTCGCACTCTGCACTCCAGATACAGACCCGCTCCCCGGCACGCCGAGAAGCCACGTTGCGGACGACGTGTTCTCAGCCCGTTAAACCACAGGACGTTCGGATAAAAGGGCTTCTTCGAGGGCGCGGCGGGTGAGGACCCGCGCCAGGTGCTCGCGGTAGGCGGTGCTGGCCCGGATGTCGGCGGGCGCGTTGGTCCCGTCGGCGGCGTGCGCGGCGGCGTCGGCCGGGGTGGCACCGGACGCCAGCGCCCGCTCGACGGCGGTCGCGCGCAGCGGCACCGAGCCCATGTTGACCAGGGCCACGCTGCCGCCCTGCACGGCAACGCCGACGATCGCCCAGTCGATCGCCCGCTGGCTGAACTTCTGGAACGACCAGCCGCGCGCCGCCGGCTTGGGCACCCGGATTTCGGTGAGCAGCTCGCCGGGCTCCAGCGCGGTCTCGAACAGCGACTGGAAGAACGAGCCGGCCGGGATCTGCCGGGAGCCATCGCTCCCCCAGACGACGAAGTCAGCATCCAGCGCCAGCAGCACGGCCGGCAGGTCGGAGGCCGGGTCACCGTGCGCGACCGAGCCGCCGATCGTACCGCGGTGCCGGATCTGCGGGTCGCCGACCTGGGTCGCCGCGTGCGCGAGCAGCGGGATCTCGCGAGTCAGCAGGTCCGACGTGGCGACGTCGTGGTGCCTGGTCAGCGCGCCGATCGCCACGTGGTCGCCGTCGTCGCGGACGTAGGACAGGTCACGCAGCGCGCTGAGGTCGATGAGCACCTCGGGCGCGGCCAGCCGTAGCTTCATCAGCGGCAGCAGCGAGTGGCCGCCGGCCAGGAACTTCGCGTCCTCGCCGTGTTCAGCGGCCAGGTCAAGCGCGTCGTCGGCCGAGGCCGCCCGCTTGTAAGTGAACGTCGCCGGGATCACTGTGCCCCCCCTGCTGCGGCAAGCGCCGCGCGCACGATGTTGTGGTAACCGGTGCACCGGCACAGGTTGCCTTCCAGGCCCGTCCGCACCTCTTGCTCGGTGGGATGCGGGTTTTCCTTCAGCAGCGAGACGATCGCCATCACCATGCCCGGCGTGCAGAAGCCGCACTGGAGGCCGTGCTCGGTGTGGAACGCCCGCTGCACCGGGTGCATCTCGGCCCCGTCAGCGAGGCCTTCGAGCGTGGTGACCTCGTGCCCGCTGGCCTGGGCGGCGAGGACCGTGCAGGACTTCACCGACTCGCCGTCAAGCAGCACGGTGCAGGCGCCGCACGAGGTGGTGTCACAGCCGACGTTCGTCGCGGTCAGGTCAGCCACGTCGCGCAGGAAGTGCACGAGCAGCATCCGGTCCTCGACATCGGCGGTGACGTCCTTACCGTTGACCGTGATGCCTACGTTCACTTCGCCTCCTGTATTGCCGCCCACACCCGCTCTGGCGTGGCCGGCATGTCGATGTGGCGGACGCCGAGATGCGCGACGGCATCGACCACGGCGTTCTGCACCGCTGGCGTCGAGCCTATGGTGCCCGCCTCGCCGATGCCCTTAACCCCCAGCGGGTTGAGGTCCGTCGGCGTCTCGCTGGCCAGCAGCTCGAAGCTGGGCAGCTCGGTAGCGCTGATCGCCGCGTAGTCCGCCAGTGTAGAGGTCAGCGGGTTCGCGTCGGCGTCGTACCGCACCTCTTCGAGCAGGGCCTGCGCGGCGCCCTGGGCGATGCCGCCATGGCGCTGGCCTTCGGCCAGGATCGGGTTGAGGACCGGGCCCGCGTCGTCCACCGTTATATGCCGTTTTAGCGTGACTTTCCCGGTATCGGTATCCACCTCCACGACGGCGACGTGCGCGCCGAACGGGAACGTGGGCCGGTCCGCGGTGAACCGCACGTCGGCCACGAGCACGCCATCCGACGCGTGCCCGGCCACCTGGCCCCAGGTCAGCGACGTGTCCGGGTCGCCGCGCACCTGCCAGCGGCCCGACCCGGTATCCAGAACGACGTCCGCTTCCGCGGCCTCCAGTATCGACGCGGCCTGGCGCCGGGCCTCGTCCTTGACCTCGATCGCGGCCTTGTGCACCGCGGAGCCGCCAAGCTGGAGGCTGCGCGAGGCGTAGGTGCCGATCGCGTCCGGGATCAGGTCGGTGTCCCCGTGGATGACTGTGACCTGGTCCATCGGGATGCCCAGCTCGTCCTGCACGAGCATCGCCCACGCGGTGTGGTGTCCCTGGCCGTGCGCCGAGCTGCCGGTGAAGACGGTCGCCGTGCCGTCGTCGTGCACCTCGAGCTTGGCGGTCTCGCCCGCCCCGGCGTCGGCGGCGGTGATCTCCACGTAGGAAGCCACGCCGATGCCGAGCTGCCTGGGGTCGGCCGATTCGCGCCGCGCCCGCTGTTCGGCCCTGAGCTGGTCGTATCCGGCGGCGGCCAGGACCATGTCGAGGGCGTCGGCGTACCGGCCGGAGTCGTACAGCGCGCCGGTCTTGGTCTGGAACGGGAAGTTGCCTGGTGCGATGAAGTTACGCCGCCGGACTTCGGCGGGATCCATCCCGATCGCGGCCGCGAACATGTCGACGGACCGCTCCACGGCGGCCGTGGCCTCGGGACGGCCGGCCCCGCGGTACGCGTGGACCGGCGTCGCGTTGGTGACCGCCACCCGGAACCCGGCCTGGACCGTGGGGAAGTCGTAGACGCCGGGCGCCATCAGGCAGGTCAGACCCGGCAGGAAGCCGCCGGCCCGGGGGTAGGCGCCGGTGTCCTGGATGACGTCGATCCGGTAGGCCTTGATCGTGCCATCGTGGTCGCCGCCGATCTTGATGTGGTGGTGCTGGGCGCGGCCCTGGGTCATCCCGACCAGGTTCTCCGACCGCGTCTCGGCCCAGCGCAGTGCTAGCTGGGTTTTCCGGCTGGCCCAAGCGACGACAACCGCGTCCCTGTCGATGCCCACCTTCGCGCCGAACCCGCCGCCCACATCGGGCACGACCACCCGGATCTGGTCCGGCGGCATGCCGAGCACGCCGGCCACGATCCAGCGGCAGAGCTGCGCGTTCTGCGAGCTATGCCAGACGGTCAGCTTGCCGTTGCGGTAGGCCGCCGCGGTGGCCCTGGACTCCAGCGGCATGCAGGCCAGCCGCTGGTTCACGATGTCCTGCTCGACCACGACCTCGCACGCCTCGAACGGCGCGTCGTCGAAGGCGTCCCCGCGCGCGTCCATCGCGGTGTTGCTGCCGGCCGCCGGGAACAGCAGGGACTCGTCCCGGATCGCGGCCAGCGGGCCGACCACCGCCGGCAACTGCTCGTAGTCGACCTCGACCAGCTCGGCCGCGTCCTCGCCCTGGTAGCGCCCGTCGGTGATCACCACCGCGACGGGCTCACCGACGTACCGGACCGTGTCAATGGCCAGCAGCGGCTCCTGCCACGGGCCGCCCATCGGGACCGGGCCGCCCTCCCCGCCGGGGTTGTCCGGGTCGTATGGCGGGGGCGGCGCGAGATCGTCCATGTCCGCGGCGGTGAGCACGGCGATCACGCCCGGCTCGGCGAGCGCCGCGGAGGTGTCGATGCCGGCGATCCGCGCATGCCCCACCGGGCTGCGCACGAAGGTGAGCCTCGCGGCATCGGAAAGCTCGGGTGTGCGCAGGTCATCCACGTAGACGCCGCCCGCGGTCAGCAGCCGTGGGTCCTCCGTCCTGATTACCCGAGTGCCCATGATGCTCATCGGACCTCCTGCCGTCGGCCATGCGTCTCCGGCCATTATGTCGGACCGTACTGGTGAAGATTCAAGAGCTTCGGCACCCCGATTACCTGCCAGTACATCGCGCGGCCAGGCGATCCCGCCAGAACAGACATAGGGCCAGCAATCAGCACAAACACAATCATGCGAGAAAATACAGGGCTGGAAGCCCGCAATCGCATGGGTTAGCGTCCATTGCATGACAGACGCCTCCCACTGGAATACTCGACTCGCCGAACTCGCCGCCCAATCGGAAGTGCCCGGAGCCGTGCTCGGAATCTGGGCCGACGGAGAGGAGATCCTCGCATCCAGCGGGGTGCTCAGCACCGCCACCGGCGTGGAGACCACGGCGGACTCGGTGTTCCAGGTGGGGTCGATCACCAAGCTGTGGACCGTCACGATGATCATGCAGCTGGTCGAGGAGCGCCGGCTGTCGCTCGACGCGACGATCAGCGACGTGCTGCCGGGCACCCGGATCGGCGCGGCCGACGTCGGCGGCCGGGTCACGATCAGGCACCTGCTCACGCACACCAGCGGGCTGGACGGCGACCTGTTCACCGACACCGGCCGCGGCGACGACTGCGTCCGGCGCTACGTTGACGAGCTGGCGGGGGCCGCGTCGGTGTTCGCACCGGGGGCTGCCTATTCGTATTGCAACAGCGGCTTCGTGCTCGCGGGCCGCGTGATCGAGGCGCTCGACGGCCGTCCCTGGGAGGAGTCGCTCCGCGACCGGCTGATCGGCCCGCTGGGGCTGACCAGCACGATGACGCTGCCCGAAGAGGCCATCTTGCGCCGCGCCGCGACCGGCCACGACCACGGGGAGCCGGTGCACATCTGGGGCCTGCCGCGCAGCATCGGCCCGGCGGGCACGATCACCGCCAGCCCGCACGACCTGCTGACTTTCTCCCGCTTGCACCTGGACGGCGGGATCACGGCAGACGGCAAGCGCCTGCTCGGCCCGGAGTCCGTGGCCGCCATGCAGCGCCAGCAGGCCGGCATCCCGCTGTTCACCGAGACCGACGCCGCGATCGGCCTCGGCTGGCGGATGGCGCGCTGGCACGGACGGCTCGTGATCGGGCACGACGGCGGCACGATCGGCCAGACCGCGTTCCTGCGCATCGTCCCGGACGCGCGGATCGCCGTGTGCCTGCTGACCAACGCCTACCAGGGCCAGGCGCTCTACCAGAGCCTGCTCCCGGAGGTGTTCGCCAGCGTCGGCATCACGATGCCGCCGGGGCCGGTGCCGGCCCCCGTCAACGGCGCGTCGCAGGACGTGGCCGGGTACGCGGGGTACACCGGCCGGTACGAGCGCACCGCGCGGCGCTACGACGTGTCGGTTGCCGACGGCCACCTGCGGGCCACCGCGATGACGACCAGCAGCCTGGCCACGCTGACCGGTCCGCAGCCGGACGAGGTCACGCTGCTGCCCGCCGACGACACGGGCCGTAACTTCGTGTGCCGGTCGCGCGATGCCGAGCCGTGGACACCGGTGTCGTTCGGTGAACTCGGAGACGGGACGCGCTACCTGTTCGCCAGCGGCCGCATAGCCCCCCGCGTCAACTGACGGTCTTGTCGCGGCCGACCGGAGGGCGCCGGCGTGCGGCCAGGTCAGTGAGCACGGGAGCCTGCCAGCCGGCGTCCGCCGGGTAGTTCAGCGTCACGCCCGGGGCGACGATCTGGTCGATCCGGTCGAGCACGTCATCGCTCAGCGAGACCGAAGCGCCATCGAGCAGGCTAGTCAGCTGTTCCATCGAACGCGGGCCGATGATCGCCGACGTCACCCCCGGATGGGCCAGCACGAAGCCCATCGCCAGGTGGATCAGCGGCATCCCCGCCTCGTCCGCGAGCTTGAGCAGGTCCTCGACCGCGGCGAGCTTCGCGATGTTGCCGGGCAGCGACGGGTCGAACCGGTGCGGCAGTCGCTGCGCGCGCAGGCTGGTCATGTCCACGCCGGTCTCCCGCCGGATCCGCCCGGTCAGCCAGCCGCCGGCCAGCGGGCTCCACACGATCACGCCCATCCCGTACTTCTGGCAGACCGGCAGCACGCCGGCCTCGATGCCGCGGACGAAGATCGAGTACGGCGGCTGCTCGGCGCGGAACCGCGTGAGCCCGCGGCGTTCCGCCACCCACTGCGCCTCGACGATCTGCTCGGGCGGGAACGTGGACGAGCCGATCGCCCGTACCTTGCCGGCGTGGACCAGGTCGGACAGCGCGGACAGGGTCTCCTCGATGTCGGTGTCCTGATCCGGCCGGTGGATCTGGTACAGGTCGATGTAGTCGGTCTGGAGCCGGCGGAGGCTGTTCTCCACCTCGCGCACCAGCCAGCGCCGCGAGTTGCCCCGCATGTTGGGGTCCTCGCCCATCGGGCCGTTCGCCTTGGTCGCGAGCACCACGTCGTCGCGCCGCCCCCGCAACGCCTTGCCGACGATCTCCTCGGACTCCCCCGCCGAATACACGTCGGCGGTGTCGATGAAGTTGATGCCCGCGCCCAGTGCGGCGTGGATGACCCGCACGCTGTCGTCGTGGTCGGTGTTGCCCCACGCGCCGAACATCATCGCGCCGAGGCAGTACGAGCTGACCTTGATCCCGGTGCCGCCGAGGGTTCGCATCTCCATATTCACAACGTACGTGGTTCAACCACCGGGCAACGCTGGTCGCGCGCACGGTAACGCATAGAGTAGTCACGATATGACTGATCGTGCTTATTCGTTGACCGAAAGTGACGTGAACGGCCTGGTCTTCCTGGCCGAGATGTACGGCGTGCAGTCCGATCAGCTCGCCGGCGTCCTCGGCACGCGGCCGGGCCGCGCACGTTCGGTCGCCGCTCGCTGGCGGTCACACGGCCTGACCGAGCAGGCACGGCTGGGCCCCGGACCGCCATGGATCTGGGTGACCCGGCGCGGCCTGACCGCCTGCGGACTGCGGTACAGCGAGTCGCCGCCGGCGCTGTCCCGGTTGGCGCACATCAGGGCGGTGACGTCGGTTCGGCTGGCGCTGGAGGGCACCGAGGGATACCGTTCGGCGCGCGCGTACTGGCGGGGTGAGCGGCGGCTGCGAGCCGGCTGCCAGGTCGGCGCCCGGTATCACCTGCCGGACGGCGAGGTGCACTGGCCAGATGACGCGGACGTGGCCTGGGCGGGTGAGTGCTGGGCGATCGAGGCCGAGCTGACCCGCAAGACCGTGGTGCGCACCGCGGCGATCATGCACGAGCTGCTGTCCCGGACCGGCGACTACGGCTGCGCGGCAGGCGACATCGTGCGCCCAGGCCGCCCGCCGCGGCACGTCCGCGCGCTCTACGTCTGCTCGCCGGGCGCGCTGCCGACCGTCGCCCGCGCCCGCGCCTCGCTCGGTCCTGACGCGAACCGGATCGAGATCCGCGAACTCCCCGTGAGCGCCGCACTGGCAGACCCGGCCGAACCGGTCGCCCTGGTCGCGACGCCACGGCGGGCACCACCCGCGCAACGCCCTGCGTCGACAGGCACCACCTCCTCCTCCTCCCCCACCACCACCTCCTCCCCCACCGCCTCCTCCCCAGATGCCGCCGAGACGGGTGACCGGTGAGCGGGGACCGGCGGAACCGCCGCGACCGCCGTCGCGGCTACCGGTGGCTGGGCGGGGCGCTGCGCGTCGCGTTCCTGCTGGCGTTCGCGGTCTCCTTCGCGCCAGTGACGCTGGTCGCCGCCGCCGCGCTGACCGCGGGGTGGCTTCGCGGGCTGCCGCCGCGCCGGCTGTACGGCGCCGCGGCATGGTGCGTGCCGATGGTGGCCGCGTGGCTGATCGCCATCGCCGCCAGGATGGGCGGCCTGCCGCCGGAGATGAACACCGGGACGACCAGCTGGCCGGCCTGGCAGCGTGCGGTGACGGCACCGTACCGCGCCTGGCGCGCCATGTGGCAGCTGGCCGGGCACGGGCAGCTGGCCGCCGCCGCGATCACCGTCGCGCCGATCGCGATCCCGCTGGGCTGGCGGCCGGCGGACTGGTATGGGCCCGCGTGCTCGGCGCGATGGAGACCGGTGCGGCCGGCCGCTCCCCCGGCAGCCCGGTCGCGTTCGACCTGCGGCAGTGGCGCCGGCAGGTGCGCTCCGCGCGGGCTCGCATCGCCGCGCCGGGCGCGATCGCGCTGCTCACCCGCGACGACGCGGTGGTAACCGGCGCCACGATCCGTGCCGTCAGGCACCCGTGGCATCCGGTGGCCGTCGTCCCGTACGACCGGCTCCGCTCGCACCAGGTGGTGATCGGCACGACCGGAACCGGGAAGACCACGTTGCTGCTCCGGCTGTGGGCCGGGTTCATGGCGACGGGCCTGCGGCGGCGCACACATCCGCTGCTGGTGGTCATCGACTGCAAAGGCGGCGCGAGCGCGCGCAAGGTCGCGGACCGGGTCCGGCGGGTGGTGCGCGATGCAGGCGCCAGGTCCACCGCGATCTGGCCGGACGAGGCGGCGCTGTCGCTGTGGGACCTGCCGCCGGACCGCCTCACCACCACGCTGCTCGACCTGGTCGAGCACGGCGGCGGGGCCGCGGCGTACTACCACGACGTGCTTGAGGCGATCGTGTCGCTCGCGGTGCGGGCGCCGTGCGGACCGCCGGCCGACGCGGCCGACTTCCTGGCCAGGCTCGACGCGGACTGGCTGACTCGTGTCCACGGCACGGTGCCCGAAGGCGCGCGGCACATCGCGGATGCCGCGCTCCGGTTCCGCACGCTGTGGCGCCGGCTGGGTACCGGGTTCGACGGTCCCGGCGGCTTCGCGGACGCGGACGCCTGGTACTGCGTTCTCGAGGGCACCGCGGAGCCGTCGGTCGCCGAGGCTCAGGCACGGGCGCTCGTCGACCTGCTGGCCAGCTTCGCGGTGGCGCATCCGGGACGGGAGATCCTGCTGGCGGTGGACGAGTTCAGCGCGGTATCGCGGCGGCTGCCGATCTGGCAGCTGTACGAGCGAGCCCGGTCGCTGGGCCTGGCGGTGCAGGTGACGGCGCAGTCCTGGGAAGGACTCGCGACGGACGATGACGAGCGGTACCGGATCGCGACCACCGCGGACGGCGGCATCTGGCTGCTGCGCACGCCCCGGCCCGAGCCGGTGTCGGAGCTGGCCGGGTCGCGGCGGCTGCTGGACACCGCGCGGTCGCTGACCGGCACCGCACCTCCGCGCTGGGACCGGACCGGCTCGTCGCGGGTTCGCGGCGTGCCGGTGGTCGACCCGGACCTGGTCCGCCAGCTCGATGTGGGTCAGGCGGCCTATATCTACCGGGGCGGGGTTACCTACGTTCAGGTCAAGCGCCTGGTCGCGAAGCAGGCCGCGCTGCCGGTCGCGCTGCCGGTCGAGGGGCTAGCCGTCGCGGCCGTCCCGGCACAGCGGACGCACGCCCGGGAGACCGCTCTCCCGGACGTGCGTCCGCTGCTCGACGAGGCCTTCCCGCCCCGTCCGTCACTCGGGTCTGGCGAGCGGCCAGCCGCCGGCGGCTAGCCTGGCCCGGACCCGGGCGACGTCCGAATCCTGGGGCTTTATATGGGCGACTTCGGCGATCGCGCGCCGGATGGCCTCGGCGGACTCGGGCTTGCTCTCGGTCGCCAGCTCATCCGCGATCGCGTGCACCTCGTCGTCGGTGAGCTGGCTGCCCAGCAGCGCGAACAGCGGAATGTAGTCGACGTCCGGTACGCCCTCGGGGTAGCCGGCCCGAAGCCAGCCGATGATCGCGCCAATGACCGATGGCAGTGCCATGTTCTCCCGCCTCTCGCTACTTCACCTTGGGCGCGGCCGGGTGGCCGATCTGGTACACCTCGTAGATGCCCCAGCCGATGGCGGCCAGCACGATGAGGAAGCAGATCGCGGCGATGATCATACCGGCCATGCTGCCGCCGACCAGCGCGTCGGAATCCGCGTCCGCACCCGCCGTCTGGACCTTAGGGCCCCGGGAGAGAGCGAACAAGCCGCCGGCGAATATCGCCGGGAGGCCCGCGCCGGCCAGCAGGCCGAAGACGACGATCTTCCAGATCGCGGTGTAGTTGATCCAGGACACGTCAGATCTCTCCAGTCGCTCAGGCCGCTGCCGGCTCGGGTACGGACTGCTCGGGCCGTTCGCTCCAGGAGTCGTTCACGTTGTTGTGATCCACCTTGCTGGCACGGGACCGCCAGTAGATCGCCGCGACGACCACGAGCAGGATGATCAGGTCGATCACCACGCCCGCGGTGCCGCCGATGCCGTGCGCCAGCGCGTACGCGCCGGCCCCCACCACCGCGGCGGCCGGCAACGTGAAGAGCCACGCCGTGGCCATCCGGCCCGCCACGCTCCAGCGGACCTCGGCCCCCTTCTTGCCCAGCCCGGTGCCGATGATCGACCCGGTCGCCACGTGCGTGGTCGACAGCGAATATCCGAAGCTGCTCGACAGCAGGATCACCGCGGCCGACGAGGACTCAGCGGCCATGCCCTGCGGCGACTCGATCTCCACCAGCCCCTTGCCGAGCGTGCGGATGACCCGCCAGCCGCCGACATAGGTGCCGATGCTGATAGCGAGAGCACAGGACAAGATGACCCAGAACGGCGCGTTCGAACCGGCCTTCTGGCTCCCGTTGGCGATCAGCGCCAGGGTGATCACACCCATCGTCTTCTGCGCGTCATTGGTGCCATGCGCCAGCGACACCATGCACGCCGAGCCGATCTGGCCGACGCGGAACCCGTGCCGCCGGGCGCCATCGGTGAGACTCCGGCTGATCCGGTAAAGCATCCAGGTGCCGGCCGCCGCGATGAGGGCCGCGATGACCGGCGACAGGCCCGCCGGGATGATGACCTTGGAGATCAGGCCATGCCATTTGATCGAGCTGCCGCCCGCCGCCGCCATCGTCGAGCCGATCACACCACCGATGAGGGCGTGCGACGAACTCGACGGGATGCCGAACAGCCACGTCAGCAGGTTCCAGATGATCCCCCCTGCCAGCCCGGCCGCGACCACGGTCAGTGTCACGAGCTTCGTGTTCACCAGACCGCTTGCGATGGTCGCGGCAACGGCGAGCGACAGGAATGCGCCCACGAGATTGAGTGCCCCGGACAGCGCCACCGCGATCCGCGGCGGCAGCGCGCCGGTCGCGATCGAGGTCGCCATCGCGTTGCCCGTGTCGTGGAAGCCATTCGTGAAGTCGAACCCCAAGGCGGTAATGACCACCAGGGCCAGCACAACGTCGTTGCTCACGTGATCAGCGTCCCTACGGATGTTCCTGAAGTCGATATACGTGCAAAAACGTCAAGACAGTGTTCACTTTCTGGTCATGTGAAATTTGCCTGCTACACACGTTCGACCCCCGATAGGGCGCCCCACCTCGCACGGATAACGTACTGCATATGACTGGTCACGATCCGTTTGCCGTCCTCGGGCTCCCCGCCATGGCGGATCTGACCGACGACGAGGTCCGCGCGGCTTGGCGCCGGATCGCCGCGGCTACCCATCCAGACCTCCCCGACGGCGGCGACCCGCCCCGGTTCGCCGCCGCGGCCGCCGCCTACGCCACCCTCCGCACCGCGTTCGGCCGCGGCGAGGCCCGCGCCGACCTGACCGACCCCAGCACCCCCGCGCCCCATCGATTCGCCCGCCGCTCACTCGCCGCCCGCGCGGCCGGGCTCGCGGCCGGGCTCGCGGCCAGCCGCGCTCCGCGAAGCCTCGCGGCCACTTCCGCCGCCCGGCACCTCGCGGGGCGATTGTGGTCTGGGCGGCCAATGCGACTATTGATGCGAGTGGGCTTGGCCGCCGGGGTGTCCTTGGGGTGTGCCGCGGTAGCAGGCTGGCAGCCCGCGACGCTCGCCGTGGCGGTCGGATGCCTCACCTGGCTCATCCGCACCACCCGTTACGACCTGGGACCGCATGCATGCAACTAACCCGCCACCAGAGCTAGAACAACGTGGCGGATTGCCCCTTCGTGGTGATCTGACCCCCGAATACGAGGATTAATCTTCCACGAAGGGCCAATCTTCCACATTGATGCCAGAGTCGCCGATGCGCCCCGGCACCGGCAGCCACGTGCGGCACGCCAGCCCCGCGGTCACCAGGCCCAGCGGTCACCAGCCCCCGCGGTCACCGGGCCCCAGCGGTCACCAGCCCCCGCCGTCACCGTCCTGCGGTGTCGGTATCGGTGGCTATGGGGCGGGTGGGGTCGCTGATCCAGTCGGACCAGGAGCCGACGTAGAGCGCGGCGGGGATGCCGGCGATCGCCAGGGCGAGGACGCCTCGGGCGGCGGTCACGCCCGAGCCGCAGTACGCGCCGACGCCGGCATGCGGCACGCCGACGCCGGCATGCGGCACGCCCACGCCGGTATGCGGCCCACCAACGCCGGCATGCGACACGCCTAGCGCGGCGAAGGTCTCGGCTAGCTCGTCAGCGGAACGGAAGGTGCCGTCGCCATTGGCGGTCTCGGAAATAGGGAGGTTGACCGCGCCGGGGATGTGGCCGGCGACCGGGTCGATGGGCTCGGTCTCGCCGCGGTAGCGCTCACCCGTGCGCACGTCGATCAGCACGCCGTCGCCAGACGCGAGCTCGGCGGCCGCGTCGGCGTCGAGTAGCGGCATGCCGCCGGGCCGGGCGGTGAAATCCCCGACAGGAACCGAGGGCACAGCCACCGAGATCGGCAGGCCGGCGCGCTGCCACGCGGGGAAGCCGCCATCGAGCACGCGCACGTGCGAGTGGCCGAAGTACCGCAGCAGCCACCAGGCCCGCGCGGCCGGCAGCGCGTCGCCGTCGTCGTACACCACGACCGGGACGCCGGAGCTAACCCCAGCCAAGCGCATCGACGCCTGGAATGCCAACGAAGACGGCAACGGATGCCGGCCGGGGCCCGGCGGAGCAGACAAGTCACGGTCCAGGTCCAGGTACACCGCGCCAGGGATGTGCCCGGCCCGGTAGTCGTCGACACCGGGTGGCCCAGCCAGCCGCCACCGCGCGTCGAGCACCAGCGCCGACGAGAGCGAATCACCCAGCTCAACGGCACTGATCAGGTACGAACTCATGCGGCGGCGAACACCAGGCCGGGCACGAGCTGCTCGGACGGCGTGAGCGACCCGTGCATGCCGAACAGCGCGGATTCACGCGGCTCGGCGTGCGTCGCGACGATCGCGGTCGTCCCGGCAGGCGCGGCGACGACGTCGCCGATCCGCTCCGCGAGTTTCCCGTCCACCGGACCGAACCACCCCTCCTTGATCGCCTCGTCGCGCGAGAGTATCCAGGCGCGGTCCCCCAGCACCTCGCGCCACGCCGCGAGCACGTCGGCGGCCGCACCAGGACGGGCGTACACGTGCCTGGCGCGCGGCTCGCCGCCGAGCAGCGCCACGCCTGCCCGCAGTTGCGGCACGGCGTCGACGTCGATCCGGTCGTCCGCGCCGACGTCGACCATGCCGTGATCCGCCGTGACGTACAGCGGACAGCCGGGCGGCAGTCCGCCGGCCAGGTGCTCGGCGAGCCTGTCCACGTGCGCGAGCTGGTTGCGCCACGCGTCCGAACCCACCCCGAACACGTGCCCGGTGCCGTCCAGGTCACCGTGGTAGACCATCAGGAACACGCGGGGATTGTCCGCGAGGGCGTCCGCGGCGCGGGCGGCGAGCGCGCCCATGCTGTCCGCCGCGAGATACTCGGCGCCGCGCATGAGGGCCTTCGTCAGTCCGGTGCCGCGGAACGAGCCCTGGGCGATATGGAACGCGGCGATACCCGCGTCAGCGGCCCGCTGGTAGACGGTCCGCCGGGGCTGCCAGGTCCGCGGATCCACCCGCGAGTCCCAGCGCAGCCCGTTGAGCAGCCGCCCCTCCCCCGGCTCGAGGACCTGGTAGCCGAGCATGCCGTGCTGGCCGGGCGGGACGCCGGTGCACAGCGACGCCAGGCTGGTCACCGTCGTGGACGGGAATCCGGCGGTGATCGGCCGCGCGCTGCTGGCCAGCTCGGACAGGAACGGCGCGGCGGCCGGATGATCCCTGAGCTGCTCCCACCCGAGTCCGTCAACCACCAGCACGCACGCGCGTCTGCTGGGCGCGAAGCCTAGGACGTTCTGATATCCGGGTATTCCTACAGAAGCGGCGACAGACGCGGACAGGTCCGCAAGAGCGGCGGCCCCATACGACGGCACGATCGGATTCTGTCTCGGCTCCAGCGTCATACGGGTCCTCTACTCGTGGGTGCGCAAACGGAGCCCTTAGTCTAGTGACGTTACGACGCGGTAGCGTCAGTGAGGGCCCGCGCGAACTCGAGTACCTGCCGGACCGCGTCGGGGCCGTCAGCCGCCTCGCTCACCCGCAGCGAGAAGTCGTCCGCGGTGATCGTCCCGACATAGCCGTGGTCGGCTTCGCAGTTCTCGTCGCCGCAGTGGGCCGGCTCGAGTTCAACGTGCGAGAGCACGTTCCAGCCGATGGTCAGCATGAGTTCGGTCGGCATGCTGACGCCGGGCACGTAGGAGGCCGGGTCAGAAACCACGCGGGTCAGCGCGACGGACGCCACCTTGCCGAACCTGATCGCCTCCGTGCTGGTTTCCGCGCGGGTGCGATCGTCGGCCTCCTCGGGCGGGTGCTCGTCGGTGTGCGAGAAGACCAACCTGGTGGGAGTCAGCGCGAGCACGGTCATGTGCCGGCGCACCTCCATGCCCTGATCGAAGATCGCGTCGTGGTGCACGACGAACGCGGTGACCGGTTCCTCCCCCAGCGCGGAGGTCACCGCGTCGGTGATAAGGCCGGGGTAATAACCGCTGCGCTCGATCGCGGCCCGGAGGCCATCGGTCGTGACTCGCGTTTCCCTCATGCCTCCATCCTGCACTGTCAGGCGGGATGCTTCACCCTTGGGCCGGGAACTGGTACGGATGCTCGGGCGGCTTGCTCAGCACGAGCTTGACTATCTCTTCTATCTCCGGCTCGGGCAGCTCCATCGCGCTCGCGCTGGGCGCCGGCTTGGGCTTGCGCGGGTGACGCGCCCCGGCGGCACCGCCCCGACCGCGGTAGATGATCAGCCCGTTGACCGGGTCCGGGGCGTCGTCGAGCGCCGCGCTGACCGCGGGCAGTGCGCGGAACGCGGCCCACTGCTCTTCGGCGCTGAAGCAGACCTCGAAGATGACGCCGTACCTGGTCAGGGACCATTCCCAGTACAGCGCGCCATGGGTGATCGCGGCCTCGGTGAGCGCGTCCTCATGGGCGTCTTTCCAGCGCCGGGCCGGCACCTCGGACGCGTCGAATACCTCGATCGACCACCATTCCGCCATTAGCCCTGTCCCCACGTCGTTTGTTCAGGCTCTGGTGCTTTTGAGATAGTACGTCTCCGCGGGCGGCACCGGTAGGCTCGTTCGCCGTGAGAGGAAAGGGCTTGCGGCTCGCCGTCACGCTGCTGACCGTGCTGCCCGTACCGGGGTCGGCCGCGGCCTCGGCAGCGGCACCGGCAGCGGCACCGGCAGCGGCACCGGCAGCGGCGCCGGATCGGGAAACGGCGGGGGCGGCGATGGCGTGGGCGCCCGGCGTCGGCCTGCTGCTCGGCGCGATCGCCGCTGCCCTGCTCACGGCCGTCGACCATCCGCTGGGCGGCGGTCCGCTGACCGGTGCGGTGCTCGCGGTCGCCGCGCTGGCCCTGCTCACCAGGGGGCTGCACCTGGACGGGCTCGCGGATCTGGCGGACGGCCTGGGCAGCGGCAAGCCGGCCGACGACGCGCTCGCCATCATGCGCAAGTCCGACATCGGCCCGTTCGGCGTGGTGACGCTGGTGTTCGCGGTGCTGACGCAGGTCGCGGCCATCGCGCACGCGGAGTCGGTGAGCGCGCTGCGCGGCGCGGCCGCCGTGGTCGCCGCGGCGACCGCCGGCCGGCTGGCGATGACCTGGGCGTGCCGCCGCGGCGTGCCAGCCGCCCGGCCCGGCGGCCTGGGCGCGATGGTGGCGGGAACGGTGCCCTTCCCGATCCCGCTGGCCGAAACCGGCCTCGCCCTGGGTGCCGCCATAGGCGCGGTCGCGATCTGGCCGGAGAACGGGTGGACGCTGCCGGCTGCCGTCGCGGCCGGTCTCGCCGTCGCCTGGATGCTGGAGCGGCACGCGGTCCGCAGGCTCGGCGGCGTCACCGGCGACGTGCTCGGCGCGCTCGCTGAGGTCGCGGCGACCGTGGTCGTGGTCGTTGCCTGCCTCGGGCCGCCGGCCGGGTTACCGCCGTAATGTGAAACCTACAGACGTGCCGGCTGGAAGGGACGTTGCGAATTGTCCGCTACGCACGAAGTGTTCAATCAGGCGCCGCCGCTGACCGGGTATGACGTCGCTGCGGATCCGGCGATGCTGGCGGCGATGGGCCGCGAGGGCGCGGACTGGGCAGTCTCGACGGTGCGCGAGCTTGGTGTGCTGGCCGGTTCCGCGCAGGCGCAGGACTGGGGCCGGCTGGCCAACGAGAACCCGCCGCGGCTGCGCACCCACGACCGGTTCGGCCACCGGATCGACGAGGTCGAGTTCCATCCCGCCTGGCATTCACTGATGACGGTCGCCGTGGAGCACGGCCTGCACGCCGCGCCGTGGCTCTCGTCGCGGCCCGGTGCGCACGTCGCCCGCGCGGCCGGCTTCTACGTGTGGGGCGCCGCGGAGGCCGGTCACTGCTGCCCGGTCTCGATGACGTACGCGATCGTGCCGGCGCTGCGGCACGCGCCGTCGCTGTTTGCCGAGTACGGGCCGCTGCTGGGTTCATGTGCGTATGACTTCGGCCTGCGGCCGCCGCTTGGCAAACGCGGCCTGCTGGCGGGCATGTCGATGACCGAGAAGCAGGGCGGCTCCGACGTCCGCGCGAACACCACCCGCGCCGAGCCCGCGGGTGACGGCAGCTACCGGCTGACCGGCCACAAGTGGTTCACGTCGGCGCCGATGTGCGACGTCTTCCTGGTGCTTGCACAGGCTCCTGGCGGGCTGTCTTGCTTCCTGCTGCCCCGGGTGCTTCCCGATGGAACTCGGAACGACGTGCGCTTTCAGCGCCTCAAGGACAAGCTAGGCAATCGCTCCAACGCTTCGGCGGAGGTGGAGTACGACGGGGCTGTCGCGTTTCTCGTGGGAGGCGAGGGCCGCGGGGTCCGCACGATCATCGACATGGTGAACATGACCCGGCTCGACTGCGTGCTGGGCGCGGCGACCGGGATGCGCACCGGGGTGGTCACGGCGGCGTTCCATGCTTCGCACCGGTCGGCGTTCGGCCGTGTGCTTTCGTCGCAGCCCGCGATGGCCGCGGTGCTCGCCGACCTGGCGATCGAGTCCGAGGCGGCCACGACGGTGGCGTTCCGGCTAGCTGGGGCGACCGACCGGGCTGCTCTGGGGTCTTCTTCGGAGGTTTTGTTCCGCCGGCTCGCGCTCGCCGCCACCAAGTACTGGGTGTGCAAGCGGGCGCCGTCACACGCGGCGGAGGCGCTGGAGTGCCTGGGCGGCAACGGGTACGTCGAGGAGTCCGGCATGCCGCGGCTGTATCGCGAAGCGCCGCTCGGCTCGATCTGGGAGGGTTCGGGCAACGTGGCCGCGCTCGACACGCTGCGCGCGGTGGTACGCGAGCCGTCGTGCGTCGAGGCCTTGCTCGCCGAAGTGGACCTGGCGGCGGGTGCGGACCACCGCCTCGATCAGGCGATCGCGCGGCTGCGAAAGTCTGTCGCTGACCCCGCTGAGGCGCACGCCCGCCGCCTCGCCGAGCAGATCGCGCTGGTCCTCCAGGGTTCGCTGCTGGTCCGGCACGCTCCCGCCACGGTGGCGGACGCGTTCTGCGCGTCGCGCCTCGACGGCGACTGGGGCCACGCGTTCGGCACCCTCCCGTCCGGCCTCGACCTCGCCGCGATCGTCGCGAGGGCCACCCCGGCAACGCGCTAACCCACCCTCGCCGCGCCCGCGCGCCCCCCCGCCGCCCGCGCCCCCGCCGCGCCGCCGCCCCCTTGCACATATCCGGATATTTAGGGATATGCGTGCGCGCCAAGAATTATTGCGGACACTTACCCACCCACTTTGGGGGGGTAAGTGTCCGCAATGATCCGGAGGTTGGCTCCGCTTGCCGCTACGGCACCGTGACGGTGAAGGCCGCGGTGACCGACGGGGCGCTGCCCGCGCTTAGCGTGACGGTGCCGTGATAGGTGCCCGGTTTGGCGTAGGTGTGCGCGCCGGAGATCGTGTAGAGGCTGTTCACCGTCGTGTCGGTCGCGTTCGTGCCGGTCACGTCGCCGGTCGTGGTGGCGCTGCCGTCACCCCAGTCGACCGTGCACCCGATGCCCAGGGACCCGTCGCACATGGTCAGCGTGCTGGTCGGGAAGCCGGGCGCGGACAGCTTGGCGAGCGTCCCGCTGACCTGCCCGCCGGAGCTCGCGGTCAGCGCCGCGCCCTCGGCGGCGAGCTGCCAGGGAACCTGGGTGGACGGGTAGAAGTTCACCGCGCTTATCTGGAGCCGGTTGCCTTGCGCGGCGAGCCGCTGGAGGAAGTCCTTGTACGCGGCGCTGTTCCCGGACCGCTGGGCGGACGGCGACCAGGCCACCTCCGCCAGCGCGAGCAGCCGCGGGAACACCATGTAGTCGGCGTTGCTGATCGTGGCGACGGTCTCGCCCCACATATCGCCTTCAACGCCGATCACGTTCTTGTCGGTGACCCCGTTGACGAGCGAGCCAGGATTCCAGTTATAGGCGCTGGACACGTCGCAGCCCGTCGGGCAGGCCCAGTTCATGCCAAGCGAGGCCGGCACGCTGCTGTTCGCGGTGACGATGTACTTCTGGTCGAGATAGGTGTGGTTGGCCGGCGCCATCACCACCTTCATGTTCTTGGCGACCGCCTCCCGCCCGGTTTCGGTGCCCGGCTGGCTGCCGCTGGCGGGCTGCCAGTACTCCGCGACCGAGCCGGCCGGCGGTGTGGTGCCAGCCCCGGCGATGTCCGCCCAGCCCATGACCGTCTTGCCGGCCTTGGTGACGATGGGCGCCTCGGTGTTGATGAACTGCGCGTACTTCGCCGCGCTGAGCAGCGTACTGGGCACCTCGTCGCCGCCCAGGTCGTAGTACGGGCTGGAGCTGAGGGCGCTGAGCTGGTCGATGATCGCGGTGTAGATCGCCCAGGTGTCCGAGCTGTCCGGGCACATCGCGCTGTACCCGACGTCTTCGGTGTAGTCCCACTGCGGCGGGTTGTTCTGCCCGCAGTTGATTCCGTGAGGGTCGGCGGGCAGCAACGGGTTCCCGGTGTCGTTGTACTCGGACATGATGATCGCGTTGTTGTGACCGGGTGAGTCGACCTCCGGCATGAGCGTGATGAAGTGCGCGGCGGCGTAGGCGACGACCGCCTGATATTGCGCCTGGGTCCAGAATCCGCCTGGATCCTCCGACCTGCCGCCGGTGCCCACCGAGCCGGCGCTGCCGATGCTGGTCAGCCGCGGGAAGCCGTTGATCGCCAGGCGGAATCCCTGGTCGTCGCTCAGGTGCAGGTGCAGCGTGTTGATCTTGTACGCGGCGACCTGGTCGATCAGCTGCTCCACCGCCGACGGCGGCTCGTAGTGTCTGGCGATGTCGAGGAGCACCCCGCGGTACTGGTAACGCGGGAAGTCGGTGATCGTCACCACCGGCGTGGTCCACGGGCCGGGCGCGACGGTCGCGCTGCCGATCCAGGGCGGCAGCAGCTGGCGGAACGTCTGGATGCCGTTGTACAGCCCGTGCGCGGTCGGCGCCTCGATCGTGGCGCCGCTCGTGGTCGTCGTGAGCTGATAGCCCTCGGCCTGGTTGGCGGGCTTGAGCGAGCCTGGATTGCCGATCTGGAGCACGACGTCGCCAGCGGCCGGCGAGCCGACCGCGGTGGGCAGCTGGTACCCGGTCGCCGGGCGCAGGTACGCGGCCAGGTCGCCGGCGATGGCCAGCTCCGCCGCGGTGTCGGACGCGGTCCCCGGTGCCGCGAGGATCCGGGAGGACGGCCCGAGGGTGAACTGGCCGGTGCCGGTCGTCGTCGACACCGGCTTCGGCACGACGTCGATCGCGGGTGCCGTGGCGGCCGCTGGCCGCGCCACGGCGGTGGTCGCGGTAATCACGCCGGGAGAGCCGATCACCAAGGCGGCAACGGCGGTCCAGCCGCCGATGCGCGCGAGCTTTGCTGGGAGATGGGGCCTGTGGTTCATGCCGCTCGCCTCGCGATCCCGTCCGGATGTCCGCGAACCCTAACATTTAGGGAAGTTTCCTAACCATCCAAGATTGTTGCGCTTTCGCACGAGATCGGTCAAGCCCGGACATGCTCACGGAGACGACGGCACGAGGAAGCCGCTGATCTCACTGGCGACGCGGTCCGGGTCGTCGAGCGGGTGGAAGGCACGCCCGCCCTCGACCTCGACCAGCCGGGCAGCGGGAAACGCATCCGCCAGCCGACGCGCGAGCGACGGCTTGAAGATCTTGTCGGCGGTCCCCCACACCAGCAGCACCGGACGGGTGAAGCTGGCCAGCCGCGTCGAGGTGTCGAGCAGGTCCGTCCGGCGCATGCCGCGCATGAGCCGCGCGAAGTCCCGGCGCACGCCCGCGTCCGCGAGCGGGGTGACCCATCGCCGGGTCAGCGCGGCGTCCAGTGGCCGGGCGACGAGCGCGCCGTAGCTGAACGGCGAATGCCGGAACGCGGTCCACGGCAGCAGCGGCGCGAACAGCCGCACCCGGCGCGGGCTGCTGGCGAACTTCACCATCACGCCGCCGGGCGCGGGCGGGAACTGGTCGAAGCAGTCGCAGTTGGTCAGCACCAGCCGCCCGATAGGCGAGGAGTCGGTATCGATGACGAACTGGCAGAGCGCGCCGCCCGTGTCGTTACCCACCAGCGTCACGTCGGTCAGGCCGAGCGCCGCGAGAAAGTCCAGGATCAGCCGGGCCACGTCACGCGGGCTGTTGCCGGCGTCCGGGTTCAGCGGGATCGTGTGGGCGCCTAGCGGCAGGTCCGGCGTGTAACTGCGGATGCCGCGCTTGGCCAGCCCGGCGGCGACGCCGCTCCACAACTCGCCGTTGACCGCGGCGCCGTGAATCAGCACCACGGGCGGAAGCGCGCTGTCGGCCGGGCCGCCAACCCGGTAGTTGACGCGGCCCTGGGGAAGATCGACCGTCGGCATATCGGACTCTCGAACCCAGGCGGAGCGGACTGCCGCTACCCGCGAGGCGCTGCTGACGGCCGGCCGCGCGCTGTTCGGCGAGCGCGGCTACGCCGACGTCGGCACCGAGGAGGTCGTCCGGAAGGCCGGCGTGAGCCGCGGCGCGCTGTACCACCATTTCGCCGACAAGGCCGAACTGTTCACCGCCGTCCTCGAGTCCGTGGAGGAAATGGTGAACGCGCGCATCACCGCGGCCATGACCACGGCGGGCCCGGACGACCCCATCGGCGCGATGCGGCTCGGCACCGCGGCGTTCCTCGACTTCTGCGTCGAACCCGGGATGGCGAGGATCATCCTCATCGACGGCCCGGCCGTCCTCGGCGCACAGGCGTGGAGCGAGGCCAGCAACAACGAGATAGCCGCGACCGTGCAGCTCATCAACCACGGCATCGAACTCGGCCGCATCCCGCCGCAGCCCGCCGAGCCGCTGGCGCGCATCCTGCTCGGCGCGCTCAACCAGGCCGCGCTCTACATCGCCGCCGCGGCCGATCCCGCCGCCGCGCGCGACGAGGTGGGGGCCGCGCTGAACGGCATCATCGAATCGGTCGCGACCAGCGGGCGGACCTGAGCGGTCACTGCCGTTGTCCGCGGATAAGACGACGCCACCAGCCCTGCTCTCGCGCTGGCGGAGCCTCTCGCGCCGCTTGAGCGTCCCTGGTTTCCCGGATCTGCCGCCATTCGGCGGCCAGCGACTCCACGTCCAGCAGCGGCACGAACACCGGTGGCCCGACCGGGATCCGGCGCCACTCCAGGATGCGCCGGTTCAGGTCCGTCGCCGCCTCGCGCAGATCTCGCTCGGAGCCGAACGTCCTCAGGGTCTCGGTCAGCAACTCGATTTCCTTACGCAGCTTGAGCGGCTCGGGCAGGAGTTCCTGCTGCGGTATGCCTTCCCTGCGCGCGTAGTCGCGCAACCAGGCCTGGCCGTAGTCGGCTTCGTCCCGGCGAGCGGGGATCGGCTTGCCCGCGCCGGGCAAGTTGTCGAAGGCACCGCGCTGTTCCGCCTCAGCGATCTGCTGATCGATCCAGGAGGTGAATTTCATCCCGGGCGGCTTGCGTTCCGTCATCAGTTCCAGATTACGCCCGGCCCTGGTTGCCATACTTGGCGCGATGAGCAGCATCCTGGAGCGCCCCGCTCCCCCGCCCGACCTGACCGTGCCGTACGGCGCACTGCCCGAGCAGGTCATTGACCTGTGCCTGCCGTCGGGTGCGACGGAGCCCGTACCGCTGATCGTGCTCGTGCACGGCGGGTTCTGGCGACCGGTCTACGACCGGACCCATCTCCGCCCGATGGCGCACGCGCTTGCCGCACTCGGCTACGCGGTCGCGGTGCCCGAGTACCGGCGGGCCGGCATGGCCGACGACTGGACGGGCACGTTCGACGACATCGCCGCGATCTTCGACCAGGTCACCGGCATCGCGGCGGCGCACGGTGCGGACCCTGCACGAATCACCTGGGCAGGTCATTCGGCCGGCGGTCACCTGGTCCTGTGGGCGGCCGCACGGCCGTACTTTCCGGCCGGCTCGCCGTGGCGAGGCGCGTGTGATGCTACCCGGGTCGTGTCGCTGGCGGGCTGCGGCTCGTTGCGCCTGTGTGCTCAATGGAACCTGGGCGACGGCGCCGTCCGGCTGCTACTCGGCGGCGGTCCGGACGAGGTGCCCGAGCGCTACGCGGTCACCGACCCCGCCGCGCTGACTCCCCCGGCCGTCCCGGTCATCCACGTCCACGGAACCGACGACGACGTGGTGCCCATCGGGATGAGCCAGGCCTTCCCGGTCGGCCGCGTCGTTGACCTCCCTCACACCGGGCACTTTGAACTCATCGACCCCGAATCACACGCCTGGCCCGCCGTCCTCACTGCCCTGAACCCCAGCACCTGACCCGCCAAAGCGACGCAAGCGGCCCCAGTGGCGCATGAGCTGGCCCTACCATGTTAGAAAAGTGTCCCATGGCAGAAAAGGCGCCAAATTTGGCACCTTTCTCAACACGAAGCACTTTTCTAACACGTTAAGCGCCATC
>DASRFJ010000211.1:0-36784 GCA_035651595.1 Streptosporangiaceae bacterium | reverse complement strand
TACCCCCGGCCACGATCAAGCACCCCCACCCCGGACAGCGCTTCGCCGCCAGATACCCATAGCAGGAGCCCAGTGCGGTAATCCCGCACGCTGGGATCTGCGCGGGGGGCCGCCCGCAAGGGCGGTCCCTACCGCGACCGTAAACAGAGGTGCCCATGTGACTCAGGAGGTTCGTGGGGGGACGGGTCCGTGGCGCGGGGCCGGGTGGCGCGGGGGCCGGGTGGCGCGGGGCCGGGCGGCGCGGGGCCGGGCGGCGCGGGGCGCGGGCGGTGGGGTGGCGGTCAGGTGGTGAGGAGGCCGATCTCGCGGGCGCGGGCGACCGCTTCGGTGCGGTTGGCGGCGCCGAGCTTTGCGAGCACGTGCGTGACGTGCTTCTTCACGGTGTCGAGGGTGACGACGAGGGAGTCGGCGATGCCCTGGTTCGGCGTGCCGGCCGCGAGCAGGGTGAGCACCTCGAGCTCGCGCGCGGTCAGCGGGTCGACCAGACCCTGCGCTTGTCGCGCGCTCTGGCTCGCGTCACGCCGGCATGCGCGGATGACCCGGGCCAGGTAGCCGGCCGACACGATGCCAGCCCCAGCGGGCACGCCGGCGAGCAGCGAGGCCATCGGCGCGCCCTCGTCGGCGAAAACGCGCACGTATCCCTGCGGCTCCGCGAACACCACGGCATCACCGAGCGCCTCCACCGCGGCCGGCCTGTCCCCCGCGGCCGCGAACGCCAGCGCCCGCAGCACGAGCAGTTCGATGACGTTCCCCGTCCGCCGCTGCTCCCGCGCCTGCGACAGCAGCCGTGACACCAGCTCCAGCGCCCGGTCCGGCTGACCCTGCGCCAGCAGCAGCCGAACCAGCACCAGATACTCCCGCGAACGCAGGTAAGACGGCGAATCCGCGAACGAGATGCCCTGCTCAGCGACCCAACGGGCCACTTCGGCCACGTCCCCGCGGGCAAGCAGCAGCCGGGCGCGGACAGCCGGAACCCGGTTGAGGATGTTGGCCGTTGCCGCTGGCGGCGCCGACTGCGCGGCTTCCTCGATGACGGCGAGCGCCCCGGTGACATCACAGTCAGCGTGCTTTATCCAGGCCAGCGTGACCAGGCTGGCGGCCATCGGTTCGGCCTCGCTCAGCAGGCGGCAACGGCTGACCGCCTCGGTGGCGTAGCGGAGCGCGTCATCGAGCTGGTCGCGCTGGTAGGCGACCTCCGCAAGCCCGGCGTAGCCGTATCCCGCCACCGGCGCCCGCGGCTGGCCGGGCGTCTCGGTAAGCGCCACCAGCCGCGTGTAGGTACGCAGCGCCGACTCCAGCCGGCCTTGGTCGCACTGCGTCTGGCCGAGGAAGCGGTCGCTCCGCGCACCCAGGCTGATCGCGCCCGCCGCCCGCCAGCTCGCGGCCAGCGCCTCGAAGCCGCGGCCCGCCTCGTCGAGCCTGCCGCTCAGCCAGTCGGCCAGCGCCAGGTTCAGCTGATAGGTCGTCGCCAGCAGCGTCTGCCCGTCGGCCAGCCTGGCCTTCGCGACGGCGGCGGACTCCGTCATCGCCGCCGGATCGCCGCGCAGGTACGCGAGCCAGGCGCGCGCGATCGCGTACCCGGCCGGGAGGTTCACCAGCAGGCTCGCCGCCTCCCCCGCGGACGGCGTGAACGGCGTGAACGCCTCGTCCGCACCGGAGGCACCGTCCGGCAGGTCCAGCAGCGCCGCCGCGCCCGCCATATCGCCGAACACCAGCGCGGCGAACGCCCGGCCCAGCCGCAGCCGCGGCCGGGCCAGCACGACCGAATCCGGGACAAGCGCCAGCCAACGCACGATCGTGGCCCGTTCGCCCGTCATGTAGGCCGAATCGAAGTGCCGCTCGATCAGCCGTGCCGCCTCGGCCATGTCGCCGGCGGCGACCGCGTGCCCGACGGCGTCGTCGGCAAGCCCGTGGCTCTCATACCATCGCGAGGCCGCGGCATGCAGCTTCTCGGCCCGCCCCGGCTGCTCCGCGTCGAGGCGCGCCCGCAGCAGGCCGGCGAACAGCTGGTGGTACCGCCACCAGCCCCTGACCTCGTCCATCGGCACCAGGAACAGCCCGGCCCGCTCGATTCGCTCCAGCGTCCGCTGCCCGTCGGACCGGCCGGTCAGCGCGTCGCACAGCGGCCCGGACAGCCGGTCCGCCACGGACGTCTCCAGCAGGAAGGCCCGGACGTCGGCCGGCTGGGCGTCCAGTACCTCTTCGGTGAGGTAGTCGAGGACGTACCGGTTGCTGCCGCTGAAGTCCGCCACGAAGCGTGCCGTGTCCCGCTGACCCCGCAGCGAGAGCGCCGCCAGCCGAAGCCCGGCCGCCCAGCCCTCGGTGCGCGCAGTAAGGGCAGCCGCGAAAGAGCCGGAAACGCTGCCCGTCAGCAGCGCCGCCGCCTCGGGCACGGTGAACCGCAGCTCGGCGGCGTCCACTTCGGCTACCTGGCCCCGCGCCCGCAGCCGGGCCAGCGGCAGCGAAGGCTCGCTGCGGCTCGCCAGCACGAGCCGGAGCCCCGGCGGCAAGTTCTCGGCCAGCAACGCGACGGCCTCCCGCAGCGACACCACGTCGATCAGGTGAAAGTCGTCGAGAACGAGGACAACGTCGGCGGCGGCCGGCTCGAACTCGTTGACCAGCGCGGTCACCATGGCCGCCGAGGACGGCGGCTCGGCGAGGCTGAGCAGGCCGGCCACCCGCGCGCCGATCCCCGGCCGGGCGAGGTCCAGCGCGGCGAACAAGTGCCGCCAGAACCGCACCGGGTCGTTGTCGCTGGGATCGAGGGACAGCCAGGCGACCGGCCGGGATCCGGCGCGCGCCCAGGAGGCGAGCAGCGAGGTCTTGCCCGAGCCGGCCGGGGCGCAGACCAGGATCAGGCCGTGCGCCAGCCCCGCGTCCAGCAGCGCCGCCAGCCGGGGCCGTGCCACATAGCCGGGCTGAGCCCGGGGTATGTGCAGCTTGGTCGCCAGCAGGTCCACCCGTCACATTGTCCCACCCGAAGATTCCACCTCGTCTTCCACCTTCGGGTGACGCCGCGCGTGGCCTGGATTTTTACCGTTCAGGCATGACTGAAAGCTTTCTCGCCACCCGCCGCGGCAAGCTCACGCTGCTGCTGCTGTGCTGCGTCGGGTTCATGGACTTCGTGGACGCGTCGATCGTGAACGTGGCGCTCCCCGCCATCCGCCGCGCCCTGCACTTCTCCGACCAGGGCCTGCAATGGGTGCCGAGCGCCTACCTGCTGACCTACGGCGGGTTCATGCTGCTCGGCGGCCGCGCCGCCGACCTGCTCGGCCGCCGCCGGGTGCTGCTCACCGGCACGATCGTGATAGGCGTCGCGTCACTCGTCGGCGGCTTCGCTGGCGACGCCGGCGTGCTGATCGGCGCCCGTCTGGCTCAGGGAGCCGGCGCCGCGCTGATGCTGCCGTCCGCGCTGTCGATCCTGACCACCTCGTTCACCGGCCCCGACCGGCCCAAGGCACTCGGTGTCTGGGCCGCGGTCGCCGGCCTGTCGTCCGCGGCCGGCGTGCTGTTCGGCGGCCTGCTCACGCAGGGCCCCGGCTGGCGCTGGGTGATGTTCGTGAACCCGATCGCCTGCCTGCTGCTGTTCGGCCCGATCCTGCGGCTTGTCTCCGCCGAGCGGCGCACCGCGCGCGCCGCCGACTCTGCTGGCCCCGGGGGGGACAACCCCCCCGCACCCCCCCGAGGCTACGACCTTCCAGGGGCGATCCTGGTCACCGGCGGCATGCTGCTGCTGGTGTTCGCCCTGGTCAAAGCCCCGGATCAGGGCTGGAGCTCGGGTCGCACGATCGGTGAGCTGGCCGGCGCGGCGGTGATCCTGGCCATCTTCGTGGTCAACGAGCTGCGCAGTCGCAACCCGCTGCTCCCGCCGTCCATCTTCCGCGTGCGCGGGCTGGCCGCCGCCGACGCGACGCAGCTCATCGCGTTCGCCGGATTCGCCTCCATGTTCTTCTTCATAACCCTTTACATGCAGAACGTCCTTGGTTACTCCCCAATTAAGACCGGTCTCGCGTATCTGCCGCTGTGCTTCGCAATCGGCTTCGCCGCTGGCGGTGCCGGACAGCTGCTTGCCCGGATCGGCACCCGGCCGCTGATCATCGTGGGGGCGATCGTCACCGCCGGCGGCGTGTACTGGCTGTCTCGCATCCCGGTGCACGGCTCGTTCCTGACCGATCTGCTGCCGGGCATGCTGGTCATGTCCGTGGGCATCGGCGCGATGTTCGTCGCCGTCGCCACCGCCGCCAATGCGGGGGTGCGGCCCGATCAGGCGGGCCTTGCGGCGGCGCTGCTGAACTCCGCCCAGCAGGTCGGCGGCGCGCTCGGCCTGGCCGTGCTGTCCGCCATCGCCACCGCCCGGACCAGAAGCCTGCTGCCCGCCGGCGCAGCCGGCCCCGCTAGCATGGCGCACACGTCGCCGCCGGCCGCGCTCACGGCCGGCTTCGGCCGGGCGCTGCTGGCGGGCAGCATCGCGCTGGCCGCGTCCGCGATCATCGCGGTGTGGGTGGCCAACACCCGTGACGCCGATCCGGCTGATCAGTCACAGGGAGGGGATCATGCGGCGGTAGCGCGGGAACCACACCGTGCGGTATAGCAGCCGGGCGGTCGCCGGGAGCTGGCCGAGCACCTGGGCTTGGGTCTGTGCGCTGGTTCCGGACAGCGCCCACGGGAACATCGCGGCGCCCAGTTTCCAGCCGCCCATCTTGCCGAGTTCGGCGAAGATCCCGGCGACCCCGGCCGGACCGAGGGCCCGGCTGACCAGCGGCAGAACCTCGGCTTCCTCATGAGCGAGGTGGCTGACCAGCGTGGTGCGAAGCTCGGCCAGCAGGGCGGTCAGCCGGACGTAGCCGACGTCGCCGGACACCGCGTCGTCGACGGCGGTGAGCAGCGGATCGATCAGCAGGTGCTCGTCTTCCATGACGTCAAGCAGCGCGAGCCCGTCCGGGTCCCCGGCCAGCCTGGCCCGGGCGGGCGGCCACATCACCCGGTCCTCCGCGATGTGGTGGAGCCGCAGCTGACCGCGGAAGACGGCCCACCGGGCGCGGACGATCGCCGGCCTGGCGCTGGTGTCCAGCAAGGCATCGAGGTCTCGCCGGAACGCGTCGTGCAGCGCGTACATGATCGCCCACTCCGGCAGACGAGGGCTGCCGGCCCCTGTTTCGGCAGCCGTTCTCGTCGTCACCTGTGTCGCTGACATCATGGGTTCCTCCCTTCGCCGGTATGCCAAGTGTCGAGCGCACCGCCGCCGGCCAGGTAGTGTCACAGTCACCGCTTTGACATGGCGTTCACCGCGCGGTCGACGTGGGGACTGCATCCTGCGCGGGTGCATTCTGCACATCCTGCGCGGCTGACGAGCTTTGCCGGTTGCCGCCGGTCCTGGCCGGGGCCATAGTGGTGCATATGTACCGGTTCGCCGGTTCCGGGGTGGCCTCCAGCGCGCAGCGGCGCGCGGCAGGGTTCACCGTGGGCGGCATGTCGCTGCTGCTCGCCGCGCGGGTGTCGGACAACGTGACGTCCGGGACGTCCGGCGAGGTGCCGTTTACCGTTGCCTTGTTCGCGATACCGCTGCTGTACGCGTTCGCGCGCGGCCGGACCTTCCTCCACCGGTACCGCTGGCAAGCGCTGGCGGTGCAGGCGGTGCTGACCTGGCTGCCGTTCGCGCTGTTCGGCAAGCAGTGGCAGGTCGGCATCGGCGGGCTGCTCGCCACGCTGGTGCTGCTGACCGTGCCTGGCCGCAAGTCATGGCTGCTCGCGGCCGCGCTGCTGGCCGCCGAAGTCACGGTGCGGACGGCCGTGACCGGACTGCCGGTGACACCGACGTGGTTCGCCCTGCTGTACATCGTGTCGTACTACGTGGACGACGCGCTGCTGTCGTTCGGCATGCTCCGCCTGACTCAGATCCTCGGCGAGGTGGAGCACGCGCGACGGCAGGCGGCCGACCTGGCCGTCGCGCGCGAGCGGCTGCGCGCGGCCCAGTCGCTGCAGGCCGCGGTCGGCGAGCGCCTGGCCGGTGTCGCGGCGCAAGCGGAGCTGGCGCGGCGGTCCCTGCCGCGCGACGGGGCCGCGGCGCGCGGCGCGATGGCGGCGGCGGGCATCGCGGCAAGGGAAGCGGTCGCGCGAGCGCGGGCGCTCGCGGCCGACGACAGCGCGCTGGACCGCAGAGAACCGATCGCGGCGCCGGCCGGCGTGGCCATCGGCGGGCGGCTGGCGTGGGCGGTGCTGGTCGGGGTGCTGACGATGTTCGCGGTGGAGAACAGCGGTTACACGCTCCAGGCCAAGTACAGCCCGGGTCTGACGGCCGTCGCGATCAGCGCCATGGCGCTGGCCTTCGCGCTCCAGCTGTACCATTCGGGCGCCGCGCGGAACGGGCGGCTGCCGCGAGCCTGGCCGGTCACGCTGACGCTCCAGGCGCTGCTGGTGTATGCGTTCCTGTTGCCGTTCGTCTGGGCGTATATCGGCTTCACCGGCCCGTTCCTGGCCGGATCGATGCTGCTGCTCGTGCCTGGTTCCTGGCGGTGGGCCGGATACGCGGCGGTGTCGGTCAGCTACCCGGTGCTCTATACGGTCCTGTCACTGCGGGGCAACACCGTGCCGACGAGCCAGCAGATTCCGCTGACGCTGATGACCGCCGCGATCACCGCCGGGGTCGGCCTGATGGTGTACGGGCTGTCCCGGCTGGCCGGGCTGGCCCGCCAGCTGGAGGAGCTGCGCGGTGAGCTGGCCCGGATGGCCGCGGTACGGGAGCGGCTGCGAGTGGCCCGCGACGTGCACGACCTGCTCGGGCTCGGCCTGTCCGCGATCGCACTGAAGGCCGACCTCATCGGGGCGCTGATCGGCCGCGACGACACCCGCGCCGTCGCCGAACTGGACGAGATGAGCCGGATCTGCGCCGCGGCGCGGGCCGACATCCGCCAGGTGACCGGGGAGGGCGGACGGCTGTCGCTGCACGGTGAACTGACCGCCGCCACCCAGATCCTCACCTCGGCCGGGCTGACGGTGAGCGCGGACATCCCGGGCGGCCCGCTGCCCGCCGCGGCCGGTGACGTGCTCGCTCCGGTGCTGCGCGAGGCGGTGACCAACATCCTGCGGCACAGCAAGGCGACCGCATGCACCGTCGAGGTGACCGCCGGCGAACAGGCGCTGCGGCTGCGCATCACGAACAACGGCGTGCCGGCGCCGCCCGAGGACCAGCCCGCGGGCAGCGGCGGATGCGGGCTCGCCAACCTCACCGCCCGGGTGCGGTCGGCGGGCGGATGGCTGGAGAGCCGCTCGGCTGGCGGGCTGTTCGAGCTCACCGCCCACGTGCCGCTAGCCCAGCCGGGCGTCCATGAATCGCTCGCCGTTGGCGACCGCGCGGACCGCGGCGATCAGCTCGCTGGCGGAGCCGTCCTTGAGCAGGTAGCCGGATACTCCGGCGCGTAGCGCCGCGGCAACGGTGGCGGGCGCGGCCATGCCGGTGAAGATCAGCACGCGGCAGCCGGGCACCCGGCCTGCCAGCCGGTCCGCCGCGGATATGCCATCCAGGCCCGGCATGCCGACATCGAGCACCGCGACATCTGGCCGGTGTTTGACGGCGGCTGAGACGACCTCATCGCCCGCCGCCACCGCGACCGCAACCTCGATGTCCGCCTCCAGGCCGAGCAGCGCGACGAGGGTATCGCGCATCACGGTCTCGTCTTCGGCGACAAGAACCCTGATCATCTGATCCAGTGTGTGCCGCCGGCCACCGGTCGCGTAACTGGCACAGGACACCACCTGCTCATGCAGAGCGCACGGCCCAGCCGTGCAAACCGCACATCGCCACCGCGGGCCGCAGACCCAGGCGAGCGCGACCTGCCCTCCGGGTGCGTGGCCCCCGAAGCCCCCTGCGGACCGACGCGCGCGGGGGGTGCGTGGCCCCCGGACCCCCCTGGCCGATAGCTCACTCAGCGGGGGGCGAAGCCGTGCATCAGCTCGTGCACGATCTTGGGCGCGAACTCGGGCGCGGGCGGGCACGGGTCGTGCTTGCCGCGGGAGATCACCGCGCCGGTCAGCGACAGCATCGCGATCTCGATATCGAGGTCGGCGCGCAGCTCACCGGTCGCGATGCCGCGGCGCAGCACCGACCTGATCACCTCGCGACGCGGCTCGACGACCGTCTCGGTGTACCTGGCCAGCACCCGCGGATACTGCGAGGCCTCGCCGTGCAGCATCGCGAACTGGCGCATGTACCTTGGGTCGGACGCGTCCCTGATCATCGCCGCGAGCAACAGGACCAGGTCATCGCGCACCGACTCGCCGCGCGGCTCCGGCAGCGGCGACTTGAGCGAGCCCAGCGCCGCGATCAGCAGGTCTTCCTTGCTCGACCAGCGCCGGTAGATCGTCGCCTTGCCGACGCCGGCTCGCGCCGCGACGGCCTCCACGCACACGCCCTCGACGCCACGCTCGCCGAACAGCTCGAGCGTGGCGTCGATGATGGCCTGCTCCGCCTGCTCGCTGCGCGGCCGGCCAGGCTTCCTGACCTGCTCTGCGACTTCAGCTACTGCGGACTTCATCTGGCTGCACCTCTTCGGCTATGAGGGCCAGTTCGACATCTTCGACACTAGCCTTCGGCTTGCCCGGCATCCAGCGGAGCACCACCAGGCCGCCGAGCAGCGCGAGCGCCGCCGCGACCAGCGTCGTGTAGTGCATCGCGTGCACGAACGAGGTGTTCGCCGGGGCCAGCAGCGGCTGGCCGGCCTTGCCGAGCTGCTGCGCGACCGCCTGGGTCGCCGTGATCGACGAGCTAGCCGCGCCCCGGGCCGCGGCCGGCAGGTGGCTCAGCGAGGGATTCAGCGAGTTGCGGTAGAACTCGGCCAGGATCGAGCCGAGCACCGCGACGCTGAGCGCCACCGCGACCTGGCGTGCCGTGTTGGTCAGCGCCGAGCCCGCACCGGCCCGCTCCCGCGGCAGCACGTCCATGACCGCCGCCGTCGCGGCCGGCATGGACACGCCGATCGCCGCGCCCTGGACGAAGTACAGCGCACCAAGCACCCAGATCGGTGTGCTGACGCCCAGCACCGCATATCCCGCTATGGCCGCGGCCATCACAATCATGCCGGTCGCGCCGACCACCTTGGCGCCGTGCTGGCGGACCAGCGTGGCGCTGCGCGGAGACAGCAGGAGCTGCCCGACGGCGAAGGGCACGGTGAGCAAGCCAGCGTCCAGTGCCGTGTAACCCCTGACGTTCTGCAGATAAAAGCTGGTGAAGAAGAAGACCCCGCCCATGCCGAAGAAGACCAGCGCGAGCGCGCCGACCGACGCCGACAGCCGACGGTCCTTGAACAGCCGCACGTCAAGCGAGGGGTGCTCGATGCGGCTCTCGTACCAGGCGAAGGCCGCGAGCACGGCCAGGCCGCCGACGATCGGGCCGAGCACGTCGAGGTGGACCCACGAGCCCTTGTCGCCGCCCTGGACGATGCCGAACACCAGCAGGATCAGGCCCGCGATGGACAGCAGCACGCCGGCGTAGTCGATGCGGCCGGCGTTGGCGTTCTTCGACTCCGGGATCAGTATCGCGGCCGCGATCCCGCCCGCCACGGTCACCGGGACGTTGATCAGGAAGACCGAGCCCCACCAGAAGTGAGCAAGCAGCAGACCGCCGAGGATTGGTCCGGTGGCGACGCCGATGCCGACCGCCATCGCCCACAGTCCGATCGCCCGCGCCCGCTCGCCGGGCTCGAAGACGTTCGAGATGATGGACAGGGTCTGCGGCATGACCGCCGCGCCGCCCAGGCCCATCGCGGCCCTCGCGAAGATCAACTGCTCCGGACTGCGCGAGTACGCGCTGAGCAGGCTCGCGATGCCGAAAAGCGCAAGCCCGATCATGAGCATGCGCTTGCGGCCGACCTTGTCGCCGATCACGCCGAACGTGAACAGCAGGCCGGCGAAGACCAGCGTGTAAGAGTTGATCGCCCACTCAAGCTGGCTCTGGCTGGCGCCGAGGCCGCCGTGCGGCTCCGCGATCGTCTTCAGCGCCACGTTCAGCACCGTGTTGTCGATCACGATGGCGAGCAGGCCGACGATCAGCACGCCGAGGATGACCCAGCGCCTGCGCTGGATGGTTTCCGCGTTCATCGCTACCTTCTTTACGTCCGTCCCACCGTTACCCGTTGAAGCTATCGATACGGAACACTCCCGTATCGATATATATTTCCGGGTCGAGACGGATGTGACCTGAGTCACATTAGCTGGCAACGTCCGCGGTCAGCAGCTTTCCGGTTGCGGGATCGATGGTCACCGAGAGGGTCAGCGTGGCGTGCTCGCCGGTCAGTTCCGCGGTGACGGTGCTGGTTCCGTTGCCCGCGGTGTACGCGGTCAGGGCGCAGCGGCCGGCCCACGCGGCCGCGGACCGGAGCCGCCGCTCGAGCAGCGCCGCGTCCGCGACCTCGGCCACGGACCCGGGCGCGGGTCCGGTGCCGTCGAACCAGGACAGCACGGCGTCGAGCGCCGCGCCGAGCGGGGAGCCGGGCTCCGGCGGAACGGCCAGGTTCAGCGACTGGATCCGCGGCGGCCGCTCCGGGTTGAGCTGGATCTGCACCTGGACCGTGCCGCGCTCGCCGGCCAGCCACCAGCGGCAGTGCGCCGGCGTGTCGTGCTGTGCGGTGCGGTCACTCGCGCGGAATTCGCCGATGCGCTCTTTGACCAAGGCGATCGCGTCCCGCCGTTCCGGGTACGGGGCGTCGAGCGCGACGTTGGGCGTGAACAGCCGGTCCGCCGCGGCGTCGTCCCAGGAGGTCAGCAGCGCGGTGATCGCGTCGCGGGCGGTCAGCGTCCGCGGCCAGGGCTGCGGGCCGTGTTGCGCGCTCTTGAGCACGGCGTGCAGGATCCGGGCGGACAGCGGCCCCATCCGGGCATAGGTGCTGTTGCCGAGCGCGATCACGCCGGTCCCCGAGGCCAGGTGCCAGCGCATGTAGGAGCCGAATCCGGGATAGCCGCCGCCGTGGCCCGCCACCCGGCCGAGCCCGGACTCGTCGGCCATGGCCAGGCCGAACCCGTACGCGGTCACGGTGCCGTCCGCCGGGAAGGCGGCCGGGCGGTCCCAGCCGGTCGGGATCTGCGGCAGCTGCATCTCCCTGCGGCTTGCTTTCGCGAGCGGATGGTCTTCTTGCTCTGATGAGAACGCCGCGGTGAAGCCTTCGACCCAGCGCGCCAGGTCCCGCACGCAGGTGAACACGCCGCCCATCGGGGCGAACGCGCCGTACGGGTCCAGCGGGACCGGCACCCAGCCGTCCGGCGCGCGACGGTACCCCTGCGCCAGATTGTCGTCGGCGGGCGGCTCGTAGCCGGACCGGACCATGCCGAGCGGGGTCATCAGCCGGCCGCGGACGAAGTCCTTGTACGGCGTGCCCGCCACCGCGGTGATGATCAGCCCGAGGATCGCGTAGCCGAGGTTGGAGTACTCGAACCTGGTTCCCGGCACCCAGTTGAAGCTCACCCCGTTCTCCAGGAGCTTCGCGAACTCGTCGAGCGGCAGCCCTTGCTGCCGGTCCCCCCACGGGTCGTCGGTCGGGAAACCGGCGGTCATCGTGAGCAGGTGCCTGATCGTAATCGGCGTGCTTTCCGGCGTTGCCCAGCCGCGGAGTTCGGGCACGTACCGCTCGGCCGGGTCGTCCAGAGCCAGCAGGCCCTCGTCGCGGAGCAGCAGCACGGCGGTGGCGGTGAAGCTCTTGGTCATCGACGCGATGCGGAACACGGTGTCCGCGTCCGGCGGCGGCCCGCCCAGGTCGCGCTCGCCGAATCCGGCGGTGTGCACCAGCTCGCCGTCGCGCACGATCCCGTACGCCAGCCCCGGCTGGCCCGGCTGGCTGCCGCGCCGCTGGTAGTCCGCTACCAGCGCGTCGATGTCCGCGTAGTCCGTCACCGTTTCAGTCTTCCAGAGCCGTGGGATAATCGGGGTGTCCGGGTACGCCACAGGGGCGACACGAGACGCTGGAGGTTTTCATGTCTGCGCAGGATGAGCGGCTCTACGGAGGATCCGGGAGTGGCCGGCGCGTAACTATCCGTGACCTGGCCGCAGCCAAGGCCCGTGGTGAGAAGTGGCCGATGCTCACCACCTACGACGCACTGACCGCCTCGATCTTCGACAGCACCGGCATTCCCGTGCTGCTGGTCGGCGACTCCGCCGCGATGGTCGTGTACGGCCACGACAGCACGATCCCGGTCACGGTCGACGACCTGATCCCGCTCACCGCGGCGGTTGTCCGGGCGACGAAGCGGGCGCTGGTGGTCGCGGACTTGCCGTTCGGCTCGTACCAGGAGTCGCCGAGCGCGGCCTTGGCCGCGGCGACCCGGTTCCTCAAGGAGGCCGGCGCACACGCCGTCAAGCTGGAGGGCGGGCGCCGCGTCGCACACCAGGTCGAGGACCTCGTGTCGGCCGGCATCCCGGTCATGGCGCACCTCGGGCTCACGCCGCAGTCGGTCAACGCCTTCGGCGGGTACAAGGTGCAGGGCCGTGGCGAGGACGGCGAGCGTCTGCTGCACGACGCCAAGGTGCTCCAGGCGGCCGGCGCGTTCTCCGTGGTGCTCGAGTGCGTCCCCGCCTCGCTAGCGGCCCGGGTGACCGAGGCGCTCTCGATCCCGGTGATCGGCATCGGCGCCGGGCCTTCTTGTGACGGCCAGGTGCTGGTCTGGCAGGACATGGCGGGCCTGTCGCCGCACACCGCGAAGTTCGTCAAGCAGTACGCGTCCGTGGCGTCCGTGCTGCGGGACGCGGCGTCCGCGTTCGCCTCGGACGTGGCGGCCGGCACGTTCCCCGACGAGGCGCACTCGTACCGGTGAGTTTTGGTCTGTGCTTGCGCATCACCGGGGGCCCGCCGGTCAGATGTCGGTGATGCGCAGGCCGGCGTGCGCCTTGTAGCGCCGGTTGATCGACACCAGGTTCGCGGTCAGCGCCTCGATCTGGCCGGCGTTGCGCAAGCGCCCGCCGTAGATGCCGCGTACCCCGGGAATCCGGCCGGCCAGGGTCTGGACGAGGTCGGTGGCCTCCCGGTCGTCGCCGAGCACGAGCACGTCCAGGTCAACGGCGTCCACCTCCGGGTCCAGCAGCAGCTTGGCGGACACGTGGTGGAACGCGGCGACGACCGTGCTGTGCGGCAGCAGGGCGGCGGCCTGCTGGGCCGCGCTGCCTTCGGCGACGGACAGCGAGTAGGCGCCGCGGGAGTCGAAACCGAGCGGGTTGACGCAGTCGACGACTACCTTTCCTGCCAGCTGTGGCGCCAGCGCGGCGAGCAGTTCGGCGTGGCCTTCCCACGGCACTGCTGCGATCACAATCTGTGCATCTCCGACCGTGTCCTGATTTGTCATACCTTGTACCCCGTGGCCGATTTCGGTCGCGGCGGCTCTTGCTCTTTCCGCGCTCCGGGAGCCGATGATCACCCGATTGCCGGCCATCGCGAACCGCCGGGCGAGGCCCCGCCCCTGGTCACCGGTGCCGCCGAGGATTCCGATGATCATTTCTTCGACGTTGAGGGTCATGGTGATGATCCTGCCAGAAGCGCGTGCGCGACGGGCAATCGAAGACTCTCCGTACGGATAATGCTGCGGATAGGTGCGGTTGGGTGCACACTTGATATATGGACGCGAACCAGGTGGCCACGCTCCGTGCGCTGCTCGCCCCGACTGGATGGGTGGAGCGGACACGGGCGTTCGCGCAAGGACTACGCTCCGCGACGCGGCTGCGGGGCGGTCTGCTGGTTGTCGGCACGCCGGACGAGGAGCCATGGCACCTCACCGCCCACCTGGACGAGGAATCCAGGCTGGCCGGGATCCCGGAACTGATGCCGACGCTGGTTCGGTGGAACCCGCCGCCAGAGGCGCCGGCCCACCTCCGGGTGGGTCTCGCCCGCCTGGAGGCCGCCCGTCGCGGCGAGACGCTGTTCGTCGTGACGCCGGAAACGGCTCCGGTACCGCTGCTCGAGCGCGTCAACGATGCCCGCAAGCTCGGCGCCACGATCTTCGCGCTCGACCAGGGCGACGCCGAGCTCGACGCGATGGCGCACGAGGCGCTGACCGTGGAGAACGTGTCGTTCGGCGCGGCGCAGCACCTTGTCAGCGCCGCCTGCGGCGACCTGGGCGAAATGGACCGGGCGCGAGAATTCGCGTTCGCGGACGAATACGGGATCGCGGCCAGGCGCCTGGCCGGCGTCGGAGCGGGCTCCGTTTCCCGCGGCGTCCGCGCGCCTACCCAGCTGGGCGGGTACCGAGGCTCCTCGGGGAGCAACCGCTACCGTCCCGGTGTCCGCGGCCTGCGCGACCGGGTCGCCCACCTGCTCGACACGGTAAGCGGCCCCACCGCCTAGCGGCGCAGTCTCGTTCCCCTGTCCAGCCACGCCATTGCGGACCGTTACCCACCCGGATTGGACGCCGTTGGCTTTTCGGGGGCTTGCCTGGTCCGCTGGCCGTGCCGGTGGATCAGCGGCCCGGCGGACGGGCTCGATGGGCCTCGGTATCGTGGTAGTTTTCCCCTTCGTGGTAGCTGGACCCCCTTTTACGGGGGTCGATCTACCACGAGAAGGTAATCTGCCACGTTGCTGAGATGCGTGCCGGTGCGCGCGTATCCCGGCAGTCACTTGCGGCACTCCAGACACAGACGGCGCAGCCGGCGGCCAGGCCGCAGGCCGTTAAGCGTCGAGGGTCAGGACCATGGTGGGGCGCTCGATGATGTGGTCGGGGCGCAGCGGCCGCACCGCGGTCCCGATCGCGAAGAACTCGGTGGTGTGTGAGCCCCACGTGTGCGAGTGCTGCCGCAGCTGGACGCCGACGATGCCCTCCGCGTGCAGCTCCTCCGCTTCGGCCTGCATACGGGACATGGCCAGCTCGCGGGCGTCGTACAGCGCCTGGGTGAACTGCTCGATCTCCACGTTCCGCCCGATGTTGCCCATCTTGGCACCGAGCCGCTGGTGCGCGATGTGGTACACGCACGACCCCATGACCATGCCGAGCGGTGCGTACCCGGCCCGGATCAGGGTCCAGAAGTCCTGCCCGGACAGGTCGGAGGTGAACGGCTGCTTCTTGTTGTTCCGCCAGGACGTCACTCCCCCGCCGCCGGCGCCCTCCTCGGCCTTCACGGCGGTTCCCACCGCGATGAACTCCGCGATGTCCGAGCCGAACTCCTTCATCTCCACGTCCAGCCGGACCCCGACGATCCCGTCCGCGCGCAGCGCGTCCGCCTCGGCTTCCATCCGGGACATGGCGAGCTCGCGCGCGTGGTACATGGCCTGGGACAGGACGTCCAGCTCCTGGTTGCGTCCCCACCGGCCGACCTGGAGCCCGACGTGGTAGATCGACGACCCGAGCACCAGCCCGAGCGGCCGGAACCCGACTTCGCGGACCAGCAGGAACTCGTTCACCGACAGGTCCGAGGTGAAGATCGCGCCGGCCCGGCCCGGCTGCAGCTCCGCCAGGCGCTTCATCGCGTCATGGGGTACCCCGGCGGCGTTTAGCTCGGCAGAGATCTCACCCTGGTCGGTCATCGCAGTATTACTCCTATATCCGGATCCGCGCGGCCTGCCGCCGCTGCGGGTCGAGCGACATGATGGCCAGCGTGCGCCCGCCCCCATGAACCTCCGCCGACCGGGAGAACCGGGTGATCCCGGTCCCGATCGAGGTTGCCTCTACGATGTGGTCGCGACGGCCCTCCTGCACCGGGCACTCTCGCTCCCGCACGCGCATCTCCATCGACGCGATCACCACGCCTTCGGCGCCAAGCCGCTTCATGTCGGCCTCGAGCTGCCGCCGCGAGTCGTGCCGCGCCTCGTTGACCAGCTCGGTGTAGCCCACCACCTCGGCGTTCCCGGCGCCCCACCGGGTCTGCCCCACGGTCAGCCAGTCGTCGTGCCGCGAGCCGATCGAGATGCCCATCACCAGGCCGGCCGGCACCCAGCCCTTCATGATCAGCTTGGCGAAGTCCTGCCCGGACAGATCCGAGGTGAACGGCTTGCGCTTGCCGGACGGCAGCGGCTCGCCCGGCGCGGTGATCGCGGTCCCGATGGCCTTGAACTCCAGCCCGCCGGCCGGGAACGAGCCGATCGTCAGCCGGACCCCGACCACGCCGTGCCCGCCAAGCTCAGCGCACTCCTTGACCATCCGGTCGATCGCCGTGTGCCGCGCGTCGTACATTGCCTGCACCAGCGGCCCGAACGATCCCCAGCCGCCTCTCCCGGATACCTGGGTCACGGATCGTGCTGGAGTCCCCCAGCCGCCGTACCCGCCCCAGGCACCGGGGCAGTTGTACCCGCCCGTGTATCCGATGTTGTACACGGCGGCGCCAAGCACCTGGCCCGCCGGCGCGAAGCCCACGGACCGGATCGCCGCGAACTCGTCAGAAGTCAGCGCGGAACCCCACGTGCCGCTGGCCCGGATTTCGTGCATCCGCGCCTCGGCTACCGGGGGCAAATCATCGCTCACGGATCACAGCTTAGTGGCAACGGCCGGGACTAATCAGTCCCGGGAGTCCCACTCTTCATTGCGGCGCTGGACCGTCTCCAGGGCTCGCGCGGCTTCCTCCCGCGTCGCATACGGCCCGAGCCGGTCCTTACCGGGGCAGTCGCTGTCGAATGGCTCTACGGTGTGGTGCTTCAGGCAGTACCACCAGCCTTGCTCACTATCCATGGACATTAGACTCGCAAAGCATGGCGACAGTGCTCCACCCGGGCCGGCTTTCTCCCATCCGGCAGGTGCCCCCGGACATCCCCCGACCGGAATACGTGGGCAAGAGGGGCCCGAAGACCGGCGAGTCCGATGTCAAAACCCCCGAGGTCATCGCCAAGATGCGGGTGGCGGGCCAACTGGCCGCGCAGGCCCTCGCCGAGGTCGGCCGGCACGTCAAGCCCGGCGTCACCACCGATCATCTGGACGAGGTCGGCCACGACTTCCTGGTCAGCCACGGCGCCTACCCGAGCACGCTCGGGTACAAGGGCTATCCCAAGTCGCTGTGCACCTCGCTGAACGAGGTGATCTGCCACGGCATCCCAGACGACACGTTGATCAATGACGGCGACATCGTCAACATTGACATCACCGGCTACATCGACGGCGTGCACGGCGACACCAACGCGACGTTCCTTGCGGGCGACGTCGACGAGGAGTCCAGGCTGCTCGTGGAGCGCACCCAGGAAGCGATGATGCGCGGCATCAGGGCGGTCGCGCCCGGCCGCGCGCTGAACGCGATCGGCCGGGTCATCGAGTCCTACGCCCGCCGGTTCGGCTACGGGGTGGTCCGCGACTTCACCGGGCACGGCATCGGCACGAATTTCCACTCCGGCCTGATCGTGCCGCACTATGACGACCCGCGCACTCAGGTCATCATGGAGCCCGGCATGACGTTCACCATCGAGCCGATGCTCACCCTCGGCACGATCGACTACGACATCTGGCCCGACGGCTGGACCGCGGTCACCAAGGATCGCAGACGGACCGCCCAGTTCGAGCACACGGTCCTGGTCACCGACGACGGCTACGAGATCCTCACGCTCCCGTGACCCCCTCGGTAAGCATCGCGCCGCGACAAGGCGTCTAATGAGGCATGACGGCCCCCAGCGACGCCGGCGGAAAGACGCTGCTATCCGCGGCGGTCGGCACCGACGGCACGACCGTGTACATCACCACGCAGAGCGGGCACGAGCCGTACACGGACACGCTTGTCGCGTACGGCCTGGATGGCAGGCTCCTGCGCACGCTGCATACCTGGCGGAACGAGCCGAGCAGCTTCTACCCTGCCGTCATCTCCGGCGGCGGCAGGCTGCTGGTCTGGGGCATCAGCCAGCCGGACACGATCGAGGTCGACCCGGCCACGGGGAAGACCACGTCGTTCTGGATGTACACGCCAGACGGGGAGTTCCCGGAATCCATCGCCTGGTGATTCAGGGTCCGGCCCAGCGCGCCGGGCGGCGCGCTGGGCCGGTCTCGATCAGCCTGAGTTGACGGTCCAGCTCTCGCTGGCGCTGCCGTTACAGGTGTAGATGTCGGCGAGCGAGCCCGAAGAAGTGGCGCCGCCGCTGACGCTCAAGCACAGCCCGGCGGCGACATCGGTGATCGTGCCGTTGGAATTGACCGTCCACTGCTGTGCTCCGCTGCAGGTGAAGACGTCCGCGGTCGCCTTTGGCGCGGTCGAGCCGCCGCTCACGCTCAGGCACAGGCCGGAGCCGTTGGAGATCGTGCCGTCGGAATTCACCGTCCAGTTCTGCGCGCCGCTGCCGTCGCAGGTGGCGATGTCGGCGGTGCTCTTCGGCGCGGTGGACTCACCGGTGACGCTCAGGCAGAGCCCGGAGTGATTGCCGGTGATCGTGCCCGCGGTCCCGCCGCCGCCACCGCCGTGGAAACTGGACGGGTCGTAGCAGGTGTTCGTGGATGAATTGAACAGCGGTGTGGTGTCCACCGGTTCGTTGTTCGGCGGGTTGACGATCACCGCCTCCGAGTTCTGCGTGAGATCGTCCTCGCAGTTGATGACGTCGTTGGTGTTGCCGTTCTGCCCGCCGATCCACAGATCGATGTGGAACAGGTTAGGACCGCCGTCCGGCCCGTGCCCGGTCCAGTCCTCGTCGCACTCGACGCAGTCGTCTTCCATGATGAAGTACCGGTGCAGGAACGGGTAGTACACCTTGGTGCCGATGGGCAACTCCGCCTTGTCGGTGGCGTACGTGATCGGGTTGGCGAAGGTGCCGGTGCCGCTGGCGACGTTGTGGATGGTCGGATTGCCGTCGCTCTTGGGGTAGGCGATGTCGTTGCCAGGCGGCGAGTTGTCCGGCCAGCCATACAGGGTGACCAGGAAGTTCCTCGTGGTGCTGGCCTTAGCGGTCCCGGATGAGACCGTCAAGCCCAGCAGAGTCAGCGCCACGCCGAGCAGCCCGATCGCCAGCGTGGTCAAGCGGCGCTTGGTCAGCCGCATGCCAGTTATCCTTTCTGTGAGGTGCATTGCCTTCCGGCGGTGCGCTCGGCGGTGACGCCGGGACCCGGGCGATGGTTGCGCCCACCGCCCGGGCTTGGCTCGGGTTCCGCCGGTCTCCTCCTTTCCTGTGCTCCGCCGTATCCCTTTCTTAGCCGGGGGGAAGCCTCCCCCCGAGACCCCCCTCGTCTTAGCCGGGGGGAAGCCTCCCCCCGAGACCCCCCTCGCTCAGGCCTGGAGCATCCCGTAGATGTCCAGGTAGGTCTGGTCCCCGACGATCACCATGCCGTCGGCGGTCACCGGGACGGTGAAATGGTCGAACTCCCCCGACCGCATCCCGTTCGCCGCGGCGTCCCGGTCGCTGCGCCACAGTTCGTCGCCGACGTCGGCCGCGGCGAACGCGCGGAGCACCGCCCCGTGGGTCTGATCGACCGTCCAGACGATGCCGCTGCCGGGATGCTCCTCGTTTCCCGTCGTCACCGGGATCGCTCCCGGATAGCCGAAGGCGAGCGGTGCCCTGGCAACCGGGGCCAGGTCGATCGTCCCGTCATTGCGCAGCCGCCACTGGGTCAGCCTGCCGCCCGCGCCGCTCGCGTAGACGAACCGGTCGGCGCCCTGCCTCCAGTACGCCCAGGTCCCCCACATCCCGCCGGGCACGGTGCCGTCGGGCAGTTCCTGCTTGATCCGGTCCACGTCCGTGCGAGACTCCGCCGCGGGTGCGCACAGCCCTGGGATCGTGTGGTAACCGCCCAGACTCGCCTGGCCGAGCACGTAGACCGCGCCGGATTTGGCCGTGAGGATCAGCTCGTGGACGCCGGGGATCGTCAGCGGCGAACCCGAGCCCAGATCCAGGTCGTGCCGGGCGAGACACAGCTGGTTGAACGGGGTGAAGTAGTCCACGACGCGCAGCGTGCCGTCGTGCGGGACCATCTCGAGCACCGTGTCCCCGGCGTCGCGCCCGCCCCGGTCGAGGTCGAACGGGCCGTCACCGGTGACCAGGAACAGGTGCCCGTGCGCGTCCGCGACCAGACCCGCCTGGGACTCCCAGAGCCCGCCGCCGTAGGTATCCGGAGAGTCGTTGTAGACCACCGTCCGGGCCAGCGTGGTGGCGGAGTAACCGATCAGCCAGCCGTGAAATGGCGGCACGTCGCACCACGAACTGAAGCCCGCGTAGACGGTCCCGGCCACCTCGGTGAGCGCCAGCCGCTGCTGCTCCTCGGTCGCCCGGAACACCACCTGCCCGCGCGCGGCATCGATCCCGTCTCCAGGCACCGTGCCCTGGACAAGAACGGACTGCCGTTTGGCATGGCCGGTATAGACATCAAGGGCGTGCAGCCGGTACGTGAGCGCGCCATGCTCCACGTCCAGCGCCATCACGAACATCGTCTTCGCGGACCAGTCCACGACCGGCGAGCTGGTGACGCCGACCTCCGGCGCGATCGAGTCGCACAGCCGGCCGGGCTGGGGCCCGATCCGGTCGGTCGCCGCCCGGAACGGGCGCGCGCCCGGCATCAGCAGCGACACCCGCCACAGCGGTGCGGGAAGCGCACCGCGGCCGACCGCGTCCGCGTCGAACGCGTAGACCGAGTCGTGCTCGGTCGCGACGATCACTACATTGCGCACCCGCCCGCCGACGCGGAGCCCAGGGAGGTACAGCGGCTGGGCGTAAATCTTCCCGTCGACCGGATAGCTGATCCGCCGGCCGAACCTGCCGGAGGACACCGCCGCCGGGCTCAGCGCCGGCTCCTGATCATCGAGCCCGAGCCGGGTCAGGTCCCCGCGGGCGGTCAGCACCGCGTCAGCAGGACCGGGGCGAAGGTCTATCCGCTCATCGGCGGTCCAGTCCCCTGCGCCGTGTGCCATTAATGGCGGCGAACCGGCGCGGCCCGGCGCGGGACCGCCAGCCAGCCGGACAACGCCAAACACCACGGCTGCCAGTGCGAGCACGGCGACCAGGCCAGAAACCACGCTGCGGGGCATTACCGTTCCCCTCACACTATGTTTAGGGAAGTTTCCTAACGAAAGGTACGCTTTCGCGCAAGACCGGTCAAGAGGAATGGGGGAATCTGTGCGGGCCCGCAGACTCAGCCGGCGCCGAAGCACACGAAACCGGCCGGCGGCTCACGGGTCAGCGCCGTCGCGAGCGCGGCGGCCGGCGAGCTGCCGGACTTGATCGCCCGGTGATAACCGACCATGGCGCGCATTGCGGTGTCGTCGGCGACCCTGGACACGCTCGCCACCACGGTCCTGGCGCCGGCGGCAAGCAGCGCAGTGACCATGCCGAGCGTCTCGTCGCCCGGACGCACGTCGGTCAGCCCGAGGTCGCAGGCCGACAGCACCACCATCGACGGTGCCTGGGCGGCACGCTGCAGGTCGTAACCGAACAGCGCCCCGCCGGCCAGCTCCAGCGTCGAGAACAGCGCGTTCTCGGCCTGATGCTGCCCATGCGCGGCGAGATGGGCGATGGCGGCCGTGCCGAGTCCGGTCAGCGTGGCGGCCGGCGTCGCGCTCGCGCCGGTGAGCACCGCCGCGCCCGGGCGGAGCGCCGCGATGGCCGCGACCTCCGCGTCGCCACGGGCGTTGCCTGGACCGGCAACCAGCAGGGCCCCGGCCGAACCAGCCAGCCCAGGTTTGCCCTTGGCGACGTGCCAGGCGGTGGCGGATGGTGCCACCGTCACCGGTCGTCCCGCGCAGCCGGGCAGCACCGCCCACGGGACCGTGGTCAGCACACCTGCCGGGATCACGACCAGATCGCGTTCGCCTATGTCGGCGAGCAGCGGGGTGAGCACGGCGTACGCGAGCGCCGCGGCATCGCGCCGCGTCGCCGCGGCCACCGCCGCGGCGAGCCTGCCGGACAGCAGGCGGCCCGCCTGGGTATCGAGGTCGGCGCGCAGCCGCAGCACCGCCTCCTCGGCCGCGGCGTATTCGCCCAGCGTCCGCAGCCTGGCCGAACCGTCGGCGACGACGAGCGCACGCAGCAGGAGTCCGTCCCTGAGGTAGATGACCAGACCCGTGCCGGCGGTGTCGTCCCGCACCGCGCCGAACGGGGCCAGTGCCGGTGCCTGGACTCCCGGCAGCCCTGGCATGGCCCACGCGTGGTCCCGGACTCGGCGCTGGAGGCTCTCCACCCGGGCCCGCAGCGGCCCGGCCGGCTGGCCGGCCAGTTCCCGCGCACGCAGCGAATGCCTGGCTTGCCGCAGTTCCGCAACGGCTTGCGCCGCGGCAGGATCGTCCGGCGGCCGCGCCACCGGCAGCAGCAGCGCCTGCGCGCGGAAGCGCTCCGACCACCGGTAGACGGCCGCTGGCGACCCGTCGGCCAGCGCCGCCGCGAGTCCGGCGCGCGCCAGGTCCTGCCCGTGCACGGCGGCGCCGGTCTGCAGGTCTAGGCAGCCGAACTGGGCGCGAAGCCGGTGCAGGGTGGTCATCCCGGCCAGCAGTTGCCGTGCCGCCTCGTCCGGTCGCCCCTCGGCCCCGGCGAGCTCGGCGCGGGTCAGCCGCCACAGCAGCCGGGTGTCCAGCCGGTCGAGCCGGCCGGGCGGCCCGTGGCGCGCGGTGATCGTCGCGGCCCGGCCCGGGTGACCGGTCCTGGCGAGGGCGCGGGCCGCCACCAATCCGGCCACGCGTGCGTCTTCCGGCAGGCCCAGCCGGGTGAGCCGCCGGGCCAGGGCCTGTCCCCGCGCGGCGATCGGGCCCGGATGTTCCGCGCTGGCTAGGTCGGCGCGAAGCTCGATCAGCGATGCGAGCGCGGCGCGGCGCGCGTTGTCCCGGCCCAGGAACCGGGACCGGGCTTGCCGGGCCCACTCCCCGGCGGCATCCGGCCGGCCGGCGAGCAGCGCGACTTCGGCGCGAACCTGCACCGCGTCGGCATAGGTGTGGCTCAGCCGCTGCGCTTCGGCCCGCTCGACGGCGTCGGCCAGCTCGCGGTCGGCCTCGGTGAACAGCCCGGCGGCGGCCAAGGCGCGGGCCCGTTCGACGGCAAGGGCAGCGAGGCGGCCCGGCGCCATCTGTTCATAGTCGGCCCGCGCGGCGCCGAACGCCCGCAGCGCCGAAGGCAGGTCACCGGCCACCACGTCCATGCAGCCGAGATTGACCCGGCTGAGCGCCACATGCAGGCCGAGCCCATGCCTGCTGGCGACCTGCTCGCAACGGCGCAGGTCCGCACGGGCCAGCCGGAGGTGACCGGCCTCCAGGTGCACCAGGCTGCGGTTGTTCAGCGCCTTGACCAGGTCCAGCGGGCTGGCATGCTCGGTGAGCAAGGCGACCGCCTCGTCATACTGACGCAGCGCCAGGTCGTTCCGGCCGCTGCGCTTGAGCAGCAGGCCTCGCTGGCCGAGCAGGATCGGCCGCTGATCCGCCGGAATGTGCCGCTCGGCCTCGTCGAGCAGGCGGAAGCCGGTCTCGACCCGGCCGCGCTCCGATTCGGCCCAGGCGAGGCTGATCAGCAGCCGGGCACGAATCCGGGCCACGGCGGGCAGGTCGTTGGCCGCGTCCGGCCCGATCAGCCGCAGCGCGGCGCGCAGCCGGCGGACGGCGACCGCCGGGCGCCCGTCATCGCTGGCCGCCAGCGCGGCGGAGTGCAGCTCGGCGGCCCGCTCGGCCAGCAACACGGACACGTTACAACGAGAAGGCCGGCGTGATCACCCGGGGGGCGGCGTCGTCCGCCGGCTGATGCACCAGCAGCTGCGCGATGCCGTGCGGAACGCCGTCGAAGACGAACCGGCCCGCCGAGTCGGCGAGCACGACCCGCGGCGGCTCGGGCTCAAGCAACCGCAGCTCCACCCGAAGCACGGCGGCGGGCGCCAGCCAGCCGTCGATGCGGACCAGGCCGTCCGGCCTGGCCGCGACCGTGATCATGACCGCGCGGCTGTCCGCGTCGAACGTGATCGTGCGGGTGCGCTCGGTGCTCCGGGCTCCGGATCCGGCCATCAGCCGCCTGCTCAGCCGGGCCAGCTCCGCGTCGGCGTCGTCCAGCGCGATCGCGAACGTGACCCGTTCGTCCAGGTCGGCGGGCGGCGGGTCGAGCTGCGCGTAGATCCCGGCGAGGCGGTCGAGGACCACCTGATCGTCGCCGTCGAGCGGCAGGTCGGCGGGACTTGTCATCATCGGCTCCAGCCAGGATCGGCCCGCAGCATCTCGCGCAGCTTGGCCAGGCACCGGCCGCGGGTCGGGCCGATGCTGCCGATCGGCATGCCCAGCGCCTGAGCGACCGCGGCGTAGTCAGGCCGTGAAACGTGGGCGACGACACGCAACAGTTTGCGACAGCGTTCCGGCAGCCGCTGGACGTGCTGCCACAGCACCTGGTCTTGTTCGTCGGCCAGCAACTGCTCGCCCGGGCCGGGAGCCGGATCAGGCACTGCCGCCAGCCGCGCCGCGCCGTCCGGGTCCTTCCGCCGGGACAGTTCGCGTACCCGCCAGGCCTCCCGGCGGGTAGCGGTGACGAGCCAGGAAGTCAGCGCCTGCGGGGAGCGGATGTCGTGCAGCCGCCGCACCAGCTCGAGCCAGGTGGTCTGGACGACATCGGCGGCTTCCTCGGCGGCGAGGCCCTCACCTCGCGCCACGTGCCACAGCAGCGGGTTGAGCTCCCTGACGATCTCGCCGAGCGCCGAGGTCTCGCCGCTTCTGGCCCGCTCGAGGCACGCGCCGACGCGTGCCGCACGGTCTGTCACCGAGCGGTCCGCCGCGGCGCTCCCGGTGCCGGCCTCGCCGCTCCCGAGTGCCACAGCGGCCATGCTACGGCAATCCGGCAGCCAGCTGCCCGGCCTGGACGGCGGCGGCGAACGAGGTGCCGCTCCACCACGCGTACCCGTCCCCGGGCGGCGGGCCGGAGCTCTTGGTGGTCAGCGGCATGATGCTGATGACGTTCGTACCCTTGTACCATCGCGTGACCCACGGCCCGAAGTTGCTGTACGGCGCGCGTTCGACCGGCGTGGCGAGCGCGCCGACGCTCACCACCGAGCCACCGCGCAGCCCGGCGTCCGCGGCGAAGGCCGCCGGGTAGACGGGCCGCTCGGCACCGTCGTTGCCCGCGGACGCGACGATCCGCACCCCGCGGTCACCCAGCTTCCCGATCGGCGACCTGAGTTCGGCCAGGTCACGGTCATCGGGATCGTCCGGGCGACCGAAGGCCATCAGGACGACGTCGACGTCGATGCCACCGGCCGACGCGGGGTTGTCCGCCAGCCAGTTGAGCGCGCTCGCGGCATGGCTCTCGCGGACCTTGCCGTCACTGCTCATCACCCGCATGGACAGCACCTGCGCGCCGGGCGCCGCCAGCCGGATAAGCCCGGCGATGAACGTCGCGTGACCCCAGTGGCTGCTGTAGTCCTCGTCCTCGCCCGCACCCTCGCCCTCGCCCGGAAGCGGGGACTGCCAGCCATAATCGCCGGCATCGAGGACGAACGGCTGCGCACCGCTGGTCGGAAGCCAGGGATGATCCTGGACCCCGCTGTCCAGCAACGCGATCACCGGCGGCCGGTCCGCGGGCTGCCACGGCGGGCTGTCCGGCATCTCGTACGACGGCGCCGGAAGCCAGGCGATGGTCCCGTGTCCGCTCTTCTTCCCGCTGGCAGCGAACAGACCGGATTCCCTCGGGCTGTGTTCGACGGTGCCGGCGCTGTACTCCCGCTCGGTCGCGCTCATGTCTGCCTTCCAGGTTCGCGATAACAGGGCTAGTCACTAGGTGACCGCGCCAGCCCCCCAGATACATGCCGGCGCGTAAAGCCGCCGGAATCCTTGCGGTCAGTTCTCCCCCCGATCGCCCCAATGCCCTGTTTGTAATGGTATGGTCCTGCCGTTTCGCAGTCGCCGCGGATTCCGGGATGCGATCGAAAATATTGCGGACACTTACCCCCCCAAAGTGGGGGGGTAAGTGTCCGCAATGATCTGGCGGACCTGTCGGCACGCCCGGAATAAGGCCAAATATCCCGATATGGGGCAGGCGCAGGCGCAGGCGCAGGCGCAGGCGCGGGCGGGGGCAGGCGCGGGCGCGGGCGCGGGCGGGGGCAGGCGCGGGCGGGGGCAGGCGGCGGGCGGCGGGCCGGGCCCGGGCGGGGGCTAGTGGGGGCCGAAGGTGCGCAACACCAGGCCGGTGCGGGGCTTGGGGCCGAACGACGTGGATTTGCGGGGCACGCGCTCGCCGTGTTCGGCGATCTGGCGGACGGCGTCGAACGGGACCGGGTTGATGATCACGGCGGTGCCGGCGGGCTGGCCGGTCACGGCCTCGACGGCTTCGGCCGCGTCGTGGTAGATCAGCACGTCGTGCTCGTTGTCCTTGATGCCCCAGACCTGGGCGAGCAGCAACTGCTGGAGCACGGAGGCGTCGAGCCCCTGCCACGCGGGCGACGAATCGGGCGGCATGGCCGCGGCGAGCTGGACCGGGTCCGGGCGGCTGAGCAGGCGGTAGCCGTCGTGGCCGGCGAGCAGGAACGCGGTCCCGTCCCGGCCGGCCTCGGCCAGGCGGGTCAGCGCCGCCGGCAGGTCCGTGCCGGGCGGCAGGCTGGTCACGGCGAACGCCGCGCTGGCCAGTTCCGCGGCCCGCTCCGGCGCCAGGCCAGGCAGCACCCGGTGAATGGCGCCGAGCCGGGGCGGGCTCGCCGCCGAGTCGACCAGGAACGCGAGCCCGTAGTCCCACGGTCCCGGGCCGCGGCCGGCCACCGCCATCTGCGATTGCAGCTGGAGGTAGGCGGCGTAGCGGTGGTGCCCGTCCGCGATCAGCGCGCGCCGGCCCGCCAGGTCGGCGGCGATCGCGGCGCACTCGGCCGGGTCGTCGAGCCGCCACAGCCGGTGCGTCACGCCGTCCTCGGTGCCGATCGAGAACAGCGGCGTGCGCTCGGCCGCGGCCCGGTCGATGATCTCGGTGGCGGTTGGCCCCGCCCCCGGCCGGTTCCCGTCGTAGACGAGGAAGATCGGCTCCAGGTTCGACTCGGTCGCGGCCATCAGCTCGCGCCGGCCCGCCACCGGGCCGGGCATCACGTTCTCGTGCGGCAAGATCCCGGCCGACTCCGGGGTGCCCAGCCGGACCAGCCCGATGATCCCGCGCTGGCGCCACGACTGCCCATCCTGCTCGTACAGGTACAGGGCTGGCTCCCGGTCCCTGATCAGCACGCCGTCCGACAGCCAGCCGGCGAGCAGGCAGGCGGCGGCCCGCGGCGCGTCCGGTCCCTCCCCCGGCAGGATGAGCCGGACCACGTTGTGCGGGTCGGCGGCCCGCAGATGCTGGAGGCTGCCACCGCTGATCACGTCGTACGGTGGGGAGGTGACGTTAGCGATTCCGCTCACCCGGTTCCGGGCATACCGGATGCCACGGAACGGCGCCAGAACAACACCTGAACGAGGGCCGGACGGAAGGGTCTGCACACCATGTCAGAAGGTTCGAGCGCGGGCTGGGATTCCCGGTCGGAGGAAAAAGACCCTGGCCAAGACGTACACGCCTGGTACAAGCGGGGAATGGAGCTGCTCGGCAACGGCAGCCCGGCCGCGGCGGCCCAGCTCCTGGAGCGCGCCTGCGCCGCCGAGCCCACCTCGCGCAGCGTGCGGGAGGCCCTGGCCCGTGCCCAGTTCGACGCAGGCCAGTACGCGACCGCCGCGGACAACTTCCGGGTGATCGTGGAGGCTAGCCCGTCGGACGACTACGCCCATTTCGGGCTGGGCCTGTCGCTGGCCAGGACCGGCAACCACGAGGCGGCCGCCGAGTACCTGGCCCTCGCCGCCGCGATGCGGCCCGACGCCCCCCACTACACCGACGCGTTGCGCCAGGTCCGCGCCACGCTGCGGGCCCGCAAGCCGGAGCAGCAGTGACCGCGCTCAGCGGCCGCTACGACACCGCGCTGCTCGACCTCGACGGCGTGGTGTACGTCGGCGGAAACGGGATTCCCGGCGCCGGCGCGGCGCTGCGCCAGGCACATGAGGAAGGCATGCGGTTGGCGTATGTCACAAACAACGCGTCCCGAACGCCGGCGGCTGTCGCCGCGCTACTGACCACCCTCGGCGTGCCCGCCGAGCCCGGCGACGTGGTTACCTCGGCCCAGGCCGCGGCGCGGCTGCTCGCCGAGCGGCTGCCGTCCGGTGCGCCGGTACTCGTGATCGGCGGCATGGGCCTGCGCCTGGCACTCAGGGAACAGGGCCTGCGGCCGGTCAGCACCGCCGCGGACCGGCCGCTCGCGGTCGTCCAGGGATATGTTCCCGGCCTGAGCTACGGCCTGCTGGCCGAGGGCGGGATCGCGGTGGCCGCCGGCGCGCTGTTCGTCGCCACGAACGCCGACCTCACGCTGCCCCGCGCCGACGGCCAGGCCCCGGGCAACGGCTCGCTGCTCCAGGTCATCACGACCGCGACCGGCGTCACGCCGCTGGTGGCCGGCAAGCCGGAACCGCCGCTGCACCGGGAGACCGTGATCCGGACCGGCGCGAAGCACCCGCTGGTGGTCGGCGACCGGCTGGACACCGACATCCTCGGCGCGCAGCGGGTCGGGGTGGACAGCCTGCTCGTGCTGACCGGCGTCACCAGCCCGGCGGGCGCGATCCTCGCGCCGGCGGGGCAGCGGCCGACCTTCATCGCGGAGGACCTGTCCGGGCTGCTGGCGGCGTATCCGGACGTGGCGCTTGGCTCTGGCAGCGCCGCCGTTGGCGGCTGGACCGCCCGGGCCGACGGCGGGCGGCTCGAGCTGGACGGTTCCGGGGAACGCGTCGACGCGCTGCGGGCGCTGTGCGCGGCGGCCTGGCAGGAGGACGCGCCCGTGGACCCCGACCTTGCCCGCAAACTCGTGCAGCAGGCCGGATACCCGCTATAGTGTCGGCATGCTCATGCGCGCCGCTCACCCGATGCCGTGCGCATGCTGTCTTTCGTGTTGTCGGTGACAACGTTTTCCGCCCGTTGTTGTCAGATCACACACGAAGGATTTCTTCCGATGAACACGGATATGTCCGTAGCTCCGGAGATCGCGTTGCTCGCCGCCCCGCTGCCGCGTACACACGGGCGGACCATTGGCGCGATGGCCGCCGAAGTGCGCGCGCTGGCCAGCCGTCCGGAACGATGGTGGGGTCGTGCGACGTTCAGCGAAGGTCGTTCCGCCAGAATTGATCTTGATTTTCCCGGCTGCTGGCTCGTGGTGCTTTCCCCGGGCGACGAGGGGCTGGCCTGCGACTGCGAGGTGATGACCGTGGTGGCCGGCGCGGTCACTGAGGAGTCGGTCGCGGACGGCGGCGGGGTGATCACGACGCTGCTACCTGGGCGGATCCGGGTACACGGCCAGGGTCAGGTGCACCAGATCCGGGCCGGCGAGGACGGGTACGCGGTCACCCTGCACGCCGGCGGATCAGCCTCACGGCTGATGCGGAATCATCACCTCGGGTGACGCATGAGCCCTCGGAGCCGGGGATACTGTTACGGTGATTGAAGCACGGGGACTCACTAAACAATATGGCGACAAAGTAGCCGTCCACGACCTGTCATTCAGCGTGGCACCGGGTACCGTGACGGGTTTTCTCGGCCCGAACGGAGCCGGGAAAACCACGACAATGCGCATGATCCTGGGCCTGGACCGGCCAGATTCCGGCACGGTCACGATCGGCGGCAGGCGGTTTACCGATCTGCCGAGCCCGATGCGGGAAGTCGGCGCGCTGCTGGACGCGAAGGCGGTGCACGGCGGCCGGTCCGCGTACAACCACCTGCTGTGCCTGGCCCAGACGAACGGGATCGGGCGGCGCCGGGTGGACGAGGTACTCGAACTCGTCGGCCTCACCGAGGTGGCGAAGAAGCGGTCCAAGGGCTTCTCCCTCGGCATGGGCCAGCGGCTCGGTATCGCCGCCACTCTGCTGGGCGACCCGAAGGTCCTCATGTTCGACGAGCCGGTCAACGGCCTCGACCCCGAGGGCATCTTGTGGATCCGCAACCTGATGAAGGCGCTCGCGGCCGAGGGGCGGACGGTGTTCGTGTCCAGCCACCTCATGTCGGAGATGGAGCACACCGCCGACTACCTGATCGTGATCGGGCGCGGGGAACTGCTCGCGGACTGCACGATGGAGGAGTTCATCGCGCGCAGCTCCGGGCAGTCGGTGCGGGTCCGCTCGCCGCAGGCGGATCTGCTGGCGAAGGCGGTGGCGCCGGCCGGCGGGACCGCCACGCTGGAGCGGGACGGCGCGCTGACCGTACATGGGCTGAACGCCACGCAGGTGGGCGACATCGCGTTCGAGTCGCAGATCCGGCTGCACGAGCTGACCGTGGTCCGCGCATCGCTGGAGGCCGCGTTCATGGAACTCACCGGCGACAGCGTGGAGTACCACGCCGGCGTGCCGGGTGGCCCGGCCTCGGCCGTGACGGGAGGTAAGTGAGATGGCCGCTGTCGGTGTAGCTCAGCCCGCCACGGCGCGCGCGGGGCTCGGCGGGGTGATCCGCTCGGAGTTCACCAAGATCCGCTCGGTACGGTCCACCTACTGGACGCTGCTTGTCCTGCTGGCGGTCAGCGTGGGCCTCGGCGGCGCGATCTCCGCGGCGACCGCGGCGCACTGGAACCAGATGAGCCCGGGCGACCAGGCGACGTTCGACCCGACGCAGACCAGCCTCGCCGGGATGTTCTTCCTCGGTCAGCTGGTGATCGTGGTGCTCGGCGCGATCGTGCTCACCTCGGAGTACTCCACCGGGATGATCCGTACCTCGCTGTCGGTGATGCCGCGACGGCCGGTCATGTTCGCGGCGAAGGCGCTGGTGCTTGCCGTGGTCGTGCTCGTGGTCACGCTCGTGGCGAGCTTCATCACGTTCTTCCTCGGTCAGGCGCTGCTGGCCAGCACGCATCATCAGGCGTCGTTGTCCGGGCCGAACGTCATGCGGGCGGTCATCGGCAGCGCCGTGTACGTCTCGCTCTGCGGGCTGTTCGCGTTCGCGGTCGGCGCGCTCATCCGGCACACGGCCGGCGCGATCACGACGGTGATCGGCATCCTGTTCGTGCTGCCGATCCTGGCGCACGTGCTGCCGAACTCCTGGTACCACGGGCTGGAGCGGTGGCTGCCTTCGTCCGCCGGTGACACGATTTCGACCACTGTGGGCCAGGTGGATTCGCACCTGTTCTCCGGCTGGGGAGAAATGATCGTCTTCGCGGCGTATGTCGCGATCTTGCTGGTAGTTGGCTTGGGGTTGTTCCAGACCAGAGACGCGTGAGATACCGGCGGTCTAGACTCTGAGACTCGCGCCCGGCCAGCTTGGGGAGCCCGGAAGCCCCCTGCTGACCGGGCGTGTTTCAATGGGCGGATGGAGCCTGACGTTACCGATCTGGGGCACGACGTATTCCAGATCGACACCCGGATGGCGGGCTATCCGGGCATCACGGCGGGATACCTGATCAGGTCGGACCGGCCGTGCCTGGTGGAGACGGGGACCGCCCCTTCGGCGCCGGTGGTGCGGGATGCGCTGTCGTCGCTCGGGGTGTCCGCCGCGGATCTCGCGTCGGTCGTCGTCACGCACATTCACCTGGACCACGCGGGCGGGGCGGGGGACATCGCCTCGCTTTATCCGGCGGCGTCGATCGTCGTGCACCATCGAGGCGCGCGGCACCTGGCCGACCCGTCCCGGCTGATGGCTTCGGCCCGGGCGGTGTACGGTTCCGCGCTGGACCGCTTGTTCGGGGCGTTGCGCCCGGTGCCTGGGTCGCGATTGCGGGCGCTGGACGATGTCGACTCGGTGGACCTCGGCGGCGGGCGGCGGCTGTCGAGCCACTACTCCCCCGGGCACGCCAAGCACCACGTCGGGCTGCTCGACTCGCTGTCCGGCGACCTGTACGTGGGCGACGCGGCCGGGGTGTACATCCCGGACACCGGGGACCTGCGGCCGGCCACGCCGCCGCCCGACTTCGACCTCGACGTCGCGCTGCGGTCCCTGTCGTTGTTCGCTTCGCTGGGGCCGTCGCGGCTGCTGTTCAGCCACTACGGGCCGGTTTCGGAGGTCGGGCCGACGCTGGAGCGCTCCGCGGAGGAGATCAAGATCTGGGTATCCGCCACCCGTTCCGCGCGATCGGCCGGGCTGGACCTGGACCACACGGTCGCGATGGTCGTAGCGCAGACCCGGTCTCGGTACGCGGCACTGGGTCCTGACGCCGACCCTTCGGTGATGCGGCGGTTCGAGCGGATCAGCGGGGCGACCGCCAACGTCGAGGGCATCCTCCACTGGCTAGATAACCAGCAATGACCCCGCAACCCTGAGGGCTAGGCGCCCGCCCGCGGCGACGCCCCAGCGCCCGCCGGCGCCCCCCGGCGGTGCCCGCCGGGACAAACCCGCGCAATCCACGCATTCCGGGCGTGACGCCGGGAGCGCTGCATTATTGCGGACAGTTACCCCCCCAGTTTGGGGGGGTAACTGTCCGCAATGATCTGGCGCGCCTGCTGCTAGGGACCGAAAAGCGACATTTTGGGCGTGAAGCCAATCGGCGTGGCGACGCAGCGGTAGTAGCGGGCGCCGTCCTCGAACTGGGTTTCATCGGGCGGCACGACCTCGACGCTCCACGACGACACCGGGTAGCGGCGCGCCGCGGGGCGCCGGGAACGCAGCATGACCTGCTCCGAGCACACGCGCATGACCGTCCGGTCGGCCTGGACGGTGGCGACGTCCCAGGTCCGCACCTCGGCGGGCAGGATCGCGATCGCGAACGTCTGGAACACGTGCTGGCCGTCGCACGGGAGCGGTGCGGCGGTCACGTCGCCGGAGATCTCCACCAGGCCGTTCCAGCACTCCGGCGTGGCCGGGCAGCGGGCGGTGCCGCCGGTCACAAGCGCCGCCGGGCAGTTCGCGGCGACGGTCGCGACACCGTACACCGACGGAGGCGTGGCCGCCTCCGACGGAGGCGTGGCGGCGCTCGCCCCGGCGGCCCTCGTGGCCGCGGCCGCTTGGCCGGCCGGGATGCTGGCGCCGCTTCGTGCCGGGCCATCCGAGGCGGGACCCTTCTGGCCGATGAGCACGCCGGCGACCACGGCGGCGGCGATGACCGCGGCGCCGAGCGCCAGGCCCGCCAAGGTCCGCGGCGACCGGCCCCGCTGGCCAGGTGAACGGGCCTCCTGCTCGCGACCGTGTGCGATCTGGTAGCTAGGCGGGGTGGACGCTCCGGAATCGATGACCGGGCCGGGCACTCCTGTGCTGGCCGGCCACGCGGGATGCGCCGGGCACGCGGCGAGCGCGTCCCGCAACGCCGCCGCGGACGGCGGCCGGTCCGCGGGATCCAGCGCCAGCCCTTGCCGGAGCACGGCCATCAGCCGCGGCGGCACGCCCTGAATGTCGGCGGGTGGCAGATCCCGGCGCATCATGAACATCACCGGCGTCGGCGGATCTTCGCCGGGCGTGACGTGCGGTGGCGCGCCCGCGAGCAACGCGTACAAGGTCGCGGCGAGTGAGTACACGTCGCCGAGCGGAGACGGCTCGCCGCCACGGAATGCCTCCGGCGGCGCGTAGGCGGGCGTGAGGGCTTCCCGGGTGACCGACTGGCCATGCGGGCCATCCAGCAGCGAAGCCAGCCCGAAGTCCGACAGTCCCACCAGCCCGTACCGGTTGACGAGCACGTTGGCCGGCTTGATGTCTCTGTGCAGGACACCGGCCTGGTGCGCGGCGGCGAGCGCGTCCGCGAGCGCCACCCCGACGTTCCGGACGCGGGCCGGCGTGAGCCGGCCTCGGTTGCGCAGCTCGTCCTGGAGCGAGCCGCCCGGGCACAGCTCCATCACCAGGTAGGGACGGCCATCCGGCAGGGTTCCGGCGTCATACACGTCGATGACGTTGGGGTGCCCGGACAAGCGGCCCGCCGCGGTGACCTCACGCAGGAAACGGCGCTCGTCGCGCTCGGTCAGGAGCACCCGGTTGTCGATCTTGATCGCGACCTCGCGGCCGACCGCTTGCTGCCAGGCTCGGTATACGACACCGAAACCGCCGCGGCCGCATATCCCGGTGACGCTATATCCGGACACGTCGGGCGCAGAGGTCACAACCGGAAAGCGTAGCCCAGCACCTGCCCGGCATCCCGCCAGGACGGCTATCTATTCCTGCTCGGGATCGGGTTCGTCCTCGCCCAAGTCCTCGAACTCGACGCCGTCCAGCTCGTCGAGGCGGTCCGCGGCATCGGTCTCGCCCGTAGTGTCCGCGGCGGCCGAACGTGCGAAGGCGTCACGCGCCTCATCCTCGCGTCCGGCCGCGAGCAGTGCGTCCGCATATGCGTAGAACAGCCGCGCGGACCAGGGCCGAAGCCGGCCGCTGGTCAGCTCGGGCACTTGCAGCGCGAGGACCGCGGCGTCGGGCAGGCCCTGATCACGCCGGATGCCTGACTCGACGATGCGCAGCTCGATCTGCGTGGCGCGTTCCAGCGTCGCCGGGTCCGCCTCGCGAACCAGCGCGAGCGCCCGGTCGAGACGGCCGAGCGCGCGTTCGCTGTCGGCCATCACCGGCAGGTAGTCGTCGCTCCCGGTGAGCCGCCGCGCGGCACGGAGCTCCGAGAGCGCCTCGGCCCACCGGCCGGTCCGGTATGCGGCGACGCCGCATGCCTCGCGGACGATGCCCACCCGGGCCGCCAGGCGGTGTGCGTGCTTGGCGAAGGCGTAGGCCTGCTCGGGGTCTTCGGCCAGCCCGGCCGCGGCGAGGTATCGTGCCACGCTGTCGGCAAGGTCGTTCGGCAGGCTGCCAAGCTGCCTGCGGGCTACCGAATCGAGCTGCTCCGCGGTGATCGTGTGCGGGATCGCGGGCGCCGGCTGGAACGGCCGCTGCTCGCGCTCGCCACTGTCCCATGGCCGCGATCCGCCTCGGGGCGCGCCGTCGCGAGGCTGACCCGGCCGCGCTGGCCGGCCGGCGCGGGGTGCGCCGTCGCCGGTGCGACGCGGTCGGCCGCGCTCGCCGAATGGCGCGCGCTCGCCCCGCGGACCGCCACGCTGGCCACGGTCCCCTTCGGTCCGCCCTCCCGTACCTCCTGTGCGGCCACCCGGCCCGTCGCCCCGGCGCGGCCCACGGCTCAGCCCGCCGCCGGCCGGTCGCGCGCCGCCTGATCCGGCACGCTCTGCGCCCGCTACCGGACGACCCGGCGCCCGTTCGGCACCGCCACTGCCCGTTGTCGGCCGATAAGTCGCGGAACGGCCAGCGCCGCCCGTTCCGGTACGACTGCCGCCGCCCGCGCGGGGTGAGTTCGCGGTACGACTTGTCCTGCCCGCCTGGGCGGACCCGCCGGTCCGGGACGCACCGCCGGTCCGAGAAGTCCCGCCCGTGCCCGAGGTTCCCCCGGTCCGGGGAGCACTCCCGGTACGGGGAGCACTCCCGGTACGGGGAGCACCCCCGGTACGGGGAGCACCCCCGGTACGGGATGCCCCGCCACCCCGAGGGGCACCGCCAGCACGGGATCCGCCGGTGCGTGAGGCGCCACCGGTGCGGGCCTGTCCAGCGCCGGTGCGTCTGGTTCCAGCGGCGCGCGACCCCTGGCCCGAGCCAGAACCACGGCGCGCATCCCCAGCCGACGCTCCGCGTCCGTCAGCCATCGCTAATCAACCTCCAGGACCAGCCTAAACTCACCCAGTACGAACACCATCGCCGCCAGCGGTTCTACGACTGTGCAGAAATAGAAGAAGGCCGCTCAACCGATACCGGGAGCGACCCTTTTTCATTCGTGTCCGGCAGCAGCTAGATTCTACGCGGTAGCGACAGCGCCTCGGCGGCCAGACCTACCTGCCGCATCGACTCGCGAACCGCCTGCGCCGCCGCGCTGGCCTGATCGGTGAGGCCGCTGATCTCCGCTACGGCGTGCTCGTCGGCCGCCGTGCGGGCTACGAGATCCAGGTACCTGTCATTCAGGCTCGATATCCGAAGCGCGTCCTGCAAGTCCCGGAACGCCGACTTCGCCGCCAGCACTTCGGCCGCGTAACGCTCCAGCGCGGTGACCCTGGCCTCGGTCGCCTCCTGGGCCAGCTGCAATGCACGCTGTTGCGGTCCCAGCACCGAGTCGGTCAAGTGCCCGGCGCTCTCGGCCGAGTTGAGTTCGTGCTCGGCCCGCAGGTCCGTGATATCGCGCAACGCGATCGCGATCTGCCACTCGTGCCAGCGCAGCGCAGGCTCCGCCAAGATGTCAGGCGACCGCACCGCGGTGTCCATGACCGAACCGAGCGCGGAGCTGACCGCGACCTGCGCGCGGATCAGCAATTCGCGGCTCACCCGGTCCAGGGCGGACGGCAACACGACCTGGTCACGGTGACGGAGTTGATACACCGGCTCAGTCAGGCCGACCGGGTCGTACGCGCACCCGCGCCGGACAAGACGCCGACGCTTCCGGTATCGCAGCGCCGGGTTGGCCACCGGCATGATGTCCCACGACGGATCCCCAGGCATCAGTCTCCCCGAGCACACTAGAGATGCCCAGTGTCGCACCTTCGCCAGGCATACGAAAAGGGCCGCTCTACCCAGTTGGGGAGCGACCCTGTTCGTAAATAAGTCCGGCGGCGTCCTACTCTCCCACGAGGTCCCCCTCGCAGTACCATCGGCGCTGAAGAGCTTAGCTTCCGGGTTCGGAATGGGACCGGGCGTTTCCCCTTCGCTATGACCACCGAAACTCTATTGAGGTGTGAAGTCCGGCTCGACAACACCGGACCCCGACCGTACCTCGGGAACTGAATAGTGGACGCGAATATCAACTGTAGAAGCCAAGCCACTCGGCCTATTAGTACCGGTCAGCTGCACACGTCACCGTGCTTCCACCTCCGGCCTATCAACCCAGTCGTCTAGCTGGGGGCCTTACCTGGTTAACCCAGAGAGAGACCTCATCTTGAGGCGAGCTTCCCGCTTAGATGCTTTCAGCGGTTATCCCTTCCGAACGTAGCAAACCAGCCGTGCTCTTGGCAGAACAACTGGCACACCAGAGGTTCGTCCGTCCCGGTCCTCTCGTACTAGGGACA
>DASRFJ010000210.1:0-4801 GCA_035651595.1 Streptosporangiaceae bacterium | reverse complement strand
CACCGCGGCCGACCTGTTGCCCTTGGCAAGCATGACCAGCGACCCCCCGGCCGCCTGGAACTGGTCCACGTAGGAGTCCATCCGGCCCGCGGTCGTCGGCCCGAACGATCCCGACGCATAGCCGTCCGGCGTCTTGGCCGGGCCCGCGTAGTAGACCGGGTGGTCGGTCAGGTAGCGCGGCATGCCGTCGCCCGCCGCGAGGCGCTCGGCGATCTTGGCGTGCGCGATGTCGCGCGCGACCACCAGCGGCCCGGTCAGCGCCAGCCTGGTAGCAACCGGATGCCTGGTCAGCTCGGCCCTGATCTCGCTCATCGGCCTGGTCAGGTCGATCCGCACCACGTCCGCCGTAAGGTCCTCGCCGGCCGGCTCGGGCAGGTACTGGGCCGGGTCGGTCTCCAGCCGCTCCAGGAACACGCCGTCGGCGGTGATCTTGGCGAGCGCCTGCCGGTCGGCCGAGCAGGAGACGGCGATCGCGACCGGGCAGGACGCGCCGTGCCTGGGCAGCCGGATCACCCGCACGTCGTGGCAGAAGTACTTGCCGCCGAACTGCGCGCCGATCCCGATCTTCCTGGTGATGTCCAGGACGAGGGCTTCGAGTTCCAGGTCCCTGAACCCGTGCCCGTCCGGCGAACCCGAGGCCGGCAGCGTGTCGAGGTACCGGGCCGAGGCGTACTTGGCCGTCTTCAGCGCGTACTCCGCGCTGGTCCCGCCGATGACGATCGCCAGGTGGTACGGCGGGCACGCGGCGGTCCCCAGCGACCGGATTTTCTCTTCGAGGAACGTCAGCATCCGGACCGGGTTCAGCACCGCCTTGGTCTCCTGGAACAGGAATGACTTGTTGGCCGAACCGCCGCCCTTGGCCATGAACAGGAACTTGTACTCCTCGCCGCCGGTCGCGTACAGCTCGATCTGGGCCGGCAGGTTCGACCCGGTGTTCTTCTCGTCCCACATGCTGAGGGGCGCGAGCTGCGAATACCGCAGGTTCAGCCGCGTATAGGCGTCGTAGACACCCCGGGCGATGTGCTCTTCATCACGCCCGTCGGTCAGCACGTGCTGCCCGCGCTTGCCCATGACGATCGCGGTGCCGGTGTCCTGGCACATCGGCAGCACCCCGCCGGCCGCGATGCACGCGTTCTTCAGCAGGTCACGGGCGACGTACCGGTCGTTCGGGCTCGCCTCCGGATCCTCGAGAACGGACCGGAGCTGGCGCAGGTGCGCGGGCCGCAGCAGGTGGGCGATATCACGCATCGCCGTGCTGGTGAGGAGGGTGAGCGCCTGCGGCTCTACTTCCAGGAATTTTCTCCCGAACGAGCTGTGGCTCGACACCCCGTCCCCGCTCACCAGCCGGTATTCAGTCGTGTCCGGACCCGTCGGCAGCAACTCCGAGAACGTGAACTCCGCCACAGCAAACCCTCCAGTTCCGTAATCCCAAGCCAGCCTAGCCGCGCCCGCCCCCCGCGGCCCCCAAGCCGCCCGCCCCCCAGCCGCCGCCGGCCGCCAAGGGGTTGGGGGGCCACGCACCCCCCTAGAAGGGGGTTCGGGGGCCACGCACGACTGAAGCGGACCGGCGAGCGGGCTAGCAGAGCGTTCTCGCTGGACGGGAAAGCAATCCTGCGTGTCTTGGCGGTCACGACTTGTACATATTTGAGCCTTCTTGTATTCTCATAAGTAATGCGGCGGCGCCGCGCCGCGCGGTGCCCCCGTCCGCGCGATGTTGCTAAGCACGCGGTGCCCCCGTCCGCGTCCGGCCTAGCGGCGGCGCCGCCGCGTTTTATATCAATCGTTTGCAGCCCCTGGAACAGGGCCGTAAACGATTTTCCGCAAAGCGCCTCGGCGAACCGCGGCAATGCCGGCAGCCCGGCAACGATGACCCCGCCGGTCGTGCCCGGACAACTCACCGAAGGCTCGCGCCGTGAGCCTGGACGTCCTGGCCCCCCGCTGGCTGCCGTGTCCCGCCCCTGCCCGCCCGCCCCCGCCGGTGCCGGCTCGGGCCGGGCCTGCTCGTGACGGCGGGGGGCCGGGCTTGCTCGTGACGGCTGGGGCCGGGCCCGGTGGCGACGGCTGGGGCTGGTGCGTGGCATGTGCCTGGCGGTACCCGAGCATGCCGCCGTCCCCGCAGTTAACGTGGAGGACTGCCCCATCGTGGAGGATCAACCCCCGTATCCGGGGGTCAGGGTTCCGCGAAGGGGTAATCCTCCACGTTGTCCGGCTATGCACCGGCCGGCCCGTCGGCCGGCCCGTCGGCCAGCGGGCGTCCGGAGCCCACGGCTCCCGAGCAGGCCAACCGCAACCCCAGGAGCCTCTTGCGTCGCTGGCGTCACTAACCATTGCTTGGGTTGTTTTAACGAATTGCGGCATGGTACTCGGGCCTTAGATCGTCCCGAGAACGGAGCGCGCCATGACCGCAACGCCGCAGACCGCGACGCCGACTCCGTCGATCCGCAGCCTGATCCCGGCGCGGATCGACCGCCTGCCCTGGTCGAGGTTCCACACCAGGATGGTGATGGCGCTCGGGGTGGCGTGGATCCTGGACGGCCTCGAGGTCACGATCGCCAGCAACGTCGGCCCCGACCTGACCCAGAAGGCCGCGCTGAACATGTCGGCCGGCGGGGTCGCGGACATCGCCACCTGGTACCTGGTCGGCGAGATCATCGGGGCGCTGTTCTTCGGCCGGCTGTCGGACAAACTCGGCCGGCGGAACCTGTTCATGATCACGCTCGGCGTCTACCTGGTCGGCAGCGGCCTCACCGCGGCCACGCCGGCCGGCGGCAAGTGGTTCATCTTCCTGTACTTCACCCGGGTGATCGCCGGTTCCGGCATCGGGGGTGAGTACGCGGCGATCAACTCCGCGATCGACGAGATGATCCCGGCGAAGTACCGGGGGCGGGTGGACCTGGCGGTCAACGGGACCTACTGGGCCGGCGCCATCATCGGCACGGCGGTCACCCTGTGGGTGCTCAACCACCTGTCGATCGGCACCGGCTGGCGGGTCGCCTACCTGGTCGGTCCGGTGCTCGCCCTGGTGATCATCTACGTACGGCGCAACCTGCCGGAGAGCCCGCGCTGGCAGATCATGCACGGCCACGAGCAGGAGGCCGAGGAAACGATCGACGAGATCGAGAACCACGTCGCGCACACCAAAGGCGCGCTGCCCCCGGTCGACCGTGCCCAGGAGCTGGAGATCAGGCCGTCCCGGCGAATCGGGTACCTGCACCTGGTGAAGGTGCTGTTCCAGTTCTATCCGAGTCGTTCGATACTCGGTGCGGCACTGATGATCACCCAGTCGTTCCTGTATAACGCGATCTTCTTCACCTCCGGACTGGTGCTGGAGTTCTACTTCCACGTCAAGCCGACCGATACCGGCTATTACTTCTTCGCGTTCGCGGCGGGGAACCTGGCGGGCCCGCTGACGATCGGGCGGCTGTTCGACACGATCGGCCGCAAGAAGATGATCTCCGGCACGTACATCATCGCGGGCGTGCTGCTGATCGTCTCCGCTCAGCTGTTCAAGGACGGCCACCTGACCGCGACCACTCAGACGATCGCCTGGGCGGTCATCTTCTTCTTCGCGTCGGCAGGTGCCAGCGCTGGGTACCTGACGGTCAGCGAGGTGTTCCCGCTGGAGGTCCGGGCCCAGGCCATCGCGGTGTTCTTCGCGATCGCGCAGGTCTTCGGCCTCCTCGGGTCGCACTGGTACGGCCACCTGATCGGTACCGGCCACGACCGGAACACCCTGTACGCGGGCTATCTGGTGGGCGCCGGCGCGATGATCATCGGCGGTCTGGTCGCCGCCTTCCTCGGGGTCGCGGCCGAAGGCAAGTCCCTCGAGGACGTCGCGAGGCCGCTATCGGTCATCGCGAAACCCGCCGAGGGGATCTTCCGGCCCGGGCACGAGACACCCTGACGTCACAGTCATAGCTTCGTGAAGTGGTGGAAGCATTCGAAGTACGGGTCGGTGGATTGCCCGAAGTAGGCCGCCTCGCTGCGCTTGACCGCCAGGTACGCGGTCGAGCGCAGCGGCCCTAGGGCGTCCATCAGCAGCTCGTCGGTGATCAGGGCGTCCAGCGCGGCGCTCAGCGAGGCCGGCAGCCGGTGCGCGCCGAGCGCCGTCCGGTCCGCGTCGGACAGCACGGCCGGGTCGGCGTTGACCGCCTCGCCGGGGTCGATCTTGGACCGGATGCCGTCCAGCCCGGCGTGGATCAGCCCGCCCAGCGCCAGGTACGGGTTCCCCGACGAATCCGAAGGCTTGAGCTCGAGGTTCACCGACGACTCCGAGTCGCCGCGCAACGGCGAGCAGATCCGCACCGCCGCCTCCCGGTTGTCCATCCCGTAGCAGGTGTACGCGCTGCTCCACATCTGCGGGCCCAGCCGCCGGTAGCTGTTCACGCTGCCGCAGGTCAGCGCCACCAGCGCGGGCAGGTGGGCCAGCAGGCCGCCGATGAAGTGGTAGCCGGTCTGGGACAGGCCGTTGCGGTCCGCCGGGTCGGCGAACACGTTGCGCCCGCCCGGCTCCACCAAAGAAGCGTGCAGGTGGGTGCCGTTGCCCGCCTGGTCGGGGACCGGCTTGGGCGCCAGGCTCGCCCACAGCCCGCGGCGGAACGCCACGCCCCGCACGGTCTCCCGGTACAGCACGTGGTTGTCGGCGGCGCGCAGCGCGTCCGTGTGCCGGACCGAGACCTCCTGCTGGCCGTGGCCCAGCTCGGGGTAGTAGTGCTCCACCGACAGGCCCTGGGCCTCGAGCGCCGCCACGAGTTCCATGGCGAAGTCGTGCGCCAGGTGAAACCCGGTACTGGAGTAGCAC
>DASRFJ010000209.1:0-57403 GCA_035651595.1 Streptosporangiaceae bacterium | reverse complement strand
TACCCCCGGCCACGATCAAGCACCCCCACCCCGGACAGCGCTTCGCCGCCAGATACCCATAGCAGGAGCCCAGTGCGGTAATCCCGCACGCTGGGATCTGCGCGGGGGGCCGCCCGCAAGGGCGGTCCCTACCGCGACCGTTACCGCTTAGGCTTGGCGGGATGTCAGCGGGCGGCGATTCCGGAGAGCAGGACGTCGACGACCGATTCGATGAAGTGGTCCGTCATGGGCAGGTGCCCGAGCAGCAGCCGGTGTTGCGCGGCGCCGAAGAACAGGTCGAGCACCACCTCGAAGTCCACCGACGCCGAGATCTCCCCCCGCGCCACCGCACGTTCCAGCATCACGCGGTGCCGCGCGCGCAGCGGCTCGAGGACCCGGTCCCGCCACGCGGCGTGCAGTTCCGGATCGTGCTGCGCGAACCCGATCAGCGAGGCAAGCAGCCGCCCGTTCGGCGTCGTGGTCACCGCCCGCACCCAGGTCCGCAGCGCGGCCAGCAGGTCGCCGCGCAGCGATCCGGTGTCCGGCACCGGCTGCTCCGCGCCTCGGGACATGCTTCGCCCCCGGCCATAAGCCGCGCCTGGGGCATGGCGGGACGTTCAACGGCAACCCGCTGAGCATGACCGCGGGCATCGCCGCGCTGGCGGGGCTCGATGTCGGCCGCGCCGCCGGCCTGGACACAGCGACGACGACCGTGTGCGAGGAACTGAACAGCCTGTTCGCGCGGCGGGATGCCGACTGGTTGGTGCGCCAGGCAGGGTCGCTGTTCCACTTCTGGCCGCACCGGAACCTGCCCGCTTCACCAGGGCAGGCACGCCACCACGTGAGCCGCGCTGTGCTCGCTGACCTGTCGGGGTTCCTGCTGCGGCACGGCGTGGTGATCGCCCCGTCCGGGTTCGGCTGCCTGGCCACCGTGACCACCCCGGCCGACCTGGACTACCTCGTGACCGCTGTCGATGCCTACCTCACCCAGTAGCGGAGCACGCCCATGACCGGCAAACCTGACTCATTAACCCTGCCCGCTCCGCTCGCCGCCCCGCACCTGGCCGGCATCCTGGGCGACGGGCAGAGCGCCCTGGCCGCCCTGCTGCGCCACGACGGCGCGGACGTGTCCGGCTGCGACATCGGCGGCAAACGCGGCAACGAGAAGCAAGGCACGCTCCGCGACCACCTAGCCCAGCTCGGCATCCCTATCAGCGCAGGGCACAACCCCGCGCACCTGCCGGACGGGATGACCGCGCTGGTGTACTCGGCCGCCATCCCAGCGGGGCACGCCGAACTGGACGCGGCTCGCCGCCTTGGCGTCCCGGTGCTGCGCCGCCACCAGGCGCTCAGCCTGTACGCGAGCCTGTTCGGCCAGGTGGTCGCGGTCGCGGGCGGGGCCGGCAAGACCAGCACTAGTGCCGTGCTCGCCGCCATCCTCACCGCCGGGTCATGGCATCCGACCGTCTACTTGGGAGCACGCAGCCCGAACCTGGAAGACCGTAATTACCGGCACGGCCAGCGTCGGCTGCTGATCGCGGAGGCCGACGAGTACCGGGACGCCTTCCTGGACCTGCCGCGCAACGTCGGCATCCTCGGGCCGGTCATGGACTATGACCACCGCGACTACTTCGGCCCCGGCCGACCCGTCACCGAGTCCTTCACTGCCTTCGCTGTCGGTCTGGACCTAGCCGTGGCCGATGCCGACAGCCCCGCCGCGCTCCAGGCCGCCCGCGCCGCGCGGTCGGTCATCAGCGTCGGTACCAGCCCGGACGCCGGCTACCGCATCACGAACATCCAGCCCGCCCAAGATAGCTGGCGGATCGAAGACCGGCACGGGCACACCGTCCTGGACCTGCACGCGCCGCACCGCGGCCCGGCCCTGCACCTGAACGCCTCCCGCGCCGCCATCACCGCCCTGGAACTCGGCGTCCCCGCCCAGGCCATCCAAGAGGGCATCAGCAGCTACCGAGGAGTATCGCGCCGCATGGAGCTGCGGCACAGCCGCAGCGGCGTACTGATGCTCGACGACTACGCCCACAACCCCGCCCAGATCACCGCGCTGGCCCGCGCGCTGCGCGGCTACTACCCCGGCCGTCGGCTGATCGCGGTCTTCGAGCCGCGCCAGCACCGCCGCACCGTCATGTTCACCGCCGAGTTCGGCCAGTCGCTCGCCGCGTTCGACGCGTGCCTGCTGCTGCCCATCTCACCCGGCCTGGGCGACGAGCAGTACGGCCAGCACGCCAGCCTCGCCTTGCTCGCCGGCGCGGCCGTCAGCCACGGCCAGCTCCAGGTGGTGACCTGCGCCGGGTATGACGACGCCGCCCAGACGCTGGCCGGGATGACCCGGGCCGGGGATGTGGTGGTCAGCTTCGGCACCGGCAGCCCCTACCTGGTGCTAGACCGGGTAGCCGCCGCTGCCAGCGCGGCGTCCTAGCCTAGCCGGGCTGTCAGCGGCGAGGTGACGGTCGTCCACACATCACCGGCCCCTACCGTCCCGATCACGGTCGGCTGCCCGGCCGAGGCCAACTCCGCGACCGCTGTCACGACGTCAGAGGGTTCTGACGCTGCCAGGACATCAACGCCTTGGCTGCGCAGCGCCGTCCGGAGCCGGGCAGCAAGCTGGGTCGGCTCGGCCGGGTCATCCAGCTCCCGGCCCGCGTACACATCCAGCACCGCCACCTGCTCCGGGGCACGCAGCACGCGCACGAAGTCATCGAACAACGCCAGGGTGCGGGTCAGCGTGTGCGGCTGGAACACGAGGATCAGGCGCCGATCCGGGTAGCGCTGCCGCAGCCCGTCGATGAACGCGGCTACCGCCACCGGGTGATGAGCGTAGTCATCGACCACCGCGGCCTGCGGCGTGCTCAGCCGCACCTCGAACCGGCGGCGCGCACCCGCGTAGCCCTCCAGCGCGGTCGCGATCGCACCGGCCGGGCAGCCCAGCGCACGGGCGGCCAGGAACGCCGCCGTGGCGTTCAGCACGTTATGCCGCCCCGGCAGTCCCACCCGCAGCCGCACCCGGTCATATGCCGCGCCGGCAACGGTGAACGCACTTCCAGAGTCGGACAGGCCGGCCAGCTCGACGCGCACCGCGTTGTGCGGCCCGAGCCCGTAGGTGATGATCCGGTCATGCACCCGGGCCACCGCCTGGACACCGGCCGAGTCCCCGCACGCGAACACCTGCGCGCCGGGCGGGGTATGGACCAGCAGCTCGCTGAACGCCTTTTCCACCGCATCTTGCGAGGGGTAGTAGTCCGGGTGGTCGAAGTCGATGTTCGTGATCACGAGCTGCGCGAACCGGTCGGCGTACTCCAAGAACGCGCCCCGGTACTCATCAGCCTCCAGCACGAACGGACTGCCCGGCGTGTACCGCACGTTGCCGCGACCGCCCTGCATCGGCGCACCCACCAGGTACGACACCGGCAGCCCCGCCTCTTCGGCCGCCATCGCGACCATCGCCGTGGTGGTCGTCTTCCCGTGCGTCCCCGCCACCCCGCACACCTCGGTCCTGGCCAGGAACCGGCTCAGCGCCTGCGGATACGTCGAGACGGGGATACCGCGCCGCCGGGCCTCGGCAAGCTCCGGGTTATCCGCCCTGAACGCGACCGAATGGATCACCTGGTCCACCCCGTCGAGGTGTTCCGGCGAATATCCCTGGTAGACCTTGATCTGCGGGAACTGGTCCAGAAGCTCGCCCGCCAGGATCGTGCGCGACTCCTCCGACCCCGACACCACCGCACCAGCCTGCGCCAAGATCACCGCCAGTGCCGACGTGCCGATACCCCCGATCCCGACCACGTGCACCCGCTCAGACATGCCACGCAGTGTAGTCAGTCGGCTGGACCGCTAACCCGGAATACAGCCATTCACCCTCGGGCTGTCGGTGGATGACCCAGGCATACGAGGATACTGGTTGGAAGAGTCGCCAACGGTGACTCTTCCAACCACACCACATGCCAGGTGGCAGTCGGTGTCACTGTATTTGGCCGGCGGCGCGGTCCCATGCAACCGAAGAGGCGACCGTGGTGACCGGTCAAACGCGCTATCAGTGCGTTTGACCGGGTGGCGGCGGGCAGCACGACGCGAGCTGGCCATTTCTCTATTTCCGTGCCATGCGACCCAGGATCGAACGGCGACCATTGGCCACAGGCGGCTTATGAACAACCTGGCGCAGGCGGTGGAGTTGATCATGAATACCGCCAAAATTAGCGAACCGGGCGCGTAACCTGCCTTTCTCGCCGAGGTCCACTCAACACTCGGTATGCCTAACTCTGACACCACAGGTATCGATTCGATCTGCTTGGATGCGAAATGCCCGCGGCCCTGGAAGGATTCCCTTCAGCGTCCGCGATACGAAGAGATGGGCATTGATGGGTGGGGCGGCACACCGATGGCAGGGCTGGAAGTCGGACTTCCCTTGGGAGGAGGACGCCCTCCGGCATATCAGGGAGCAGATGCCCGAGGCGGAACCGTACCGGGCCTGGCAGACGTTCACGTTCACCGCTGGCACCGGGCACGTACGCGAGGTCGACCTATTCATAGCCACCCCAGGTGGATTGTTCCTTATCGAAATCAAGAGCCATCCTGGTCGTGCCACGAACAATGGCGCTACCTGGCTTTTCCGTGACGAACGGACCCGGACGCTCGAGAACCCGCTGCATTTCACCGACCTGAAGGCGAAAGAACTTGCGGGCCAGCTCAAGCAAGCAGCCAGGGCGCTCAACATCAGGCACCGGATTCCGCGCATCGAGGCCGCGGTCTTCCTCTCCGCCCCGAACTTGCGCTGTGACCTGGACGATTTCCAGCAGGTCCGTGTCTACGGCCGCGACGGGCTGACCGGGCAGACCAAGCTTCCCGGTATCTGGCACGGCTTGCTGAACCAGCCGCCGCGCAGCGAGCAGAACAGGGTGACGCCAGCCCTGTCCAGGGAGCTCGACAAGCTGCTGCGCAAGGTCGGGATCCAGCGTCAGCACCAGCACGGGAAGGTCGGCCCGTACGAGCTGGAGCCGCGCGCCTTCGGCACCGGCCCGACCTGGGAGGACTACCTCGCCAGCAACCCCGCACTGCCCGATGACCAGGTCCGCAGGGTCCGCATCTACCTGTCCGAGCTGGGCGCCACCAAGGAGGTGCGCGAGTCGACCCGCCGCGCGGCGCGACGGGAGTACCTGGCGCTCCAGGGAATCTCCCACGACGGCATCGTCCGGGCCGAGCAGTACAGCGACGAGCACGACGCCGGCCCGGCCGTCGTCTTCCGGCACGGCAAGAACTGGCAGCGGCTGGACCAGTTCATGGCGGCGCACGACGGTGACCTGCCGGTCGAGACGCGGGTGGAGATGGTCCGCCAGCTCGCCGAGGCCGTCGACCACGCGCACCGCCGCCACCTGTATCACCGGGCGCTCGCGGCCCGCTGCGTATACGTGGAGCTGGACGGCCGGTACCCGCGGCTGCGGATCTGCGACTGGCAGGTCGCGGCCAGGCCCGCGCACGGCACGTCGGTCACGGCGGTCGGCCCGGGCTCCAGCGGTCCGGGCGTCGTCTCGCTGGCCGCGCACATCGAGCGCTCGGCCGGGCCGTACCTGGCGCCGGAGTTCGGCAGCCCCGACGCGCCGCCCACCCAGCTCGACGTGTTCGGTCTTGGCGCGCTAAGCTACCTGATCCTCACCGGCCAGCCGCCCGCGGACAGCCGTGCCGCGCTGGCCCAGCGGCTCGCCGCCGAGCGCGCGCTCACCCCGGCGGCCGAGGGCCTCACCGCCGTGATGGACCGGCTGATCCGCGGCGCCACCGCGGTACAGCCCGCCGACCGCACCGAGTCGGTCCGGGATTTCCTCAAAGACCTCGACGACGTCGAAGACGAGCTCACCGCGCCGGAGCCGGCCGAGGAGCCGGACCCGCTGACGGCGGGCAAGGGCACGGTCGTCGGGAGCTGGACCGTGCAGCGGGTGCTCGGCAAGGGCTCCACCGCGCGGGCCCTGCTGGCCGACAAGGGTGGCGAGCGGCAGGTCCTCAAGGTGGCCCTCAGCGCCTCCGCCGCGCAGCGGCTCATCTGGGAGGCGGCCACGCTGCGGAAGCTGACCGACTCCCGGATCGTGAGGCTGATCGACGGACCGTTCGAGGTGGCCGGGCGGACGGTGATTGTCCTGGACCGCGCGGGCGAGCGCACGCTCGCCGATGAGATCCGCCAGCAGGGGCCGCTGAGCATCGGTGAGCTGGAGAAGCTGGGGGAGGACCTGCTGCATGCGGTGCTCTACCTGGAGGAGGAGAAGATCTGGCACCGCGACATCAAGCCGGACAACCTCGCGCTGCGCGAGGTGCCCCGCAAGGGGCGCCGCTTGGTCTTGTTCGACTTCTCGCTGGCCGGCGTCCCGGACAGCGAGACCGGCGTGGGTACCTCGGTCTACCTGGACCCGTTCCTCGGCACCGGCAACCGGCAGCGCTATGACCAGGCCGCCGAGCGCTACGCCGTCGCGGTGACCCTGCATGAGATGGCCAGCGGCGAGCTGCCCTCCTGGGGGGACGGCCTGGTCGAGGCGAGCATGCTCGACCCGTCGGAGCAGCTGCCGCACCAGGCCGAGGACTCCTTCGACCCGGTGCTGCGCGACCGGCTGGTGGAGTTCTTCGGTCGCGCGCTGCACCGCGACGCCGCCCGGCGGTTCGGCTCGCTCAAGGAGATGACCAGGGCCTGGACTGACGTCTTCCGCGGCCTGGACGAGGCGCCGCCGCTCACCACCCGGCACACGATCACGCTGGATGACAGCGCCGAGCCGGACGAGGCGCGCGACGCCGCCGCCAAGGCGGCCACCGCGGACACTCCGCTGGCCGCCGCGGGCCTGACCGCCCGTGCGCTGTCCATCGCGCAGCAGCAGCTCGGCGTGACCACCGTCGGCGAGCTGCTCCGGGTCCAGCCCAAGCGGATCATGCAGCTCCGCGGCATCGGCATCATCCCCCGCAACGAGCTGGTGCGCCGGGCCGGCCAATGGCGCCGTCAGCTCGGCCTGACCGAGATCACCGGCATTCCAGACAAGACGGCTGATAAGGGACAGCCCTCGGATCAGCGGTCCCGCACCGCGACGCCACCGGGCGGGAACGGCACACCGGAGGCACTGGTCACCGGGAGCCTGGACGAGGTCGCCGGGCAGCTCATCCCCGGATCCGGACATGGCGACGCCGAGATAGGGGCCATGCGGTCGATCCTCGGCCTGCCGGACGCGCAGGGCCACCCGTCGCCCGTCGCGCCCTGGGCGGCCCAGCGGGACATCGAGCGCACGACCGGGCGCGGGCAGGAGGAAGTCTCCGGCCTGCTGTCCCGGCTCCGCGAGCGCTGGGCCAAGTCTGTCCCGGCCGTGACCGCTGTCCGCGAGGACGTTGCCGCCATCCTCGGCGAGCACGGCCGGGTGCTCGCCGCCAGCCAGATCGCCGCCGCACTGCTCATGCGCCGCGGCTCGGACCTGGCGGACCCCTCGGACCGGCTCAACCTGGCCGCCGTTTGCACCCGCGCCGCGATCGACACCGAGACCCGACTGGAGCACCCCCGCCTCGCCACGCGGCGCGAGGGCGACCGCGTGCTCGTCGCCCTCGCCCCCGCGGCGGAAGACCTGATCGGCTACGCGCTCCAGCTCGGGAAGCGAGCCGACGAGCTTGCCTCCCGTGACCCGTTGCCCAGCGTGACGGTGACGCTGGGCGAATTGCGGGCCATCCGGCCCCCGGGAGCGCCGTTGTCCGACACCGACCTGGTCGCCCTGGCCGCCGCGGCCTCGGCGAACACCGCGGTGACGGGCCGCCTAGAGCTGTATCCCCGCGACCTGTCACCCGAACGCGCGCTGAAGCTGTCTCAGGTCGTCAGCTACCTGTCCGCCCGGCACGGGCTATCACCCGGAGGACTGCGCGACCGGGTCCTCACCCGCTTCCCCGACCTGGCGGCCCTGCCGGACGCGCCCAGGCTGCGGGACATCCTGCGCCGCCTGAAATACGACGTGCAGGTGATCAACGGCCGGTACGTGATCCCGGCCGACACTCAGGCCAGCGGATCAAGCCCCAAGCCGCGCACCGGGACGGAAACCAGGTATAGCACCTCGGCCCGCGAGGTATGGCTACGCCTGGACCAGGCCAGGCAGCGCGGCGGCTTCGTCGCCATAAAGGCATGGGTAAGCACGGCGGCGCAGGTCACCGTGGCCATCGCCCAGCTCGACGGCGTTACCCCGGTCAACGTCGGCGCGGAGTTCGTCGCCGCCCTGCACGCGATCGTCGACGAGCAGGGCAAGCCCCGTTGGCGCACGGTGCTCGAAGCCGACTACGCCGCCGTCGCCCCCAGCGCCCGGGTCGGCTTCGCCCGCCTGGTCGAGGAGGCATGGCGGCGGCTCGACGAGCGGATACGTTCAGCCGACGGGGTCGTCTTCCTGCACGACGCCACCCCGCTGGCCCGGTACACCGGCGGCGACGAGCTCCTGGCCCGCCTGGCCGGCTCCGCGCGCCGCGCCGGCGAGTCCCCGCACGGCCTGTGGCTGCTCTGCCCGATGCGCCAGGACCTGCAACTCCCGCCCCGGCTCGACGGGCTCACGGTCGGCGTCATCCCGGGCGATACCGAGCAGCTCGTCGTGCCGTCCACCTTCGCCACGTCCGCCGGAGCCAGGAGAGCGTCATGATCGACCGCACCGCGCTGCTGCGGGACCTGAAGCCGCAGCTCCGTTCTTTCGAAGACGACCTGCGCCGGCGCAGCGCCGACGTCCCCGAGTTCGCCGAGACCCTCCACCTGGAGTGGGAGGACGCCAGGCAGTCCAACCGCACCGCGGCCGGCTACGACACGTGGCTTGATGACCGGGTCACCCAGTCCGCGGTGGCCTGGATCCTCGCCACCGTCTTTACACGCTTTTGCGAGGACAACGGTCTCATCGACCTGCCCGTCCTGTCCGGCCCCGGCGAACGCCTGGCCATAGCCGCCGAACGCCAGCAGGAGTTCTTCGCCCAGCACCCGTCCAAGACCGACCGCGACTGGATCCTCCAGGGCATCGAGGCCCTGTCGGTCTCCAGGGTCGCCGCCGCCCTGTTCGACGAGGCCCACAACCCCATGTGGACGATCACCCCCTCCCACGAGGCCGCCAAGGCCCTGCTGGCCTTCTGGCGCCGCCGCGCCGAAACCGGCCAGACCGTGCATGACTTCACCGAACCCGACTGGAACACCCGCTTCCTCGGCGACCTCTACCAGGACCTGTCCCAGCACGCCAAGAAGACCTACGCCCTCCTCCAGACCCCCGAGTTCGTCGAGGAGTTCATCCTCGACTACACCCTCACCCCGGCGATCGAGGAGTTCGGCCTGACCCCCGACCCTCCCGAGGCCCGCCCCGACCTCCCCAGCCTCCTGCGCGTCATCGACCCCACCTGCGGCTCCGGCCACTTCCTCCTCGGCACCTTCCATCGCCTCCTGGACCAGTGGGAGAAAAAAGCCCCCGACGCCGACCGTTGGGAGCAGATCTCCCGCGCCCTGGCCTCAGTCCACGGCGTAGACAAGAACCCCTTCGCCGCTGCCGTAGCCCGCTTCCGCCTCCTCATCGCCGCCATGAAAGCCGCCAACGAAAAACGCCTGGCCTACGCCCGCGATTTTCCGATCAACGTAGCGGTAGGCGACTCCCTCCTGCACGGCCGAGGCGCACCGGGCATCCAATTTGAGTTCAGCCTTCAGAACAACTCTGGCCGCCTAATGCACACATACGTCACCGAAGACATCGATGACTACAGCAAATCCGTCGATATGCTCGGCATCGGCAGCTACCACGTAGTCGTAGGAAATCCACCATACGTCACTGTTAAGGATAAGAAAGAAAATGCGAATTATCGAGCGTATCCAAGCTGCCACCGAGAGTATCAGCTAACGGTACCATTCGCAGAGCGATTCTTTCTGCTGGCAAGGCCTAGCGCACTTGACAGGCGCGGAGCCGGTTACATTGGCCAGATAACGTCTAATGCGTTCATGAAGCGTGAGTTCGGCAAGAAATTGATCGAGGAATTCTTCCGTGGTCCAAGCGCCGACCTCACTCATGTCATCGACACATCCGGTGCTTACATTCCTGGTCACGGCACTCCGACCGTCATTCTGATCGGACGGCGTCGCCTTGCACGGAAAGAGTCAACGATCCGTGTTGCCCTTGGAATTAGAGGCGAGCCGAAGCAACCAGAAGTGCCAGCTAAGGGAAATGTCTGGCAGGCGATTGTTAGCCAGATAGGCCACGCCCCTAGTGAGAGTGAGTGGATAAGTGTTGCGAATCTTCAACGCGATCGACTGTGGGCACATCCCTGGAGCCTAAGCGGCGGTGGCGCCAGCGAGCTTCTGGCGCGTATCAAGGAACAAGGCACATTGAAGCTGATGAGCAAGGTCTCGGCTGTTGGGTTCGCTGCGCTCTCAGGAGAAGACGATTCATTCTTCTTGCCCGATGAGGCGAGCTCCAAGCGTATGAGAATAGAGCATACGCTCCCGATGGTGACAGGCGATGTGGTCCGTGACTATAATCTCGAACCAGGTACGATCACCGTCTGGCCGTATGATGAAAAATTCGAACCTTATGAGCCAGAGCAAATTCCTGCCACGATGAAGTTCCTCTGGCCTGATCGGCATCTACTGCAAAAAAGGAAGCGTTTTGGGGTAATTGTTGAGACGATTCCCGGCTTTAAATGGTATTGGTATCGCGAACTTTACTCGTCGCGTCTACTAACGCCTATGACTGTCGTATTCGCCTTCGTTGCGACACATAATCATTTTGTGCTGGATCGGGGCGGGAAGGTCTTCAAGCAGAGTGCTCCGGTGATCAAGTTGCCGGAGTCGGCGAGCGAGGATGATCATCTCGCGCTTCTTGGGGTGCTCAACAGCTCGACTGCCTGCTTCTGGCTCAAGCAAGTTTGTCACGACAAGGGGAACCGTGGCGAAGGCGGAGGTATTACCAGCGCTGGCTGGGAGCGTTTCTACGAGTTCACCGGGACCAAGCTGGAGCAGTTTCCGCTTCCGGTGGATCTGCCGCTCAAGGCCGGACGGGAACTGGATGAACTGGCGCGGCGGTTGGGCGCTGTGGAGCCGTCGGCGGTGTGTGCGGCAGGCGTTCCGACGCGAGAGCGGCTTGATGCCGCGCGGGTGGAGCATGAGCACATCTGGGGCCGGATGATCGCGCGTCAGGAAGAACTGGACTGGGATGTTTACCGGCGTTACGGGCTGCTCGTAGCCGCCGAGGCTGCCGGGCTGATGGCGGATCCGGTGAGCGTTCCGGAGCTGAAGCTAGGGGAACGAGCCTTCGAGATCGTGCTGGCGCGGCGGATGGCTGCGGGCGAGATCGAGACTCAGTGGTTCAAGCGGCATCGGTCCACGCCGATTACCGAGATACCCGCGCACTGGCCCGAGGCGTACGAGGCGGTGGTGGCCAGGCGGATCGAGGCGATCGGGAGTCGGCGGGATATCGCGCTGATCGAGCGGCCTGAGTGCAAGCGGCGGTGGCAGTCCGAGCCGTGGGAGGTAAAGGAGCGCGCCGCGCTCACGGCCTGGCTGCTGGACCGGTGCGAGGACCGCGGGCTGTGGTTTGCGGCCGATGAGTGGGGGCGGGAGCAGGCGCGGCCGGTGACCGTCAGCCGGCTGGCGGACCGGTTGCGGGCCGACAACGACGTGGTGTCGGTGGCCCGGCTGCTCGACGGGCCGGATGCCGATCTCGTGGACGTGCTGACCAGGATCATCGCTGATCAGCATGTGCCGTACCTGGCTCAGCTTCGCTACACCCCTACCGGGATGCGGAAGCGTGGCGAGTGGGAGAAGACCTGGGCCAAGCAGCGGGAAGAGGACGCGGAAGGCACCCAGCTCAGGATCGACGTGCCGCCGGAGTACAAGAAGGAAGACTTTCTCAAGGGCTCGTTTTGGAGTCAGCGCGGGAAGCTGGATGTGCCGAAGGAACGGTTCATTTCCTATCCGCTGGCCAGCCCAGACGGTGATGACTCGCTATTGCTCGGCTGGGCCGGATGGGATCACCGGGAGCAGGCGCACGCCCTCATGACGCTGATCGAGGACCGTTTTTCCCAAGATGGCTGGGACAAGGACAAGCTGACGCCGTTGATCGCGGGGCTGGCCGAGGTGATGCCCTGGGTGCGGCAGTGGCACGCGGAGGCCGATCCGGATTCCGGCATCAACGTCGCGGAGGCGTATGACGCTTACCTCGAAGACCAAAGAATAAGGCACGGCTTTTCCGAGGAAGACCTGCGCACGTGGTCACCGCCGACTGTCGGCCAGCGGCGCGGGCGCAGGCGGAAAAGCGAGGGGGTGTGATGACGACGCTACTGCGTGACCTGATCGAGATTCCGGACCGGGTGCTGGCCGGGGATTTCGTGCTGGCCCTATCTAAGGGGATCGGCGAGAAGTCGACCATCGAGCAGTACGTGGTCACCGAGCAGTTGGCCGGGGAATTCGACCGGGCGCTCGGGATTATCCAGACCGCGGTGGAGACGTCGAGTTCGCGGGCCAGCTACCTGGACGGTTCTTTCGGGTCCGGCAAGAGCCATTTCATGGCGATCCTGTACGCGATCCTGCGCGGCGATCCGGACGCCCGGGGGAAGAAGGGCCTGGCCGACGTGGTCGCCACGCACGACTCGTGGCTGCGCGGCCGGAAGTTCCTGCTGGTCCCGTATCACCTGCCGGACGCCGTCACGCTGGACTCCGCGATCCTCGGCGGCTACGTCGCGCACGTGCAGAAGCTGCACCCCGACGCGGTGCTGCCCGCCGTGTACGTGGACGACGACCTGCTCAGCGACGCGCGCGAGCAGCGGGCCCGGCTCGGCGACGAGGACTTCATCGCGGAGCTGCCCACTGGAGACGACGAGTGGGGGACACCGGGCTGGAACCCGGCGCTGCTCGACGCCGCGTTCGCCGCACCGCCGGGCGACTCGGAACGGCGGCGGCTGGTCGGTGACCTGCTCACTGGGCCGTTCCGCCGGTACGCGCGCGCGGTGCGCGGCGACGCCGAGTCCTATATCCCGTTGGACCTGGGGCTTTCGGTGATCAGCGCGCACGCCAAGCAGGTGCTCGGGTACGACGCGGTGGTGCTGCTGCTGGACGAGCTAGTGCTGTGGCTGGCCGGGTATCTCGGCGATCAGGTCCGGGTCAGCCGCGAGGCGCAGAAGGTGTCGAAGCTGGTCGAGTCGGCCGAGCGCGAACGGCCCGCCCCGATCATCAGCTTCGTGCCGCGCCAGCGAGACCTGCGGGACCTGGTCGGCCGGGACACGCCGGGGGCCGTGGTCACCAGCTTGTTCGACACGCTGAAGTACTGGGACGGCCGGTTCGACCGCATCCCGCTTGACGACCGCAACCTCCCTGCGATCGTGCAGGAGCGGCTGCTGCGGCCGAAGGACGACGCCGCCAGGGCCGCGTTGGACGAGGCGTTCGGCCAGACCGCCAATGTCCGATCCGAGGTGTGGGAAACGCTCCTCGACGTGCAGGGCGAGAAGGCCGACCGGGCGGCGTTCCGCGCGACGTACCCGTTCAGCCCCGCGTTCCTGCACGCGATGGTCGACATTTCCGGGGCCTTGCAGCGGGAGCGGACCGCCCTGAAGCTGATGCAGCAGCTCCTGGTCGACTACCGGGACACGCTGCCGGTGGGGCAGCTGATGCCGATCGGCGCGATCTTCGACGTGCTAGCCGTCGGCGCCGACCGGCCGTTCACCGACAAGCTGCGCGAGGAGTTCGAGCAGGCGAAGCGGTTCTACTTCAACCAGATCAGGCCGTTCCTGCTGGAGCGGCACGGGCTGACCGAGCAGCAGGCCGGCGAACTGGGGCCGCGGCACGCGTTCCGCGCCGACGACTTGGTCGCGAAGACGCTGCTGCTCGCCGCGCTGGTGCCGAACGTGCCCGCGCTGCGCGGGCTGACCGCCAGCCGGCTGGCTGCCCTGAACCACGGCTCGATCGTGGCCATGCTGCCCAACCAGGAACGGCGCACGGTCGCCAAGACCCTGCGGGACCTGGCCCGTAAGTTCGGCGAGTTCCGGGTCTCCGACGACGAGGACCCGCGGGTGGATCTGGCCCTGATCGGCATCGACACCGACGGGATCCTGCGCCAGGCCCGGTACGTCGATGACTCCGCCGCCCGGCGCCGGGAGATCAGGGACCTGCTCTGGGAGGAAATGGACGTCACCGACAGCGGTGAGCTTGTCACCGCGATCGGCATCGTCTGGCGCGGCACCACGCGCCGGGTGGAGCTCGTCTTCGGCAATGTCAGGGACGAGGATTCGCTGCCGTGGCGGCAGTTCGAGCCGAACGAGCCCGGCGCGATCCGGATCATCACCGATTACCCGTTCGACGAGGGGAACCACTCCCCGGCCGAGGACGCGAACCGGGTCAAGCGACTGCCGGCCCAGCTCGACGGCGTGGCCACGCTGGTCTGGCTGCCGCACTTCCTGTCCGCGCGGCGGCTCGATGACCTCAGCGACCTGATCGTGATCTCACACGTGCTGCGGCCGGGGGTGCTTGACGACCTGACGCCCAACCTGACCACGGAAGACCGGCACCACGCCCGGCTCCAGCTCGACAGCAGGCGGGCCGCGCTCACCGCCCGGCTGCGTGACGCGATCAAGCGGGCCTACGGGGTCGCTAGCGCTGAGGACGAGGACCTGGGCGCGCGCACCGATACCCACGTGCTCAGCCTCGACACAGGAGTGGAGCCGAGGCCCCAGGTAGGGCAGGGCCTCGGTACCGCGCTGCGCGGCCTGTGCTACCAGCTCCTCGATTACCGCTATCCGCGGCATCCGGACTTCGACCCGCAGGGCCGCCGGCAGGCGGTCAAGGCCATCGAGCTGACCACGGTGCTCCGGGCGGTCGAGCAGGGGGCGCAGAACCCGGTCGGCCGCCACGAGCCGCCCCAGGCCGACCGGCCGGTCCTCAAGCGGATCGCCAACCCGCTGGGGCTCGGGGTCATGCATGAGGCGGCGTTCGTCCTGCAAGACGACTGGAAGCAGCTTCTCGACCGGAAGGTAGCCGGGCGCGGCGAGGTGACCGTCACTCAGCTCCGCGGCTGGGTGGAGGATGAACGGTCCGGCTTGCCGCAATCCGTCCAGGATCTCGTCATCGCCTGCTATGCGATCCAGGCCGACCGGGCGTGGGCCCGGCCAGCCGGGACGGTGATGGCCCCGCCGGAACTGGCCGCGATCCGCCCGGAATTCGTGCTGCGCAGCCAGGAGCAGCCCAGCCAGGAGGAGTTCGACACGGCGTCCAGGCGCGCCGAGGGCATCTTCGGCGTGGCCCGCCAGCCGGTGCGCAGCAACCGGGCCAGCAACGCGATCGCCCGGGGTGTCCGGCAGCGGGCGGGCGACCTGCTCACCGCGGCCGAGGCGCTGACCGAGGCGCTGGAGATGCACGCGCGTACGCTGGGCCTGGACGATTCCTCGCCACGGTTCGCGACCGCGCGTGCCCTTTCCGGCCTGCTCAACCAGCTCGCGGGAACCACCGAGTCCACGGCGCTGATACGAGCACTGGCGGCGGCCGGCCTCCCGCGCGAGAACGCGATCTACCGCGCGCATCTGGACAACGCCCGGACGGTGACGACGGGGATCAACGCCACCCGCTGGCAGGTGCTGGACCGCCTGGCGACTGTCACCGACGGCGAGAACGCCGCCGCTGCCGGGACGCTGCTGGGTGAGCTGCGTTCCGCCGCGCGCCACGACGAGCATGAGGTGGGGCTGGCCGAGACGCTGCGGCAGGTCGAGCAGCGGGCCACGGCCCTGTTCCTCGACGCGGCGGCGAAGCGGTCGACTGTCCCGTCCCTCGACGTGGCAGCGGAGCCGGAGCCGAAGCCGGAGAATCCGGAACTGGGCCCGGTGGTGCAGGTCCGGCGGGCACGCGGAGCCAACGTCCTTCACGTCGTCGAGGAGATCTGCACGGCGGCGGATGCGAGCCCGGACGACGAGTTCGAGATCACCTGGCGGGTCGTGCCCCGGTGAGTACAACGCAAAACCCCGTCGTCAACGGCACGGTCCCGGCGGCGAACCGGACCGTGGTAGCGGCCGAGCTGCGCCGGGCGGTCGAGCGGCAGGACCGCAGGCGGGACGCCCGGAACCTCCCGGCCGGGCCTGTCCGCGTGCTGCTGCTGCGGGCCGCGCCCGAATGGCTGGACGAGCCAGACCTCACCGTATCGGGCGTGGCGGGCCACGACGGAGCGGTCACGGCGACCGTGGCGGGATGCCCGACGGTGCTCGCCGTGCTCGATGCGCTCGCCCGTCGGCCGGGCGACGGGTACCTGGTCATCCTCACCCCCTGCGACGATGACGAGCTCGGCGATTCGGTGCTCGCGCAGGTGATCGCGAACCAGGTGCACACGATCAGCCGGTGGGACCTGGTGCTGGACGCGTTCGGTGCCAGGCGGCGCGGCCCGGGGCTGAGCGGCCGGGAGCAGCCATGGCTGGCCGGGGCGCTGCTCGATGCTCAGCCGACGGCCGGCTGGGGCAAGGTGAGCGGGCCGGTGCTCACGCTCGACTTCGCGGTGAACCGGCTGGTGGGTCTCCGGTTCGGGATCAGCGACGGCCGGGATGACGCGGTCATGGACGCGGCGGCCCTGCTGGAATGGACCAGGAACGAGTTCCGGGTGGCCTCGTTCAAACGGCTCTCCGCAGACGAACGCGTCGGACTGACCGACTGGCTGCGGGAGTCGGTCGGGCCGGTCGCCTGGGTGGTGTTCGCCCTGCTTGAGCACGCCGAGGTCGGCGACGCGGTCCCGCTCGGGCTGGCGCTGCGCGGCCTGGCCGAACCCGGGGCACGGCGTCGCCGGGCCCAGGAGACGGCCCTGGTGCGCGCCGAGGAACGTTTCTTCGGCGGGCATTCGCCTGGCGATAAGGACCTGCGGGAGTTTTCGGAGGCGGCCGAGTCGTTGATCGGCCGGTGGAGCGACGGCCCGCACGCCGAGCTGGCCGGCGAGCTGTGTGTCCGGGCCGAGCACATCCTGGCCGAGCTGGGCGCCGGTGATCTGGCCGCGTCCAGCCAGATCCTGGACGCGGGGTTCGAGGCCAGGCTGGCCGGCCTGGCCGACGTGCTCACCGGCCGGCTGCCCGACCCGCGGCCGATCGACCTGAGCGCGGCCGAGGACGCGCTCGACCTGGCCACCAGCCACATCAGGGCAAAGGCACACGAGCCCGAGTGCGCTGCCGCCGAGGCCGCCGTCAGCCTCGCCCGCTGGCTCGCCGTGCCTCAGACGGTGCCCGGGACGCTGGCCGACAGCGCCATGCGGATGCTGCGGGACTGGGCCTGGGCCGACCGCGCGCTCGCCGTCGTGGCCAGCGGCGGGAACGGGCGCGCGCCGAAAGTGGCTGCCGCTTACGCCAAGCTCGCCGAGACGGTGGTCAAGCGACGGGCCGGGCTGGACCGGCGGTTCGCCCAGAAGCTGGCCGCCTGGACGGAGACCTCATCGAGCACGGACGAGCTGCTGCTGGTGGAGAACGTCCTGGAACGCGTCGCCCGGCCCGTGGCCGAGCGGCGGCTGCCGCTGATCGTCGTGCTGGACGGGATGAGCGCCGCGGTGGGCGGCCAGCTCGCCGAGGACATCGTCGCGCAGCGGCGCTGGGTTGAGGTGGGCCGCCGCGAAGACGGGCGCGAGCCGGTGATCACCGCCGTGCCCTCCATCACGTCGATCTCGCGAACCAGCCTGCTGTGCGGGCAACTGCGTACCGGCGGCCAGGCGGAGGAGCATGCCGGGTTCGCCGCGTTCTGGCGACCGCGCGCCACCCGCCTGTTCCACCAAGGCGACCTGTCCGGTGTGCAGGGGATGGGGCTGAACCTCGCGGTCCGGGACGTCCTTCACGATCCCTCCATCGTCGTCGGGGTCGTCCTCGACACCGTGGACGACGTGCGGCAGTGGCGGCTCACCGGCATCCGGTACCTGGGCGACCTGCTCGACGAGGCGGCGCGGGCCGGGCGGCCGGTCATCCTCACCTCTGCTCACGGGCACTTTCCCGACCGGGGAGCCCCGGTACACGAGGAACGATCCGCGCGCTTCCGCACCGGGACACCTGGACCGGGCGAGCTGACCGTCCGCGGCCCGCGCGTGCTGACCGACGGCGGAGAGGTAGTCGCGGCCTGGGACGAGCAGATCCGCTCCACGCCGCGCAGGGCCGGGTACCACGGCGGTGCCGCCCCATCCGAGGTGGTCGTCCCCGCCCTCGTCTTCATCCCGTCCGAGTCACCCGTCCCGCGCGGCTGGCATGTGCTCGACCCGGTCTGGCATCCGCCCACCTGGTGGAGCACCGCGCTCCCCGACTCGATCACGGCTGAGGTGGCAGAGCCCTCTGGTGATGCCCTGTTCGGGGTGGGTGAGATCCTGCCCCGCCGGCCTGCGGCCGACACTCCATCGGCGCCCGCCCTCGGAGGCCACGTCACTGGATCGGCCCTGTTCGCCGCGCAGCGCAAGCTGGCCAGGAGGCCGCCTGAGGCCGGCCAGGTGGCCAGCCTCATCGATCGGCTCGCCGAAGCCGGCGGCAAGATCCCGGTCACCGTGGCGGCCGAGGCGGTAGCAGAGCCGCCGTTCCGCATGTCCGGTTACCTGGCGCAGGTCGCGCGCCTGCTCAACGTCGACGGCTACGCTGTGATCGGGGTAACCGACCAGGGCAGGACGGTCGAGCTGAACATCGAGCTACTGCGGCAGCAGTTCCTGACGGAGCATCCGTGACCGTCCCGGCCGCGGTCAGCACCGCGCGCCGCCGCGAGGTCATCGACGCGCTGCGGCGCGGCACCGTGCCGCAGGCGGGACTTGACCTGTTCGCGGTCGGGATGGAACGGTTCGAGGCAGCCATCGACGACGAACTGTCCGGGGTCGCCGCGGGACGGTCGACGTTCAAGGCGATCCGCGGTGAGTACGGTTCGGGCAAGACGTTCTTCGCCCGCTGGCTGACCGAGCGGGCCAAGCGGCGCGGCATGGCCGCCGCCGAGATCCAGATCTCCGAGACCGAGACCCCGCTGCACCGCCTGGAGACCGTGTACCGGCGCCTGGCCGAGCAGCTGTCCACCGCCGCCTACCCGCCGAGCGCCCTGCGCGAGATCATCGCCGCCTGGTTCTACACGCTGGAGGAAGACGTCCTCGCCGAAGGGACGATCCAGCCGGACGACGCCGAGGCCCTCACCAGGGGCGTGGACTCGCTGCTTGAGCGCAGGCTCGCCGAGGTGGCCCGGACCATGCCCGCCTTCGCGGCGGCGCTGCGCGCCTACCGGCACGCGACGCTCGCCGGCGACCACGCGACTGCTGAGAGCCTGATTGCCTGGATCGGCGGGCAGCCCAACGTGGCGGCCTCGGCCCGCCGCGCCGCCGGGGTCCGGGGCGACCTTGATCACTTCGCCGCGCTCGGCTTCCTGCAAGGGCTGCTGACGATCCTGCGTGACTCGGGCCATCCAGGGCTGCTCGTGGTCCTCGACGAGATCGAGACCCTGCAGCGGGTGCGCTCAGACGTCCGTGACAAGGGCCTCAACGCGCTGCGGCAGCTCATCGACGACGTGGACTCCGGCCGGTTCCCGGGGCTGTACCTGCTCATCACCGGCACGCCCGCCTTCTATGACGGCCCGCAGGGCGTCTCCCGGCTGACGCCGCTGGCGCAACGCCTCGCGACCGACTTCGGCACCGACGCCAGGTTCGACTCGCCCCGCGCGGTGCAGCTCCGGCTGTCCGGGTTCGACCTGCCCAGGCTGACCCGGCTCGGCATCACGATCCGGGACCTGTACGCGCAGGGCTCCGGCGCGCAGGACCGGATTTCCGCGCTGGTCGACGACGACTATGTCACCGACCTCGCCAAAGGCGTAGCAGGCGAACTGGGCGGCCAGGTGGGGGTGGCTCCCCGGGTGTTCCTGCGCAAGCTCGTCGCCGATGTGCTGGACCGGGTGGCGGAGTTCGATGACTTCGACCCGCGGCAGCACTACAAGCTGACCCTGTCCAGCACCGAGCTGACCGACGTGGAGCGCAACGCGGCGGCGTTCCGCCCCGCGTCGGCCGACGAGGTGGAACTGGACCTGTGACCGAGCTGGCCGGGCTGCATCCCACGCTTGCGCACCATCTGGTCGGCACGCTCGGCTGGACCGAGCTGCGCCCGCTCCAGCAGGCGGCGATCGCCCCGGTCACGGCCGGGCAGGACGTGCTCCTGCTGGCCCCCACGGCGGGCGGCAAGACCGAAGCCGCCGCCTTCCCCGTGCTGTCCCGGATGGCCGCCGAAGGGTGGCACGGGCTGTCGGTGATCTACCTGTGCCCGCTGAAGGCGCTGCTCAACAATCTCTTGCCGCGACTGGAAACCTACGGCGGCTGGACGGGGCGCAGGGTGGCGCTCTGGCACGGCGACACCGCCGGCTCGCGCAGGCGGTCCATGCTTGCCGATCCTCCTGACCTCCTGCTCACCACCCCGGAGTCCCTTGAGTCCATGTTGGTCAGCACCAACGTCGATCACCACAAGCTGTTCGCCGGGCTGCAGGCCGTCATCTTGGACGAGGTGCACGCGTTCGGCTCTGGCGACCGCGGATGGCACCTGCTCGCGGTGCTGGAACGGCTGACCCGGATATGCGGACACCCGCTACAGCGGATCGGGCTGTCCGCCACCGTCGGCAACCCGGAGGAACTGCTGCGCTGGCTGCAAGGCTCGGCGGCAGGGGGAAGGCCCGGCCTGGTCGTCGCCCCGGAACCGGTGACGGTGACACCCGGGGTCGACGTCCAGCTTGACTTCGTGGGGACCGTGGAGAACGCGGCCAAGGTGATCGCCCAGCTATACCGAGGCGAGAAACGCCTGGTGTTCTGCGACTCCAAGCGCCTGGTCGAGATGCTCGGCGCCGACCTTCGGGCGCGCGGTGTGACCACGCACCTGGTGCACGCCTCGCTGTCGCTGGACGAGCGGCGGCGCGCCGAGCAGGCGTTCGCCGAGGGCCGCGACTGCGTCATCGTGTCCACGTCCGCTCTGGAACTCGGCGTCGACGTCGGCGACCTGGACCGGGTTATCCAGGTGAACTCCCCGCCCACGGTCGCGGCCTTCCTGCAACGCCTGGGCCGCAGCGGCCGCCGGCCAGGCACAACGCGGAACTGCCTGTTCCTGGCCCTGGACGAGGACGAACTCCTGTATGCCGCCGGCCTGCTCCTGGCCTGGAGCCGCGGCTTCGTCGAGCAGGTGACCCCGCCGCCGGAGCCGAGGCACATCGTCGCCCAGCAGCTTCTGGCCCTGTGCCTGCAAGAGAAGCGGGTAGGGCAGCTGCTCTGGCCGGACTGGCTGGCCTTGCCCGAGCTGACGCTCTCCGCCCAGCCGATCACCGACTACCTGATCGAGCAGGGCTTCGTGGACCGCGAGGACGGGATGCTGTTCATCGGCCCCGAAGCCGAGCGCCGCTTCGGCCGGCGGCACTTCATGGGCCTGATGGCGGTATTCACCGCCCCGCCGGAATTCACCGTCCTGCATGGCAGGAACGAGCTCGGCCGCGTCGACCCGGTCCTGCTCATCGACGAGGTGCAAGGCCCGAGGCTGCTGCTGCTCGGTGGCCGGAGCTGGCGGGTCACCTGGACCGACTGGAAGCGCCGCCGCTGCTTCGTCGAGCCCGCCGAATCCGGCGGCCGGGCCCGCTGGCTGACCAGCGTCCCAGGAGGCACCTCCTACGAACTGGCCCGCGCCATGCGAGACGTGCTGCTCGGCGCCGACCCGCCGGTCACCCTCACCCGGCGCGCAGCCGGGGCCCTGGCCGGCCTGCGATCGGATGCCATCGGGCGGGCGCGCCCGGGCGGGACGGTCATCAGCGGCAGCGATGACGATCTCCGCTGGTGGACCTGGGCCGGTTACCGTGCCAACGCGACGCTCAAGGCGACCTTGGGAGGCCTCGCCGATGAGTCCGCGCGCGTGGACGACCTCAGCATCCGCCTGCGCCCGGACCTGCGGCCCCCGACATGGTCGGCGGCCGTGAAAGAGCTGCATGACCAGCTCTGCCTGCCAGAGATCGATGACAAGGCCCTGGCCGGGCTGAAATTCTCGGATGCCCTGCCTCGCCATCTAGCCGTCACCACCCTCGCAACCCGCCTCGCCGACCTGGACCATGCCGCCGCCGTGCTAGCCGAGCCTGCCCGTTTCGAACGTCAATAATAGGATGACGTGGCATCGATTGCTATTTGTGCCAGCATGACTACGTAATGTTGCGTCGACGGGTTGTCGTCTCCACTCTCCTCATGGTGGATGTGCGCGCCCCCCTGACCGAACGGCAGCTGGCGATCCTGAAGTGGGTCGAGAGCGGATGCCCCGAGGACGTTCCCGACCTGAACGCCAGTAAGCGGACCGCCAGGGCGCTGGAAGACCGGCGGCTGGTCAAGGTGTCCCGCAAGGACGGCCTGTGGCGGGCCGGTCTTACTACGGCCGGACGTTACTACCTTGATCATGGCGAGCACCCTCCTGCACCATCCCGGGTACTGCGGCCTTTGCCGCTGCCGTCCTTGCCGCGAAAGCGTGCCGCGCCGTCTGCGCCACGCGAACTGAGGCCGAAGCCGCTGCCGGTCACCGAGCAGCTGATCGCCGACTTGATCGCAAGCGGCGGTGAGCTCCGCATCGACAGGGATAAGGACAAGGTCAACTACGAGGCGCGCGTGGGAGCCGCCATCCGGCACGGCAAGGTACCGGAGGGCAAGCTCCTGACCATCGAGAACGACACCCGGCGAGAGTGGATCATCAGGCTGCAGGATCCGCCGGCGTGGATGACGATGATCCTTGATCCGATTCCGGTCCCCGGTCAGCTGCGCAATCCGCACACGGTGCTCAAGCGGCTCCAGGGCGAGGACAGCCTGCCGCTGACTAAGGCAGTTCAGCCGCGGGCTTTCCGGCTCATCCAGGCACTGGGCCGAGGCCGAGCGCCGGGGATACCGGACCCGGTTCAGCCGGCCTGGACAGCAATACGGGCGGAACCGCGGATACTCCGCTGACGAAGGGCATTTCATCGTGGCCGTACAGGGTCACGAGTTCGGTGTCCGGCTCTCACAGGAGATTGACCGGACCCCCCACACGGCGACTCCCGCCCAGGAGCGCCGCGCCGCGCGGGAGACCTGGTTCCGCATTTCTGCCTACGACGAGCAGCCGAGCAAGCGGCTGGCGATCAGCCTTGCCAACGGCCGGCAGTATCGCCAGAGCACCTGGACCGACAGCGACAAGGGTGAGCTGGAGGCCTGGCTGCCGCAGATCCTGCAGGAGATCGAGCTGCGGGCCGGATTCGCCGAACAGCAGCGCCTGGAGCAGGAACGCGAAGCGGCCGAGCGCGAACGTCTGTGGAAAGAGGCGATGAGCAAGGCGGAACGCAGGTACGCCGAGGATCACCGCGCCGGAGTCCTCAAGGAGCAGCTGAAGCGATGGCGGCTGGCTCAGGAGCTGGACACCTACCTCACCGAGCTCCGTTCGGCGGCATCAGCACTGTCTGAGGAGGACGGAGGCAATGCTGAGGCGTGGATCGCCTGGATAGAGCAGTACCGCACGAAGATCGACCCGACCGCTGCGCAGATCGTCATGCCGAAAACGCCCAAACCGCGCTCCGACGACCTGGCTGCCTACCTGCCCCGCGGAATGAACCCGTACGGCCCGAACCAATGGTGACGCGCCGAGAGCCGAAGCCCCGGCCAGCACCCCCGTCTCCGTCCCGGAACAAGCCCGCCAATAAGGCGCTGGTGACCGAAGTCGCGCACGCCGCCCTCCACCGTCACGATCACGCGGCCAGCCAAGAAAGGGCTTCACCGCCCCCCGGCGAGAGCATCCGCAAAGCGAACCCCCGGGCGCTATTGCTGTAGCTGCCCGGGGGTTCGTGATGTGAGGGGTTACCGGTCGTCCTTGCGCGGCATCATGCAGGCCAGGAGCAGCGCGGCTGGCCAGGCGATCGGGATGCAGTTCAAGATCAGCACCAGCTTGATGTTCCCGGCGTGCCTGACCACGGCGACCGCGGTCGGGTAGACGTACAGCGCGGCGAGGCTGGCCACGTACTCGATCCAGGACACCGCGCCGTTCGCGGTCACGGCCGGCCCTGCTCGCCGGGCGGGTCGCCGAGCCGTTCCCGCTGTTCGGCATCGACCTCCACCCACGACGGGTGGCCGCGATCCACGAACACCGGCCTGTCTTGACCCGGTGCCGGCTCGTCGTCGTCCGCTGGCATGTCAGTCGCAGGTGGGAGCAGCAGGTACTCGCCGAGCACCTGTTCCTGGGCGTGGTCCCGCGCGGCGGTGAGGCGGGCGACCTTGGCGAGGTAGCCCTCGCCGTACTGGTCATCACCGGCCAGATGGTCGGCGAGTTCATCGATCCTGCGGGCGATCACCTCGCCGAGCACGGCGAAGAACGCGCCGGGGTCGCGGATCTGCTCGTAGACATCTGTGAGGCAGCCCTCCCACTGGCGCCGGACCAGTTCGCCGTAGTAGTTCAGCGCACTGGGGCTGCTGCTGGCCGTATCCGGTCCGGGCAGGTCTGGGTTCCCGGTCATAGCGACCGCCCCCTGCGCACGCCCGGGGTAGCGGTCCTGCGCACGGCCGGCGCCGGCGTGGCGTCGAGGCGCAGTGCGGGGATGCTGGGCCTGGCCACTGCCGGCGCGGGCCGGCGGATCTCGCTGGAGTCCCGGTAGCACAGCGGGTAGTACAAGTTCCGGGATGCCGTGCCGCGCGGGGCGCGGGCCCGTCCCGCAACACGGAGACGGACTTGTCCATGACACACACCTGCCACTCGTCCGGGCCGCACTGCTGCTCGATGGTCGCTGGCAGCCACGGCCACTTCGACCGGTCGCCTTGTTCTTCCTGCCGGGTGCGGGGATAGCGGACCTCGACCCGGCTGTCGTCGGGGAACCGGCCGTCGTTGTCGTTTTTATGCATCTGCCTAATTCCTTCCTAGACGGCGTTCGCGTGACGGCCGGCCAGATGAGCCTGGACCCGCTGGGCCTTGCCCTGCCCGATGTGGAGTTCGCGCTGGATCTCCCGCAGCGACGGGACGTTGCCCGCCCCGGCGGCGGGGAACGCCTCCTCAGCCGCCGCCAGCAGGCCGGGTGCCCTGGAGTGACGGCGGCGAGCCAGCTCATCAGGCGCATCCGCTGCCGCATCCACGGATGCGATACCCGGCTGCGGGTGCATCCCGGTGTTGCGCCGCATCCAGGTGAGCAGTTCCATGCAGCCGACATAGGCGGCCACCGGCCACACCGACAGCAGCGCGCCCGTCAGGCCCGCATGGAGCCCGTAGCCGACGTTCGCGGCGATCGTGGCGCCGATCCCCGCCAGCAGCATGACCCGCGCCAGCACCGGCACGTCCCGCCCTTGCCGGGAGGCGACCAGCATGGCCGACGACGCGGCGGCGATCAGCCCGTCACCGGCCAGCGGCAGCAGCGCGGCCGAGGCGATGGCCTGCCCGTGGTCACGGGCGAGGGTGTAGATGTGAGAGTAGGAGTCGGAGCCGGCGAACAGGCCGACTGCCAGCACGATCCCGGTGGTCACCCGCCTGGTGGCGGTGTCGTTCGCGCTCTTGGTCACATGTCCGTCCCAGTGGATTTGTGACCTTAAAACATGAATCCTTCCTAGACTTCAGCATCGTGAACGTGGCGCTGCCCAGCATCGAGCGCGAACTCCACCTCGCCCAGGATCAGGTCCAGTGGGTGGTGACGGGCTACGCGATCGCGTTCGGCGGGCTGCTGATCCTCGGCGGCCGCGCCGCCGACCTGCTCGGCCGGCGCCGCATGTTCGTGGCGGGCCTGCTCACGTTCAGCGCGGCGAGCCTGGCGGGCGGCCTGGCCCGGGATCCGATCCTGCTGATCAGCTCACGGGTCATCCAGGGAGCCGGTGCCGCGCTCGTCGCCCCGGCCGCCCTCTCGCTCATCACCACCAGCTTCCCCCCAGGGCCCCAACGCACCCGCGCCATCGGTCTGTACGGCTCCGTCTCGTCGGTGGGCTTCGTGGCCGGGCAGGTGCTCGGCGGCGTGCTTGTGCAGCTCACCAGCTGGCGCGCCGTGTTCCTGGTGAACGTCCCGGTGGGCCTGCTCGCCGCGGCCCTCGCCCCGCGGATCCTGGGCAGGCCAGGCCCCGTGCCACACCAGGCCGGACGGCTCGACATCCGCGGCGCGCTGCTCATCACCGCCGCCGTCGCCCTGGCGGTGTTCGCGGTCTCCCAGGGCACTCAGCTCGGCTGGACGTCCCCGCTGATCATCGCCGCGGTCCTGGTCGCGGTGCTGGCCGCGGTGGCGTTCGGCCGTGCCGAGACGCATCACCCGCAGCCGCTGGTCCGCCCGGGCCTGCTGCGGCAGAAGGGCCTGCGTGACGGCACCACACTGGCGTTCCTGCTCGGCCTGTGGAACGGCGGCGAGATGCTGATCATGTCGTTGTACCTGCAGCAGGTGCTGCACGAGTCGCCGCTGATCACCGGCCTGGCGATCGCTCCGCAGGGAGTGTTCGGCTTCATCATGGGCCTGCTCGGCCCGCGGCTCGCGAACCGCATCGGGGTGCGGCGCCTGCTGGTGCTGACCGGCGCGGCCGCCGCGCTGGGCTTCGCGGTGCTGACCGGCATGCCGGCCGCGCACTACAGCCCGGTCCTGCTGATCGTCACGCTGATCGGATTCGGCACCGCGGGCACCGCGTTCGGCGCCCTGGTGATCGCCAGCCGCGGCATGTCAGACCTGACTTAGGCCACGTTTTGGGGACTGTCGTGGCGGCGGGGTGGTGACCTGCTGGGTTGCTGTTCGCGGAAGCCGAAGTTGCGCACTAACGATGGCTTTACAGTGGCCTGGTGCCGTATGTCAGGACGGTGAAGACCAAGTCAGGCGCCACGGCCGTGCAGGTCGTGTACTCGTCGAGTCGCGGGTCGCGGGACATCGAGCACGTCGGGTCAGCGCATGATGGGGCTGAGCTGGAGGTGCTGAAGGCGGCGGCGCGGCAGCTGATGGCTCGCGGGCAGCTGGAGCTCGGCCTGGGGCTGGACGGCGAGGGCCCGGCCGGGCCGCTGCCGATCACCTCGTCCCGGATGGGCTGCCTGCTCAGCGCGCTGGAGTACGCGTACCGGGTGCTCGGGTTCGAGGACGCGGCCGGCGGGGATGACGTGTTCCGGCAGCTGGTGCTGGCCCGGATCATCGAGCCGGCCAGCAAGCTGGACAGCATCAGGGTGCTGGAGGAGGCCGGCGTCGCGCCGCCTTCCTACCGCACCATCGAGCGGCGCCTGCGGGTCTATGCGCAGGAGTCATGGCGGCAGCGGCTGTCCGCGGCATGCGCGACAAACGCGAAGCTAGGTCGGGCCAGCCTGGTGCTCTACGACGTGTCCACGCTGTATTTCGAGACTGATGCCGGGGACGGTTTCCGTGAGCCGGGGTTCTCCAAGGAGCGGCGGCTGGAGCCGCAGATCACGATCGGGCTGCTGACCGGGCAGGACGGGTTCCCGCTGATGGTCTCCGCGTTCGAGGGCAACCGGGCGGAGACCAAGACGATGCTGCCGGTCATCGAGGCGTTCATGGCCGCCCACCAGCTGCCCGATGTGACGGTGGTCGCTGATGCGGGGATGATCTCGGAGGCGAACCAGAAGGCGATCGAGGCGGCCGGGCTGTCGTTCATCCTGGGCATGAAGATCCCCGACGTTCCCTACGTCGTGGCGCAGTGGCGGCGTGAGCACCCGGGCGAGCAGATCCCGGACGGGCATGTCTTCATCCAGCCCTGGCCGGCCGGGCCGAAAGACAAGCGGCGGGATCAGGTCATCTACTACAGCTATAAAGCCGACCGGGCCAGGAGGACGCTGCACGGAATCGACGAGCAGGTCGCCAAGGCAGCGAAGGCCGTCGCCGGGCTGGCCCCGGTCAAGCGGAACCGGTTCATCGCCCTGGACGGCGCGACGAAAAGCGTCAACCGCGAGCTAGAGGCCAAGGCACGGGACCTGGCCGGGCTCAAGGGCTACATCACCAGCCTCGCCGCATGTCCCGACGGCACCCCGGTCACCGCGGACTTCGTGATCGGCTCCTACCGGCGGCTCTTCGAGATCGAGAAGAGTTTCCGCATGTCCAAGCACGACCTGCAGGCCAGGCCTATCTACCACCGCAAGCGTGACTCCATCGAAGCCCACCTGACGATCGTGTTCGCGGCCATGGCCGTCAGCCGCTGGATCGAGGCGCAGACAGGCTGGTCGATCAGGAAATTCGTGAAGACAGCGCGCCGCTACCGCACCATCGAGATCCGGGCCGGACAGCACACCATCACCGCCGCTGATCCGCTCCCCGACGACCTCCGCCAAGCCCTCGACACCATCGCCCGCGCCAGCGGAAGTGCGCACTAACTTGACCTAAGTCAGGGCTTCGCGGTGCTGACCGGCATGCCGGCCGCGCACTACAGCCCGGTCCTGCTGATCGTCACGCTGATCGGATTCGGCACCGCGGGCACCGCGTTCGGCGCCCTAGTGATCGCCAGCCGCGGCATGTCAGACGCGGACCAGGGCCTGGTCGGCGGCATGATCAACACGAGCCGCCAGATCGGCGCGGCCGTCGGCGCCGCGCTACTGCCGGCGGTGGCCGAAAGCGTCAGCGCCGCGGGCGGCGTCTCCGGCGACCGCGCCGCCATGCTCACCGCGGGCCTGGCCGCCGTCATCGCGACCGGCATCGCCTGGCACGCCGCTCACCCGGCGGCCGGCCGGGCGAGCGGCGTCCTGACCGCACACCGCTTATTCGAAGCGCTGCTTGTTCGAAGCACCGCTTGTTCGTAGCACCGCTTGTTCGAAGCGCTGCCTATTCGAAGCGCTCCCTGATCCGCTCGCGCCAGATCTCGAACCGGGGCACCTCGCCGTCTTGGGCGGGCAGGTCCTGGAGTGCCTCGTCGGTGACGGCCGCCGCCTCGGCGATGGACATGCCGCAGTGCACCTTGACACCGAGTTCGGTGCCCGGCGTCACCAGTCCGGCCAGCAGCCTGGCCTTCGCCGCGAACGCGGCGCCTTGGGCCGCGTACGTCCGGTACTGTCCCGCCAGCCGCACCATGTCCGACAGTTCGCCGGCGTCCACCCCGCCCGCATAGACGCTCGCCAGGCCGGCGCCGCTCCACAGGTCGGCGCGGCGCCCTGCCGGGAACGCGCCGATGGTCGCGGCCACTCGCTCGACGTCCGCGCCGCCGTAGAACCACAGGGCACGTCCCATACCCTGATCGGCGACCCGCAGGGCGTAACTGGCCGGCGACCATCCCGGGATCGGCGCCTGGAACTGCCCGATGACGTATTTCTTCGTGTGGAAATAGGCTTGATGGAAGCCATATCCATCGAGCACCAGCCACCGCAGCAGCGGATCGTGCGGCGCTATAGCGCGCCAGCGAATTCGCGGCAGACGCGCCATAGCCCACCCCACCCCTATATACGCCATGTAGACGTGCATGGCGCCGCGGCTGGCGAGCAGATCCCGGACCCAGTGCTGCCCGAACGGGCGGGTCCCGTCGCGCACCGCGAGTGCCATCGAGCAACCCTCATAGGAGAATCCTCGGAACGTCGGTTCGACGTTTTCAAGGGATGATTCGATGTCCGCCAGCGTGGTGCCGGCCATCCCGTATTCGAAGCCCTCGAGAAACTTTCTACCCACCTTTTCCAGATTGGCCTGGCGAGAGGGCTCCGCAGCGGCAAAGCCGCGTTTCTTAAAGGTCGTTTCAGACTGATCTGGAAGGAACAAGCGGCAGCGCAGCTTGCCGGCCAGAGTCGTTTCCATCGACAGCTCCATTTCCGCCAGTTCGGCTTCTACAGTATAAATACCTCGCGATCGCCGACCCATCGTCTTGCGCATTGCTGACATCGATGCCAGGTGACTGGAGTTGCTTAAGCGGTTACAGGGGCGGCAGGCAGGCGCCTTCCATGGCAGAAAAGTGCTCAATGTTAGAAAAGGGGCCAGATCTGGCGCCTTTTCTAACGCGAAGCACTTTCCTAACATGAAGGATGACCATGGCGTCGCGGCATAGCGGGCAAATCGGGCAATCGCCCCACGGGTCGCGCTGCCTTGCCTCGGCGGATGTGTCGGCCGTTGGGTCGGCGGGGTCAGCGGAGCAGCCAGCGGTTGAGTCGGCTATGGGACCGGCCGACGGAACCGCGTACGGGCCGGCGCAGGAGTCGGCGGATCAGCCGGCGCCGAAGCCGGCGCAGGAGTCGGCGGATCAGCCGACGCAGGAGCCGGCGCAAGAATCTGCGGATGAGCCGGCAGGGCGGGTTCGCGGCCGAGCGAATGTGCGGTTTTCGTCACGCGACCCGCACGTCATGTGGCGTCTAGTGAATAGGCCCGCCGCGTCCGCGTGGTGTCCGCGCGCCTCCGCCAGCCTCGCGGTCAGGCCGTGCCATGATCGCATGGGGCGACCGCCAGCGCACCTCACCGAGGCTACTCACTATTGGCTGATGTACAGAAAGACCGACGCCGCTTGGGGAGGCTGGCATGCTGTCGCTGAAGATTTTGCTCGCCGAGGATGTTGCGATGGTGCGCGGCGCGTTGATCGCCCTCATCGAACTCGAACCAGACATGAAGGTGGTCGCCGAAGTCGAGCGTGGCGACGATATCATCCGCTACGCACGCGAACACCAGCCTGACGTCGCGATCATCGACATCGCGCTGCCCGGCATCGACGGGCTGACGGCGGCGGCGCAGTTGCGCAAGGAGCTGCCGGGTTGCGCCACGCTCATCTTGACCAGTCTCGGGCGGAAGGGAAACCTGCGTCGCGCGCTCTCCGCGAACGTTTCCGGATACCTGCTCAAGGACACGCCGTCGAAGGAACTCGCCAAGGCGATCCGCAGCGTGGTCGCCGGGCGGCGGGTCATCGATCCTCAGCTGGCCGTTTCCGCCTGGGAGAGCGGTGAGAACCCACTGTCGGAGCGGGAGCGCGAAGTCCTGCGGATAGCGGCGACCGGCGCCGAGCCCGTTGAGATCGCGACGTTCATGCATCTGTCGGTTGGCACGGTGCGGAATTACCTCACAACCGTCGTGGCCAAGCTGAACGCGCGCAACCGGATCGACGCGGTGCGCGCCGCATACGAAGCGGGCTGGCTGCCCTGACAGTAAATCCCGCCCATGTGCTGAAATTTGGGATACTGTCCTCTTTATGGTCTAAAGCGGCCATCGGCTGACAGACGGTGACCGGCGGTAAAAATGAAATTACAAGGGACAAGTATGCCTCGCCGGACGGTGTGGTCTGGCTGGCTGCATAATGTCTTCGGCCCATGGTCCCGAAAGAGGCCGAAGGACGTTTTCGCAGCTAGCGACGGACTTCTGCCGGATGACGAGCAGTCACGCTGGCTACCAGCAGCACCCACGGCATCGCTGCCGGTATTGTGCGGCATCGTCGCGGTCCAACTGACGACGATCCTTATGTCACCGGCTACGCGACACCCGGTCGATCTCGCGATCGCGCTTGCCTGTGCCGGCGCCGTGTTCATCCTGGAAGTCCTCATCTCCTCCCGCGTGGCGGCGCGGTGGCCGATGTGGCGGCTCGGGATGCTGCTGGTCCAAGGGCTGGCAATCTACCTGCCGGTGGCCGTTCTCGGCATCGGTTGGGCAGCGATGGCGGGCTTTCTCGCGGGGTCGATCCTGGTGCTGGTACCGGGCAGGACGGCCTGGGGCCTGTTTAGCCTTGTCCTCGTGAGCGTGTTCCTGTTGCTCCTCGCGCAAAAACTGGGGAACCACTCCGTTGCCCTGACCTCCGCGAGCCTGAGCGCCGGTTCCGCGGTCTTCGGGTTGTCCCGGGCTGATCGCGTCTATCAGCGGGAACTTCCTGCCAAGGCGATGTCCGCGCAGCTCGCCGCCGTCCGGGAACGCGAACGCATCTCCCGCGACTTGCATGACCTGCTGGGATACAGCCTGACGGCGATAAGCCTCAAGTCCGAATTCATCATGCACACCGTCACCAACGACCCCGCGGGCGCGCGCGACGAGCTGGCGGCGGTCGTGGACCTCGCGCGACAGGCGGCGGCGGACGTCCGTCAGGTGGCGAGCGGATACCGGAACCTGTCGCTGCCCCGTGAGGTGGCCGCGGCCTGCTCCCTGCTTTCCGTCGCGGGCATCAAAGCCAAGCTGGATATCGAATGCGGGCCGCTGGAGAGTACGACCGAAACCGTGCTGGCCACCGTGCTGCGCGAGGCGATCACCAATGTCCTGCGGCACAGCACGGCGCACCACTGCGCGATAACGGCCACCAATGAGGCGCACGCGATCACGCTTGCGGTGGTCAACGACGGGGGGCGGCAGGTAGCCGCCGCCGACGGCGGTCACGGCCTGGAGAACCTGACCTGGCGGCTGCGCGCCGTCGGCGGCGAACTTACTGCCTCTGTCCGTGAAGACGGCCAGTTCAGCCTACTCGCGCGGGTTCCGCTGTCGCAGCCTCGGCGGATCGGGCCGCCTGCGGTTCAAGATCTGGCAGCGCCAGCAGGATCGGCAGATCCGTCCGCTGCCTCGGACGCAGCTCGATCTTGACGGACGGGCTGGTGCCGGGTTCGACCGTCAGCGGCCCAGCGCCGCCGACCAGGAGTGTCCTGCGCGTCCACGGTTCGGGAGCGGCGCTGTCCGCGACCACGACCGCGCGGAGAAACCAGGTGCCAGCGGGCACCGTCGGGAGAACATAGTCGCCCTCCGCCGCCTCGACGATGATCGAGCAGGCAGGCTGGCGCTGGATGATCGGTGTGTCGAACGCGCCCAGGTACAGGGGTCCGCAGGCGTACCCGGAGGGCAGCGTGATGGTCGCGGTCACCGGCACGCCACGCGGCGGGAGTCCCCATGGCGCGGGAGCCGGTTCGACATCGGCGCCCCTGACTGCCTGGCGGAACCGCCCCGGTGAGATACCGACGCTGTCAGTGAAGTGATTGCTGAATGAGCCGAGGCTGTTGAAGCCCACGGCGAACGCGACCTCAGTTACGTTCATTGCCGTAGTAGCCAGCATTCGCTTAGCCTGATAGATGCGAACTGCGGAGAGGAATCTCCCCGGTGTAACGCCTGTGGCATCTCTGAAGATCCGGCAGAAGTGAAAGCGGCTCAGTATCGCGCTGTTCGCGACATCACTGAGAGAAAGCGGTTCGCTGTATCTCTCAGTGATGAATGTGATAGCGCGTTCCACGGCACTTTCCATTGATTCCCCGCTCCTTGGGTAGTTCATGTGGTACGTTTGCGTAACTATGCCGTCAGAAACGGCGGCGAGCGTTTATGGCGAGAAATGATATTCGCATCGACTCACATGATCACTTTGCATCATGGACTTCAAACGCGGGTCTAACCCCGCTTGAACGCCGCTACACTCCCGCTAAAATGGGGTTTTCCCGCTAGCAACGACAGCAAATTCTTGATATTGTGCGCCAGCTGCCCGGTGGATCAAGCCGCGGTCCGCCGGCCGTCCGCCCGGGCAGCGCCCGCTCAAAGCGTCCCAACCACGTGCCGCCGGGCCCCGCCCGCTGGGTTCCCGGGCTGCGCGACATCGTCGTCCGCTCACGGCCGCCCCGAGTGCCACTCTCCGGCGCGTGCCGGTTGCAGACAACGTGGTGACTTACCCCTTTGTGGAAACCTGACCCCCTGTCGCGAGCGTCGATCTACCACGAAGGGGCGATCTACCACGTTGATGCCGAGCCGGGGATGCGCTCGCGTATCGTCAGCCACACGTACCGCTCTAGCCCCATCCGTCACAATCGGGCACCCCAGCGCCCGCGGCCCACGGGCGCCGCGGGGCCCCGCGGCCCACGGCCGCCGTCGGCCCCCGCACCGCCGCGCTCGCTGCACTGCCGCGCGCCCAGGCACCGCCGCGCTCGCTGCACTGCCGCGCGCCCAGGCACCGCCGCGCCCGCGCTCGCTGCATCGCCCGCGCTCGCTGCACCGCCCGCGCTCGCTGCACACCCCCCTCTACGCTGCACACCCCCCTCTACGCTGCCCCTGGTTCAGGCGCGGTGGACGCGCATGGGGAGGCCGCCGCGTATCCGCAACGACAGCATGGCTTCGGGGACCGGCGGGTCGGTACTCACCCGCTCGAAGCGGAATTCACGGGCGACCATGGCCGCGACCAGGGTTGCCTCCATGATGCCGAGGTGGCTGCCGACGCAGACCCGGGGACCGGCCCCGAACGGGATGTAGGCGTACCGGTGCGTGGTCACGGCCGCCGGCGTCGCGAACCGTTCCGGCCGAAACGAGCCGGGGGCGTCCCAGAACGCGGGATGCCGGTGCAACGTGTACGGGGAGATCATGATGTCCGCGCCGGCCGGGACCCGGTATCCGCCGACGACGTCGGGCCGCAGCGACTTGCGGGTCAGCGCCCAGACCGGGGGATACAGCCGCATGGCCTCTTGGATCACCATGCCCGTGAACCGCAGGCGCACCAGGTCCTCATGGGTGGGAGTCCGGTCGCCCAGCACGCTCACCGCTTCGTCGTGCACCGCCTCCGCCACCGAAGGATGGCTGCTGAGCAGGTACCAGGTCCAGGTCAGCGTGCTCGCCGTCGTCTCGTGCCCGGCCAGCAGGATCGTCACGAGCTCGTCGCGGAGCACCAGCCACCGCTTTTGCGCGTCCGGGTCGTCCCGGTAGGCGTCCGCGAGCAGCGACAGCATGTCGTGCCCGTCCCGGCCGCCGGCGTGCGCGCGCCCGGCGACCAGCGCCTCGACGATCTGCTCGATCTGCCGCCTGGCACGGCGGAACCGGCGGTGCCGCGGCAACGGCAGCCACAGCGGCAGCGCACCGAGCGTCACCATCTCGAACATCGCCTGGTCCTGCGCGGTCTCGAACGACGGGCCCAGCATGTGGAACGGCGCCAGATCGGCGGCGAGCAGCGCCTTGCCCAGGACGCTCATCGTCAGCTGGATCATCTCGTCGGCGAGGTCGACTGTCGTGCCGAGCCGCTCGTCCAGCCTGGCCGTGAGCGCATGGCCGGCGTCGGTGACCGCGCTGGCGAACCCGGCGACGCGATCGCGCCGGAAGGCGGGCTGGATCAGCCGCCGCTGGTTCCGCCACTGCTCGCCCTCGCTGGTGAGCAGGCCGTCGCCGAGCACCCGCCGCCGGGCCTCGTGCAGCCCGATCCCCTTGTGATAGTTGGCGGCGTTGTCCGCGAGCACGTGCTTGGCGTGATCGGGATGGTTGAAGAAGTAGATCGTCTTCGGTCCGGTGGCGAACTTGACCACGTCGCCGTACTCTGCGGCCGCGTCCGACAGCATGCGCAGCCGATCGGTCCACAGCTTGCGCAGCACGCCGGGCACCGCGGTGAACGGCGGCCGCGGATAATCGCGTCGCCCGGCACCGGCGGCGTCGCGGGCACCGGAAGGCCCCAGGGTTTCCGTCGCGCTCATGCCGGCTCCCTGCTTCCCTGGGGCTTGACGATGTCCTGAGGCTTGACGAACGGCGGCTGATGGAAGCCACCGCGGAAGTACAGCAGCGCGTCGTACTCGGGACCGTGACCGCTGCCCACCACCGAACCAAGGAAGATCTCGTGGTCCCCGCCGTCGTAGGAGTTGGCGAGCTCGCACTCCAGCCACGCGAGCGAGCCGAGCAGCACCGGTGCCCCGGTCGCCGGTCCCGGTGACCAGTCGACGGCGCGGAACTCGGTCTCACCACGCGGCCGGGAGTGGTCGGCGAAGTACCGCCCGAGGTGCGCCTGATCCGCGGACAGGATCGAGACGGCGAAGCTGCCCGTGTCGAGGATCGTCTTGTAAATGGCCGCGCTCCTGGTGACGCACACCAGGATCAGCGGCGGATCCAGGGAAACCGACGTGAACGAGTTCGCGGTCATGCCGCACGGTGTCTCCCGGCCGCTGGTAACCACGGTGACACCGGTCGCGAACTTCCCGAGGACCGACCGCAGATCCAGCGAATTCTGCATCACGCCCGGCCTCCGGTACCGGCGACCGGCGTTCGCCGCGGTGCTCTGACCGCATAGCCTTCCAGCGCGCGGCGCAGCTGCTCGGGCACCCGGGCCGGCGCGGTGGCGCCGTTGGCGCCGCGCATGCACGCGACCCGCTGGCGGCCCCTCGCGACGAGCTCCTCGAAGCCGTCGCCGATCTTCACGTAGTCGAACGCGAAGCCGATCTGGGTCTGCGTCAGCTCCTCCAGGCGCATCCGGATGGCGAGCTGGTCGAAGGCCGTGACCTCGGACAGGTACTCGCACTCGGACTTGATCGTGAACAGCTTCAGGTCCGCGCGAAGTTCGTCGAGTACCCCTGGCGCGTGCTCCAGCAGGAACATCTCGCGGCAGCGCCCCTGCCAGCGCACGTAGTTGACGTAATAGACGTTGCCGACGAGGTTGGTCTCCTCGAAGCCCACTACGTGCCGGTATTCGTAATACTGATCCATGTCCGTCCTTTTCAGTCAGGATCGTGAACACCACGGCCTCCGGTTCGTCGCGGAGCGCGGTGGCGAAGGTGGCGATCGTCGCCTGTCCGGACTGGAGCACCACCCATCCGGCCGGCGTGCCGGGGACGAGCGTGATCTGGCCGGGCAGCGCGCGTCCGGCCTTCCTGAGTGATTCGATCGCGCCCCAGACCCTGGTCGCGGCGACCCGCAGTTCCTCGCCGCGCTCGCGCCGAATCAGCTCGACGAGCGGCATCTGCGCGGATCCCAGCAACCCCTCCCAGGTCTGCGGGGTGCGTTCGGTGATCGTCTCGACGTCGCAGCCGACGTGGCCGCGCCCGGCCACCGCCAGCGTCACGCCCGCGCCGTGCGACGCGGACACCGCGACGTCCGAGACTGGGACCACCTCGGGCTTGCCGTCACCGCGGTGCGTGATCACCGCCGACCGGTCCAGCACCCGCGCCAGCCCGGCCTTGGTCTGCTTGCGCCTGGCCTGGGTGCCGGCCGGCGCGGGGACCGGGTCCGGCTCGACGGCGCACCTGGCCTGCCCGCCAGCCAGGTCCCCGACCTGCCGCTCGAGGAAGGGACCGAGCAGCGCGGGCACCCACGGGCCCTGACCGTCGTTCTTGCGCACGGCCTGGAGCCGCAGCCCTTCCCACCGCTCGAGCACCTGTCCGTCCTCGGCGCTGACCGCCAGGTCATAGGTGTAGGTGTCGCCGACCCGGCTGCGCTCGGCGGCGTGCAGCACGACCTGGCCCTGGAGCAGGGCCGGGTCGGCCGGATAAATCCGCTCGACCCCGGCCGGCAGCAGCGTCGCGTTCGGCACGCAGCACTGGATGGCGTGCATGAACGAGTCGCGCACCCCCGGATCGCCGAGCAGCAGCTCCGCGGGCAGGTAGGGCCCGAACCACTGATCGTCGGACCCGGCGGACAGATCCACCTCGCACGATCTGGCGGCGAGCCTGCGGTAGCTCTGCACCCGCTGGAATCGCTTGCCCTGGAAGAACACGCCGCCGTACAGGTCCGTCGCCGGATCGAGCGGAACCCGCGTCGTGCTCAGGGCCGCCACCGGCCGTTCGGCGGCAGCATCCGCGACCAGCCGGACCGTCGCGCGGAAGTGATGCGCCCGGAAGCCGGTGTCGCTGCTCCCGATCGCCACCGAAACCGTCTCACCGCGGTTGAGTGCCGCGATCCTGATCGTCGTGCTGCCGTCCGGCGGTACCACGATCGGCCGCAGGAATTCCAGCTTCTCGAACGCGAGTGGCCCGGCCGAGCCGGTGACCGCGGCCGCCGCCTGAGCCATGGCCTCCAGGCCGAGCACGGCGGGGAACAGCAGGTCACCGTCGAGCAGGTGGTCGGCGAGGTACGGGTCGCTGTCGGCCGACAGGTCGGCATCGGCGACCAGCTCGATGCCGGGATAGTGCACCAGCGGCCGGTCGATGAACCGGGTCAGCGGCAGCTCCCGCGGCTCCAGCGAGATCGTCGGCAGGCCGCCGGCCCGGCCCATGACCACCAGGCTGGACGGCGTCCCCGGCGTGGCGAGCAGCCGCCGCAGCATCTCGATGCCGTCATCCACCGAGATCGGGCTGATGCCGTCCCGGACCAGCGATTCCAGCACGCCAAGCTTCTCTCCCATGCCGGCGCCGGACCAGACCGACCACTCCAGCGCCAGGTACCGGCACCCGGGGCTGGCCTGCGCGAGCCCGTTCGTCATGTCGGTGAGCCAGTCGTTGGCCGTGGCGTAGTCGCCTTCGCCGCGCAGGCCGGCCCGGCCGATGATGCTGCCGAACGCGATCACCAGCTTGAGCTTGTCCGGGTTCACGGCCGCGAGCAGCGCCGTCAGGCCGCCGACCTTGGGTCCGAGGGTGGCCAGGAACGCCGCCTCGTCGAGGCTGGCGATCGGGCACGGCATGTTCCGGCCGGCGCCGTGCAGCACGGCGGTGACCGGACCAAGCTCGGTGCCGATCTGAGTGACGGCCGCGGCCACCTCGGTCGGCGAGGTGACGTCCGCCCGGTAGTAGCGGCAGGTCACGCCCGCGTCCGCCATCCGCTGGAGGTTGGCGCCCAGCTCGGCGTCCGCGGCGCTGTCGGAGCGGCCGAGCACGGCGATCGAGGCGCCGCTGGCCCGGGCCAGCGCGAGCGCGCACTCCGCGGTGATGCCCTTCCCGCCGCCGCTGACGAGCAGCACGTCGTCGTGCCCGAGCGGCAGTTCCGCGCCGTCGGCGGCGAGGTCCGCCACCGGCCGCAGCAGCGGCACCGTGCGGGTGCCGTCCGCGTCGTAGTGCACCTCGCTGAACCCGTCGTTCGCGGCGACGTCGGCGGCTATCGCCTCGGCCAGCTCGTCCGCGGGAACCTCCGCCGCGAGCGGCGCGATGACGACCGTGACCGGGATGGCCGGGGCCTCCAGGTGCAGGGTCTTCGCCAGCCCCGCGCCGCCGCGCCGGTCCTGTACCGTGAGGAACCGGCAAGATCCGGTGTGCGACAGCGCGGCCTTGGCGGCCCGCAGCATGAGGCCGAGGTGCTCCTCGCCGCAGTCGGCCGGCAGCACGAGCGCGACGCCGTCGCCGAGCCGCGCGGCACGCAGCGCCCGGCTCAGCGCTTCGCTCAGCGGATGCCCGGCTGTGGCGAAGACTTCCCACTGCCCGTCCGCCTCGGCGGCCGCCCGCGTGGGCCGGGGCTGGCGGACGAGTTCGACGGAGAACGCCCGCACCCAGGGCTCGACGCCGTCCGGCGCCTGTTCCGCCGCGCCATCACCGGGCAGCGCCGTCTCGGCGAGCTCGTCGAGCACCCGCGCCAGGTCTGCCACGGTCGCGGTGGCGAAGCTGGAGGTCACCATCGGCGCGGAAACGCCCCGTGCCTTCGCGGCCTGGTTCATGATCTGGCCCACGGTGATCGAGGACAGGTGCAGCTCGTCCAGCAGATGGCTGTCGGACCGGACCGTCTCCAGCGGCAGCTCGGCGCGCTCCGCCGCTAGCCGGCGCAGGATCTCTAGGCTGCTGTGTTCTTCGCTTCCAAACGATTCCCTGATTCCTCCGAACGACACAGGTGCTTCGGCGCTGGCCTCCTGGCTTCGCGCCGCGAGGACGTCGCTGGCGTGGCTGACCGCCGTGTCCGCGGGCACGGACTCGCACGGGCTGGCGAAGAACCGGAACGTCTTGTCTTCCGGGAACGGCCGGGTGAACCGGTCCGCGAACAGCCCGTCGGGCCGGACCGGCGCGCCGAGCACGTAGGCGGCGGCCACCGCGGACAGCAGCCCGGCCAGCGAGGGGCCGTCGGTGTCGACCGCGACGACGGGAACGTCCGGCGCGATCTGCTCGGCCAGGCCGGACAGCACCCGTCCCGGGCCCACCTCGACGAGCAGGTCCACGCCGTCGGCCATCGCCGCGACGGCCTGGCTGAACCGGACCGGGTCACGTACCTGGCGGATCAGCAGTTCGGGCACGTCGGTGTCGTCCGGCAGCGCGGCACCGGTGACGGTCGACAGCACGCGCCCGGTCAGCGGCTGGAATTCGCGGCCTGCCAGGTACCGGCCCAGTCCCGCGGCCGCCGGTTCCACGGCGGGGGAGTGGAAGGCATGCGACACCCGGATCCTGGCGATCGTGTGGCCGGCGTCCGCCGCGACACGGCAGACCTTCTCCACGGCACCGGCGGGACCGGAAATCACGGTCTGGTTCGGCCCGTTGTAGCCGGCGATGACGACGTCTTCGGCCCCGTCTAGCAGCGACTCGACCACGTCGGGGCCGGCCGCGATGCCGGCCATCGCGCCGCCGCCCGCGCTCGCCTCGGCCATCACCCGGCCGCGCTCGGTGGCGAGTTCGACCAGGCTTGCCTCGTCCATCGCGCCGGCCCAGTGCAGCGCGGTCAGCTCGCCGAGGCTGTGCCCGGCCGCCGCGTCCGCCTCGATGCCGAGGCGGGACAGGATCCGCAGCCCGTCGACCGAGGACCGCACGATGCGCGGCTGGGCGACGGCGGTGGCGACCACGTCACCGTCGGCCGGCGCGGTGAACGGGGCGGGCAGCACGGCGCCGAACCGCCGCCGCAGCGCCCCCTCGGTTCCCGTGCCGGACCCCTGCCCGGGGAACAGGTAGCCGATGCGCGGAGCACCGGCCTCGCTACCCTCGGACAGGCTGGCCGCGAACAGGCCGCCGGCCACGTCGATCACCCGCGGCGTCCCGTCGGCCGACAGCTCGGTGAGCAGCGGGAGCAGCTTGCCCAGCCGCTCGGCCGCCTGATCGGGGGAGGACGCGACGACGGCGGCCCGCACCGGGCCGCCGCCTGGCTTCCTGGCGAGGGTGGCCGCTAGGTCGCCGAGTTCGGCGAACGCGAGCCGCTCGCACAGCTCCGCGAGGCCGGCGACCTTGCCGCGCAGGTCGGCGGTGCTCTCCGCGTCGAGCAGCAGCACCTCGCAGTCCTGGCGGGAGCTGACCAGCCGCCTGGTCCTGGCGTCGATGCTCGTCCGGCGGACCGCTGGGTCGCCCTCGAGCGCGACGTGCGCGTTGATCCCGCCGAACCCCATGGACGAGACGCCCGCGCGCACCGGCTGCCCGTCCGGCCACAGCTCCGCCGTGTTCGGCACGCGCAGCGCGGGGTGCTCGGTGGTCAGGATCTCGGCGGGCTGGTAGTGCCCGGTGGCCGGCGGGATGACCTGGTTGTGTACGGCCATGACGGCCTTGATCAGGCCGGCGACGCCCGCGGCCGCCTTGGTGTGGCCGATGTTGCCCTTGATCGTGCTGATCGCGGCCGGGGCGTGGGCGCCCTTGCGGGCGTTGGAGAACGCGGCCAGCTCGGTGGCGTCGCCGACCGCGGTCCCGGTGCCATGGCCCTCGAGGTAGCCGACTGTGCGGAAGTCGTATCCGGCCACCCGGTAGGCCCGGCTGATCGCCAGTTCGTGCCCGTGCGCTTCCGGCCGGGTGATGCCGCCCTTCCCGTCCGAGGAGTACCCCCAGCCGGTGATCGTCGCGTAGATCCGCAGCCCGCGGGCCTCCGCGTCGTCGCGGCGCATCAGCACGAGCATGCCGCAGCCCTCGCCGGGCCAGAAGCCGTTGGAGTTCCGGTCGTAGACCCGCATCTCGCCGGTGGCGAGGGCGCCGGTCTTGGCGAACCCGATGATCTCGAACGGATCGATGCTCAGGTCGACGCCGCCGGCCACCGCCGCGTCCGCCGCCTCGTCGCTGAGCGCGGCGCACGCGGTCACCACGGACAGCAGCGACGACGAGCAGGCACCGTCGACGGTGAAGCCGCCGCCGCCGAGGTCGAAGTGGTTGCAGATCCGGCCGGCGATCGTGTTCGATAGACCGCCGGCCAGCGTGTCCTCGTCGACCGGCGGGAACGCGCTTTTGTACCGTTCCTCCAGGCCGGCCAGGAAGCCGGCCAGCCTGGCGTCGTCCCAGCCGAGTTCGCCGAGCGCGGCGCCCAGCGTGCGCCGGACATAGGGCCAGCGCAGCCGCATCAGGTTGGCCCGGGTGAACTCGCCCGCCAGGCTGTTCCCGACGATCACGAGCGTGCTCGCCTTGGGCAGCCCGTCGCCGTCGGCGAAGCCGGCGTCGTCGAGCGCCCGGGCGGCGGTGTCCAATGCCAGCCAGTGCGTCATGTCCGTGGTGCGGAACGTGCTGCCGGCGATCTTGTACTTCACCCGGTCGAACTCGAAGCCCTCGATGACCGCGGCCTTGCGGGTGTAGAACTTGTCCGGTGCGGCCGGATCCGGCGACCAGTAGTCGTCGAGTCGCAGCCGTTCGTCCGGGATCCGGCGGAACGCCCGGCGTCCGGCGAGCGCGTTCTCCCACAGGTCCGCGGGAGAACTTGCGTCGGGATACCGGCAGGCGACACCGACGATGGCAATGGGCGTACTCATGTGGTGACCGTTTCTCCCGCCGTTACCTTGGTGCCAGCGCCATTGCTGGCGATTACTTCGGCAACGGGACTCGGGGTCGCGAGGACCGCGCCGTTGGGGCTGGCGCCCGCCGACCGGCGCTTCTTCATCCAGTAGGCGCCCCACCAGCCCAGGCCGCGGAAGGCGCAGACGATCGAGGTCGCGAAGAACAGGGTGTAGACGATGTTGAACTGCATCAGCACCGCGTAGACGAAGGCGACGCTGCTGCCGAACATGAACTGCGCGCGCGGCCGGGTCGGGGTGGTGCCCGGGTCGGTGATCATGTAGTTGGTGAACAGTACGAACGCGATACCGGTCATCACGGTCAGCGCGGTGTTCAGCTGGATGCCCCACAGCCAGTGCCGGACGAACGCCTGGATGAAGTAGCCGCCCATCCAGCCGACGATCAGCGCGACGCGCTTGGTGAGCATCGTGTTCAGCACGGTCCCGGAGACCAGGATCACGATCGGGACGAACAGGCGGAAGTAGGAGCTGGCCCACTCGGAGAACATGTACGGGGGCGCGATGCTGATCCACTTGGCGAACAGCAGCAGGCAGACGCTGATGCCGAGGTTGGACGGGTTCATGAAGTGGCGCATCCTGCCGTTGATCGGCGCGCGCAGCACGTACTTGGCGCTGACCGCCAGGACCACGCCGAACAGGATCGGCCAGTACTGGTTGTTGGCGTACATCAGCATGTTCATGGCGAGCGAGGTGATGTGCGCGGGAAGCAGGAACTCGTACACGCCGCGCCCGCCTCGGCCGCGGTACTCCGCGCGGCGCTGGAAGGCCCAGGCGCTGATCGTCTCGAAGACGAACTCCGTCGTGTACCCGACGAGGACCGAGAACAGGGCCCACAACCAGGGTTGCTCGAAGCCGAGCAGGGTGTAGCCGAAGACGTTGAACGCGCTGATCGACATCGCGAAGTTACGCAGCGCCAGATAGCGGGGGTCAGCCGCCTTCTTCGCCTTCGCGGGCGGCGTGGTGAGCGCGCCGTCCTGTGCTTGGATCGTGGCGGTCATGAGCTAGCAACCTCCGTAGCGTTGCTGGTGAGCATCAGGTTGTGGGTCCCGGGGGTGAGGGTGATGGTCTGCCGGTGCTGCTGGCCGCTGGTGTCGGCCCACTGGAGGTGCACCGTCACCGGGCCGCTGTAGGAGCCGAGCCCGAACGAGACCTCGAAGCTGCGCTTGCCCGCGCTGCCGCTGCCGCCGTCGAGCTGCGAGACCTGCGTGTGCCCCGGCGTGTCGATCGTGACCGTCGTGCCGTACGCGGGGGTGCCCATGCCCTCCAGGCCCTGCCCCGCGGTGCTGCCGGCGACCGGCCGGTAGAAGTTCAGGCCGAGGTAGTGCCCGAGACTCGGTGACTGGTTGGAGTAGAAGGCCGGCGGGCCCCACTGCCGGGCTAGCGCGAAGTCAAGCACGCCGTTGCCTTGCGGATCCGCCATCGCGACGCCCCTGGTCGGTATGTTGCCGCCCTTGGTGCACATGCCGAGCTGCTGGTCGATGTTGACGAACTGGTCGTTGCCGCCGTCGGCGTAGAAGGCGGGGCACTGGTCGCCCGCGATGTCGTCGCCCGGCTCGACCAGCGGCCAGTTCGCCGGATTGCTGAGCAGGTCGTCGTTGGTCATGGCCATTTCCTGTAGCCAGTTCCAGCGGTCGATCGTGCCCTTGATGAAGCCGTCCGTCTGGACGACGTCGAGGTTTCCGCTGTTCAGGAAGTCGCCGAACTTCACGTCCCAGGTCCAGCCGGTCCACGCCATGCCCATCTGCTCGGCGTCCTGGTTGAACGGCGCGATGCTCTTGGACAGGTCCTGCTGCATCTGCTTGCCGTTGTTCGCCTGGTTCATGAAAACGAAGTTGCTCTCCTGCAGGCCCCATGGGGTGGTGATGTTGCTGACCATCAGGTCGTACCGGCCGTTGCCGGCCAGGTCGCCGAAGTCGGCGCCCATGCCCTTGAACGATCCCCGGCCGAGCACGAACGACTTGGGCGTGAGCGCCCCGCGCTGACCCCAGGCCAGGCCGAACTTGAGGTGTCCGGGGGTGGACTGGTTGTACAGCAGGTGCCCCGGCCCGAAGTCGTTGGCGATGTACAGGTCGGGCAGCCCGCTGCCGGTCAGGTCCGCGGTGGCCGCGCCCAGCGTCCATCCGGTCGAGTCGGCGTACGGGATCGCGTCCTTCACGATCTGGTAGCTCACCGTCGGGTTCGCGCCCGCGGTGCCGCCGAGCCAGCGGAACATGTAGTCACCGCCGCCGTTCTGCGCGTCCGACAGCGACGTGGGCATCTGCACGTTGTTGATGCCGTGCGGGTCGAGCACCGCGGAGTCCGGGAAGTAGTTGCCGAGGAACAGGTCGGGACGCCCGTTGCCCTCGAAGTCGGCGACGGCCACCGCGTTGGTGTTCCAGTCGGGGCCGTTGTACTGCCCGTTCACGTCCTCCGGCAGCAGCTCGACCGGCTTGTAGGCGCTGGCCGAGGGCCCGGTCGCGGTGGACCGTGCCAGGTAGATGATCGGGGAGCGGCCCCAGTAATAAACCAGGAAGTCCATCCGCCCGTCACCGTTGTAGTCGCCGGGCACGCAGCCCATCGGGGCCATCGTCGAGTTGTACGGCAGCGGCGCCGGGTCGAGCACGAACGGCGTGAACTGGTCGGCCGCCGGCGCCGTCGGCGCGTAAGTGATGATCACGTCGTTGGACCGGGTGTCGACGATGCACATGCCGTCGGACAGGCCGCGGCCGGTCACGTCGGTCATCGCGATGCTGGCCCCCACCGACGAGATCCACGAGACCAGGTGCTGGTACGCGCCGTTGACCGGGCGCAGCGTCTGGGTCGGGTGGTAGCCGGGCGGCATCGCGATCGGCATTGCCTGGAACTTGTACGCCGCCGCTACCTTGCTGGCATTAACGGGTGACGCGACGGCGAGGGTCGCGTTGACCCACAAACCCGCTAGCAGTGCGATCGCGGCCGCGGCGGGTATCAGCCGCCGGAACCTGACGCGCGAAATTGACATACATCCCTCACAGGTACGAGAGCATCCGATTCGTGCCGAAAGGCCTCAGGTCTACATGCCTACGGTGCGCCGGACGCGAGCCTGCGCCATCTCGGGTCTTGCGCATTACGCACACGCCGTGGGGGCCACGGTGCGCGTGGTGCAGGGCTCGACGGGAAGGACGAATGTCGTTAGGAGTAAAAGGAACTTCACGCAAATGCGTGAGACGCGGGATAGCAACCGCGAAGAGGCAGGGCCGCCGCAGGCCGCAGAATGTGGGAGTAGCTCCAGAGAAAGGGGTTCCTGAGGTGCGCCGCCCCTATGCGGCCGTGGCCCGGGGACCGTGACCGCTGCCCAGGGCCTTACTACGCCCCGCCGGTCCGTGTCCAGGAGCCAGGCTGACCCTCGTCCGTCAGTAAATACTCATGTTCGCTTCATGAAACTTTCACGGCTGGAACGTGACGGTATCACTGGATTGAGCCGTTTATGCGACGGATGCTCAGCTGGAACACCGGGTCAAATCTAGCCGATGAGGAGGTATCTTGTTCACGGATCCCGCGCAGATAAGTATACAAATGCTCGGTCCGTTTTCCGCGAGCCTAGGAACACTGCAGTTCGCGCCCCGTGCGGCCAAGCAGCGCCAGGTGCTGGCACTGCTCGCGCTCAACGCCGGACGGGTCGTCAGCGTCGCCACCCTGACTGAGGAATTGTGGGACGACCGTCCGCCGCGCAGCTCGGCCGCCACGGTGCAGACCTACATCTTCTACCTGCGACGCAGGCTCGCGGCGGGCATGCCACGCGCACGGGTCGCGAATGAGTACCTCCAGACGATGCACTCCGGATACCAGCTCGAATGCCGCACCGACATCGAAGAGTTCCACCGGCTCGCCAGGATCGGTCGCGAGGCCGCCGAGGCGGGCAACCCGCGAGCCGTCTCCGAGACGCTCAGTCGCGCCCTGTCCCTGTGGCGCGGCGGCGCGTTCTCGGACGTACGGCAGGGTCGCGTGCTGGAGGGTGAGGCGGTCTCCCTGGAGGAAACCCGGCTCGGCGTGCAGCTGCGCCGCATCCAGGCCGACCTGGCCCTGAACCGGCACGCCGACATCCTGGGCGAGCTGACACTGCTGGCCGCCCGGCATCCCATGAACGAGAGTTTCGCGGGCCTGCTGATGACCGCCCTGTACCGGTCCGGCCATGTCGCCCGGGCGCTGGAGGCGTTCCACCGGCTCCGCGTCACGCTGAACAACGAGCTCGGCGTCGACCCCAGCGCACGGCTGCGGCGACTTCACCAGGACATCCTGTCCGAGCACACCAGCCTGGACGTGGACTCGTTTCTCGCCCAGGAGGGGCTCGGGGCGGGACTACCGCGCTGACAGCTGGCGCAGCCGCGAGCTTATCTTGCGCGCGGCGGCCATGCTCGCCCATGCGGTCAGCGCGAGCAGCGCGTCATCTGACTGCCGCGCCTCAGCGACATCGGTCCGGGTGATCTGGTGCGGGGCGAGTGCCGTGAGGATCGCCAGCCGGCCAGCCGCGCGGTCGGCGCTGTCGAGGCGGGCGACCTCGGTGTCGGCCCAGGCTCGGCTCGGGCCGGCCGGCTGCCCGGTCTGGCCGTCGAGGATATCGAGCACGAACTCCCGCACCCGCGGCGGTACCGCTCGCTGCCCGGCTTCCTCGATGGCCGCGCTGGCCCTGGCGAACGCCGCGGCCACATGGGGCGTGCCGGCCGCCCAGGAGAATTCGTCGGGCAGCGGCGCGTCGGGCAGCAGGGTGAGCGCCGCGCCGGGTGCCGGGCTGGCCGCGGTCATGGCCGAGGCGAGCATGTCCATGACCCAGCCGCCGACCGCCTTGGGCGTGAGCGACGGCAGGGGCGACTTGGGCAGGAAGATCGTCACCATGCGGTTCAGGTAGTGGAACGTCACCGCCACCCCGGCGAGTTCCGCGTAACCGGGGTGGGCTAGCGGGGCCGGATCGGGCTGGCCGCTCTGCTGCGCCCAGGCGATGATCTCCTTCATCCCCGGGTCGTTGACCGAGTCCAGCTCGTTGCCGAGCGCCTTGGACGTGGCGGTGTGCACGGTGACGCAGTACGGGCACGCGTTTCCCGCCGACACGGCGGCGGCGACGGCTTCCTTCTCGGCCCGCGGGACCGAGCCCGTGGCCAGCAGCGTCTCCCGCAGCATCGCCCAGGACGCGGCGGCCAGCGCGGGGGCCGGGGAGTGCATGGCGAGCGGCGCCGCGATCAGGCCGAAGTCGCGCTCGGCCTGCGCGTAGACATCGGCGACAAGGCCGCTGGCCGAACCCGGCATGACCGGCTTGACGTACCGGATCTCGCCCAGTGACCTGCGGACGCCCTTGGTGAGGAACGCGTTGCTCATTGTTGTGCTCCTAGGCTCGCCAGCGCCGGCATCGCCGCGCGCCGGGCGCTGCTCGCGCCGTCCGGCGCCGGGGCGCCGTAGGTGACTTCGATGCCCCGCTCCTGCGCGGCGCGCACGATGCCGGGGATGGCGCGCTCGGCCAGCGCGGCGATGGTCAGCGCCGGGTTCACGGTGAGCGCGCCGGGCACCGCCGAGCCGTCGGTGACGAAGATGCCCGGGTGGCCGCGCAGCTCGTGCCGGTCGTCGAGCGCGGAGGTGGCGGGGTCGTCGCCGATGCGGCAGGACGACAGCGGGTGCACCGTGTAGGCGCCCACCACGTCGTTGGTCCACGGCCGGACGCGCGCCAGGCCGTCCCGTTCGAGGATGTCCTTGATCTCCGCGTCCGCCTCGGCCCAGCCGCGCAGCGTCTGCTTGCTCGGCTCGTAGCTGAGGTTGCCGCGGCCGAGCATCTGCTGGGAGATGCGGACCGCGTTGCCGGTCGGCGGCGGCGGCCCGAACACGCCCTCGTTGTTGTCCTCGGACAGGATGAAGATCGTCAGCCAGGACTGGAAGTGCCGCAGCATCTCCTTCTTCTGCGGCCCGAACCAGGCGGTGCCCTCGGCACCCGGCGCCTGCGCCAGGATCGTGCCGAGGCCGGGCGGGAAGTACAGCTGCTCGAGTGCGAACCTGGAGTGCTCGGGCAGTGCGCCGTCGACGTGATCCCAGCAGACCACCGTCGGCCCGCGGCCGATCTGGTTCGCCGCGTATGCCCGGCCGTCGGGCCGTTGCAGGCCGAGCACCTCGCGGGCCTTGTCCTCGTCGATGATCGCGGTGTTGAGCCGCTCGCCGTTGCCGGAGAAGTACCGGCCGACACCGTGCGGCATCGTGCCGAGCTCGGGCTCGGAGCGCTGCAGGATCACCGGCGTGGCCCCCGCCCCCGCGGCCACGATGACGATCTTGGCGTCGATCGTGCCGCCGCCGGTGCTCACCCGGTAGTCCTCGTCGTCGATGAGGTTGTAGTGCACCCGGTACCAGCCGTCGGCCTTGGATATCTTCTGCACCTCGTGCAGCGGCCTGATCTGCGCGCCGTGCGAGACCGCCGCGGGCAGGTAGTTCAGCAGCAGGGACCGCTTGGCGTCGAACTTGCAGCCGGCCATCATCCAGTTGCAGTTGGTGCACAGCGAGGTGTCGATCGCGACATTGGGCAGGTTGGCGGTGCGCCCCGCGTGGTCGCACGCGGCGGCCCACAGGCCACCCGGATACGGGACGTCGTCCCAGGACTGCCGGTAGATCGGCAGGGCTTCGGCCACCCGGTCGTACCACGGGTCAAGGGCGTCCCTGGTGATGGCCGCCGGCCACATCCGCCTGCCGATGCTGCCCTGGCGCTCGAAGGTGAACCGGGGGGCGCGCGGCATCGTGGCGAAGTACACGACGCTGCCGCCCCCGACGCAGTTGCCGCCGAGGATGCTCATGCCGTCCCCGGCCACGAAGTCGAAGATCCTGGTGGACGACGTGCCCAGCTTGAAGTCGTGGTCGAACTCGTCGCTCGGCACCCACGGCCCGCGCTCGAGTACCACGACCTTGGCGCCGCCCGCCGCCAGGTGGTAGGCGGTGATCGCGCCGCCGAAGCCGCTGCCGATCACCACGATGTCGGTGCGCTCGTGGCCGTTCATGCTGGTCATGCCGGGTCTCCTGAGGATGTCGTGCGGGGGTGCGCCCGGGACAGCTGGCGGCCGTAGGTGTACTCGGGGAACCGCCACAGGCCGTCGGCGTCCGGCTTCGCGTACCCCATCGCCGTCAGGCCCGGGTGCCCGTCCTTGAGCGCGCCCACGGTGTCGAGGTGCGCGGCGGTGTCGAAGGCCATGAAGCAGAACAGCGCGGGCAGGATCCAGGACTCCTTCTCCGGGTGATCCGGTCCCATCAGCGTGCCCATCAGCGCCGTGCGCTGCTCGTAGCTGAGCGCGACATACGGCGGGACCGCCGGGTCGAGCGTCAGGCCGTGCTCGTCGGCGTACTCGATGGCGTGGTCGTTCAGCGCCACCACGAGATCGTCCAGCGTGGTCGAGATGCCGGTGGCCGGCGTCTGAAGCAGTTCGAGGGCGCCCGCCGCGACCGCACCCGGACCCGGCGCCGCGCCCGCTATCGCGACATCGTCCGGTGACCGCTTCTCACCGGGCACAAATGTGTCCGCGAAGGCCTCGAGCGTGAGCGTTGTCTCAGTGTCCATTGTTCCTCGCGCGTTAATTCAGATGAAGAACGTGTTGGGCTCCAGGCCGCACAGGACTCTTCCGTAGAGTTCAAGGTTCTTGGCCGGCATGTTCAAAGCGTGCACGTTGATGGCCTGCATGTCACGCTGAATCCGCTGAATTGGCATCGAACTGTAAATACTGCCCGCGCCGCTGGCCAGATTGTAGATCTCGATGGCCTCGTAGCACAGTTGCGAAACGCGGCCGACCGCCATCCGGCAGTATGCGCGCTCGCGCATCGAATAGGGCGCGTTGCTCTGGTTCTTCTCGTCCACCAGCGTCGCGAGGCGGCGGGCGTGGTACTCGGCCTCGTCGATCTTCAGGTCGGCCTCGGCCACCTGAACGTGAGTGACCGGCCATTCGGCCTGGCTCTGGTAACCGGTGTGCTGGATCGGGCGGCCGTACATCCGCTCGAAGAACGCGTCGCGGGCGGCCTGGGCCAGCCCGATCTTCTCGCCGGTGTTGATCGCGGACAGCACGCCGATGATCGGGCCCCGGTAGCAGGGTGAATCCGCGTTCCGCGCGGAGTCGTACTCCTGGCGGGCGACCTGGCTCATCCACTGGAAGCGCTGCCGCGGGATGAACACGTCGTTGGCGACCAGCGTGACGCTCCCGGTGGCACGCAGGCCCGCGACGTCCCAGTCGTCCACCAGTTCCAGGTCGCTCATCGGCACGACCGCGGCGATCGGCTCGATCTCGCCGGCCGCGTTGAGCGCCAGCGTGGAGAGCACCTTCCACTGGCTGTGCCAGGCGCCGGTGTTGAACCCCCACTCGCCGGACACGACGACGCCGTCCTTGGTGATCTCGCCCTTGCCGTTCGGCACCAGGGTCCCGCAGATCCGCACGTCAGCGCCGTGCGGACCGGCGAAGACCTCGTCCTGCACCGAGTCGGGGAAGTGCGCGACCGCCCAGCACTGAGCCCACCAGGCGGTCGCGCAGAACGCGGACGCACCGTCTGCCCGGGCGAGCTGGATGTCCACGTCGAGGATGGTGTGCATGTCGCTCTCGTAGCCGCCGTACTGGGCGGGAGCCAGCATCCGCAAGACGCCGGCGCCGATCATCGCGTCGACCGACTCGTCGGCCAGGCGCTGGTGCTGGTCTCCCCACAGCGCATTCGCCCGCAGCACGGGCATAATGTCCGTCACGCGCTGGACAAGCTCGTCTCGCGACGGGTTTTTCACGGCAGCCACAGACGTCTCCTAGATGTATGGCGTGTTCGAGTCCAGGCCGCAGACGATGCGGCCGTACAGCTCGAGGTTGGTGGCCGGGTGCAGGATGGCGTGCAGGTTCAGCGTCGTGACGTCCCGCTCGTAGCGCTGGATCGGCACGTCGCGGTAGGTCGACGACCCGCCGCTCGCCATGTTGAGCACGCCGACGGCCTCCTTGGCGCGCTGGCACGCGGCGCCGAGGTCCAGCCGGGCGCGGGCGCGCTCCTCGAGCGTCCACTGCTCGCCGGACTGGCCCTTGGTGTCGATCGCCTGCGCGGCGCGGTGATTGTGGAAGCCGGCTTCGTCGACCCGGGTGACCGCGTCCGCCACCTCCATGTGGGTGACCGGCGCCTCGGCCTGGTTCTCGTAGCTGGTGTAGGTGATCTTCCGGCCGGGCAGCCGCTCGAAGAACGCGTCCTTGGCGCCCAGCGCCATGCCCACCGCGACGGCGCCGACCTTGGCGCACGCGGTCGGCATGAACGGGGCCTTGAAGATCGGGGCGTTCGCGTTCAGCTGGGACAGGTGCTGGCCCTGGAGGACCGGGCCCATCGGCAGCACGCGCGCGGCGGGCAGGAACAGGTCCTTGGCGATCGTGGTGACGCTGCCGGAGGCGCGCAGGCCCGAGGTGTTCCAGTCGTCGATGATCTCCAGGTCACTGATCTTGATCAGGGTCATGACCGGCTGCATTCCGCCGTCCGGCGTGGGGGCGACGGCCGCGTTGGTGTTCCAGGTGCTCTGCCGGGCCCCGGTGTTGAACGACCACTTGCCGTTGACCACGTAGCCGCCGTCGACCGGCATGCACATCGCGCCGGGGGACAGGATGCCGCAGATGCGGACGTCCGGGTCGGCGTAGACCTCGTCCTGCACCTCGTCGGGGAACATCCCGACCATCCAGCTGCTGATCGCCCACACCGCGGCGGTCCAGGACACCGAGCCGTCACCGCGCCCGAGTTCGGCGATGACGTTCGCCGTGGTGGTCATGTCCGACTCGAATCCGCCGTACCTGACGGGAACCCGCATCCGGAGCAGGCCCGCGTCGGTGATCGCCTGGATCACCTCGTCGTGCAGGCACCGGTTATCGTCCATCCATACCGCCTTGTCCCGGATAAGCGGGACCAGCTTGGCGGCACGCTGCACGAGCTCTTCCTTGGGCGGCGCTTGGCTGACGCTCATGGCATTCTCCCTGGGTTTAGGGCCGAAGAATGGCACCCGTTACGGAATTACATTGCGCTGCGCGCGCACCCCTCCGCATCTCCGAGAGTGCGAAAGGGCCCTGCGTATGATCGGGGGCATGATCGTGGCCAGTACCGGGTCATATTCGACCGGTACTGGCCACGATCGGTGCGGCTAACCGATGGTGTAGCTGTACGGGATGTTGATTACTTCGTCGCCACTGTCGGTGGCCTTGTTGAACGTGTCGATGGCGATGAAGCCGCTGACCGCGGTGCCCTTCGCGCCGGTCGGCGTGAACGTGACGGTGATCGTGCCGGTCTGGCCCGGGTCCAGCGTCAGCGGGGTGTACGGGGCGTTGGCGTTGACCGCGAGTTGCCACGCGTCGCCGGTGCTCGAGGTGACGGCGCTGTCGAACGCGTTGGCGGTAGCGATCTCCGTCAGCTTCACCGTGCCGGATACCGGACTGGCGAACGGGCCGGCCCCGGGGTCGACGCCGATCCATTCCTGGCCGGGAGCGACTTCGGGGGATATCAGCGTGGCGACCGCGTTGTTGCCGGAGGAGACGGCCTGCTCCTCAGGGTCGTTGTCGTCGGAGTTCATGTCCAGCGTGAGCGGCAGCGTGCCTTGCCCGTTCGTGACGAGCTTGACGGTGTCGGTCGGCACAAGGAAGTGCGGGTTCTGATTACCCGGGACTGGCAGCGTCGTGGTGAGCGGATTATCGGTGAAGGTGAAGCCGCCGACCGTGTTGGTGCCGAGCAGCGACAGCTGCGCCAGCTTGTTCAGGCGCGGGTCCGCGAAGTAGTCCTTGGCGATGTTGCCGTTGTTCGTCACGGAAATCGTCGCGGTGACCGGCTGGCCTGCCTTCAGCGCCGTGAACGGCGAGTTCGGCAGTCCGCTGGCGGTGACGGCCGGGGCCTTGAACGAGACCGTCCCGGTGAACGGCTCGCTCAGGTGCGCCCCGTCGATCGCGCCGGTTGTCACGAACGACACGGTCCACAGGCCGGGCACCGGTGTGCGGCGGAAGAACTGCATGGTCGCACCCGGCTTGTTCGCGTTGTTGGCGGTCGACTGGAGGTCAAGCCCCTGGTCGAAGGGCGGGATGATCGCGCCCTGGAGGATGTAGTCAGAATCGCGCAGCTGGATACCGACGTTCAGCGACGGCTCGCCCGGCGGCACGTAGAACTGGTAGGTGAGCATCTGGCCGCCGGCCGCGGTGCCCGTGGCGGGACCACCACCGTCGGGGGTACCGGAAACGTCGTCACCGGTAAGCGTGCCGGCGAAGGAGCCGGTGCCGTTGCTGACCGGCACGAGTGCTCGCAGCACGACCGGGACCGTCCCGTCCGTGTCGCTGCCGGTGCCCAGGTGCAGGCTGAACGACTCGTCGCCCGGCTGACCCGCGGTGACCGTCACCTGGAAGGTGCCGGACTGTCCTGGCGCCAGCGTCTGCGACGCGGGGAACACCGACCCGGCGGTATGGAAGTTCTCGGTGGTGTAGGAGAAGTTCACCGGGCCGAAGTACTTCGCGTTGCTGGGCGTGTAGATCACCGCGGTCCAGGTGCCCGCCGTGGGCTGGCGCACCTCGATGTGCCCGAACCCGCTCTGGTTGCCATCTGCCGACGAGTAATTGACGAGCCGTCCCTGGGGGTCGAACAGCTCCTCGTTCGCCACCCCGCCGGTGACCTGGTCGTTCCATGCGATGTCGCCGTTCAGGTAATCGGTTCCGGCCGGCACCGTGAACTTGTGCGTCACGTACGAGTCGGTTTCGCCGAAGCCGCCTACCGATGTCGCGCTGGACGCGTCGAGGGTGACGGTTCCGGTGTCCGTGGACGTCGTGGACGGGTTGCCGGACACCTTCGGCGTGACGGTCTGGGACGTGTGGCCCTCATTGGTGACGCCGATGCTGAACGTGTGGCTCTGACCGGCGTTCACGGTCGCGTTCAGCTGGGTCTTGTTCACCAGCAGCGTGCTGCCCTGCGGACTGCCGCCGTTGACGGACTCGGCGAGCTGCACTGCCTTGAGCGCGTTGACCAGCCCGGCGCCCTGGTGGTCGGTCGGTGCGCCCAGGTCGGTGGCGGTGCTGTCGATGATCCGCTGGACCAGGCCAGCCGGCGGCATGGCGCCATCGTGGGTCTTCGCGTACGCCTGCATGACCAGCGCGGCGACGCCGGCGACCTCACTGGAGGCGAAGGCGGTGGAGGCCAGGCCCGTGATTCCCGGGGAGGACCCGTTGGCGGGATCCCCGCAGGCGAAGAACCGTGTGGTGTTGGTGCTGCACAGTCCCCAGACCACGTCGCCAGGAGCGAGCACGTCCGGGGTATGCGTGGTGAATTCCTGGATGCCGGTGCCGCTCTGCGCGCTGAGGTTGTTGTTCACCCAGCCGGTTCCCGACGTCGGGTTGGGGCCGTTCTCGCCGGTCTGGCGATAGAACTGGAGCGCGGTGCTCGCGCCGACGCCGATCACTCCCGGAACGCCGCCCGGCGAGAAGATGTTGCCGACCGAGGGGCCGGTGTCGCCGGTGGGCGCGACCACGACCACGCCCGCGGCCGCCGCTGCCTGGACGAGCAGCGCCGGGGGGTCGTTCTGGAAGTTCGGCACCGCGGTGCCGCCGAACGGCATGACGAGCACGTTGACGTGGTCCGTCATGACGGCGTACTGGACGGTCCTGAAGATCTCGGAGTTGTAGATCTGGTGGGCGTCGTCGCCGAAGCTGTTCAGTTCCACCATGCTCGCGCCCGGCGCCATGCCCACGAGCTTGATGTTGCAGCCGGCGGGCAGCGGGTGCGCCTTGTTGACGAACTTCGACAGGTCGTAGACCGTATTACCCTGGCCGGCGATGAGGCCCGCGAAGGTGAAGGCAAACCCGGTGTCCGGGGTGACCGGACCCTGCCCGCTGAAGTCCTGGTAGTCGGTGATGACGTGCTGCCCGTTGGCGCGGATCAGGTCCGGCGTGTTCGGGTCGATGCCATCGTAGATCAGCCCGACCTTGATGCCGGAGCCGTCCGCGATCTGGTTCGCGGCGTTCACGTTCATCAGGTTGCGGGATTCGGGCTCGATCAGCGGCTTGGCGGGGTTGCTCGGGCAGATCTGCTGGTCGGCGGTCTCGCCGTTGGCGAGCGTGCCGGCCACCGTGCCGCTGGAACTGGTGCCGACGGCCGCGCCGCCGCCCGGTGAGGTGTCGCTCTGCTGCGCGATGTGCTGGAGCGTGTCCGGCTCGACCGACGCGACCGCCGGGTTCGCCCGCAGGCGCTGTACCTCGGCGGGCGAGATCGTGGCCGCGATCGCGTTGATGATCTGGAAGCTCTGCACGTTGGTCGCGTGCAGCTCGGTCAGCTCCGCCATGATCGGCGCCTGGTCGGCCTTGGCCGCGCTGATCCGCCCCGGGAGGGTGGCCCCGCGCGCGGGCAGGTTCGTGAGCTGGTCCTTGAGGATGATGATCGACCGGTCGGTCGAATTGGCGGCCAGCTGGCGGACTTGCGCCGCGGTCAGCCCCGCCGGTGCCCCGGTAAATGCCCTGGCCGGCGGATGAGCGGCCGCGACTTGGCCGCTCAGGCCTAGGGGAATGAGCACGCCCGCGGCTACGAGCGCAGGCAGTCGAAAGCGAAAGCGCATGACAAGAATCCTTTCCCAACCCCTAAGCCTCGATCGGCTTGAATCAGACGCATACCTCCGAAACGGGAAGTTATCAGGGCGATCCTTTCCAGCGCATCTCCCTGATTGCCTGTGGTACCGCCGTGGCGCAATGAGGGAGATGCACCGCGAGTGGCCGACTGTCACTGTAGGGAATTGGCGAAAAAGGCGACGGAGGGAAAAGCACATGAGCGGCGGCGGATTTTCGAAATCGCGGCTCGCCCGCATGCGCGACGTGATGGCGGGTTATGTGGAGCGCGGCGAGGTGCCCGGGCTCGTGCTGGCGGTGAGCCGCCGGGGCGAGCGGGTGATCGAGCCGATCGGCGCGGCCGGTCAGGACGGCACGCCGGTCCGCGATGACACGATCTTCCGTGTCTCGTCGCTGACCAAGCCGGTCACGGCCGCGGCGACGATGATGTGCGTGGCCGAGTGCAAGCTGCGGCTGGACGAGCCGGTGGACCGGCTGCTGCCCGAGCTGGCCGGCCGGGTGGTGCTGCGGAACGTCGACGGCCCGCTGACCGACACCGTGCCGGCCGAGCGGCCGGTCACCGTGCGTGACCTGCTGACGTTCACCTGGGGTTTGGGCATGGTACTCGCGCCGCCAGGCACCTACCCGATCCAGCAGGCGATGGACGACCTGGAGCTGGGCCAGGGCGCGCCGGACCCGCCGGTGCCCCCCGCGCCGGAGGAGTGGCTCCGCCGCCTCGGCACGCTGCCCCTGATGCACCAGCCCGGCGCGGGCTGGATGTACCACACCGGATCCGACGTGCTGGGCGTGCTGATCGCCCGCGCGACGGGTATGCGTTTCGAGGACTTCCTGCGCGAGCGCGTGTTCGAGCCGCTCGGCATGACCGACACGGCGTTCAGCGTGCCGCCCGGGGAGCTTTCCCGGCTGGCCACCGGGTACGCGGACAACGGGGTCGACGTCTACGACGCGGTCGCGGACAGCAAGTGGCGCGAGCCGCCGGCCTTCCCGTCCGGTGCCGGCGGGCTGGTCTCCACGGTGCCGGACTACCTGGCCTTCGGCGAGATGATGCTGCGTCGTGGCGGCCCCCTGCTGTCCGGCGCGGCGGTCGAGCTGATGACCACCGACCACCTCACACCAGCGCAGAAGCAGTCGGCCGGGCCGTTCGCCGGCTACTTCGCCAGCCACGGCTGGGGGTTCGGCATGTCGGTGGTCACCAAGCGGGTCGACCTGGCCGAGCCGGCCGGCCGGTTCGGCTGGAACGGCGGCCTCGGCTCGGTCTGGTACGTCAGCCCCGACGAGGAACTCGTCACGGTCCTGATGACCGGCTCCGCCAAGTTCGTCCTCAACCCGCCGCCCATCTACCGCGACTTCTGGACCCTAGCCCAAGAGTCAATCGCCCCCTAACCCGCCCACCGCGCCCCGCCCCCCGCAGGCGCCGCCCGCGCGCTTCGCCCGCCTGCCCCGCCTGCCCCGCTTGCCCCGCTTGCCCCGCGTGCCCCGCCACTCGCCGCGCCCCTTGCCCGATTTGCGCCTTATGTGCGCTCACGGCTCACGGCGTGTCGCGCGATGCGGCCGCGACAGGCAGCCCACCCGCTCAAACCAGGACATATCGGGAGATCCGGGGCGCGAGAGTGGGCGGGCCGGATCATTGCGGACAGTTACCCCCCCAAAGTGGGGGGGTAACTGTCCGCAATAATTTTCGAGCGTCTTCCGGAGCCCGAGCAGACCGCCGAACGGCAAGGGCATGCTGGACCAAACCGGGCATTGCGGGCAGCCAGC